>CAJUNX010000009.1 GCA_910587865.1 uncultured Roseburia sp.
TTTCGGACAAACGGTTTTCAAGACCGCCTCGTTATGACCACTTCGATACCTCTCCGTGTGCATGTCTCAAATCAGTGCATGAGACATTATAGCATCGGGTTTCCGCCGTGTCAATAACTTTTTTGAAATATTTTTCATTTTTTTGTCAAAAACTCCGCTGCTGCCCGTACCCCGGCGCAGAGTCCTCCCGGATCACGTCTGATCCCGCATTTGAAGATACGTTTTTGCCACCAGAAGATCTCCCGGCGTCGTGATTTTAATGTTGTGATAGCTGCCCTCTATGATTTTTACCGCCGGGCCTTCGGCGCGCTCCAGCACCATCGCATCATCCGTTATTCCGTCCGTATTGTGCGCCGTCACTTTTTCGTATGCGTCACGTATCAGCGAGTAAGAAAAGGTCTGCGGGGTCTGCATCTGCCACAGTTTTTTCCGATCCGGCGTCTCGCCTGCATATCCGTCTTCCCCAACATAGCGGATGGTATCCTTAACCGGCATTCCTGCCACGCACGCTCCGCAGACGCGTACCGTTTCCACGCAGCGCAGGATCATGTCCGGTGTGACAAACGGCCGCGCACCGTCGTGAATCAGCACATAATCGCTTCCCGATGCCGCCAGAAGACCTGCATAAACGGAATCGTACCGCTCTTTTCCGCCCTCGGTAATCGCCGTCACTTTCCGGAATCCGTATCGCTCCACAATCTCATGACGGCAGTATTCCGTCTCACCCCTGCCTGTCACAAGTACAATCCCGGTCACCACGCTCTCCTCAAACGCCCTGAGCGCATAGCAGATGACAGGCTGTCCCGCCAAATCCATATATTGTTTCTGTACCGGGCTGTTCATTCTCTTACCGGAGCCTGCAGCCAGTACGATTGCCGTGATTGTTTCCATTTTTCCTCCATACCGGAGCGTTTTTTCGAAAAACCGCGGACCGGATTTCAAAGCTGGCCCTGCGATCCCGAATTTGCAGCCCCGTAAAAGATACTTTTCGCCTGTTTTCCAGCGGAATTTCCACCGCAATCTGCGGTTTCTGCGGCGCAAATCTGCGGTTGAAAAGGCAGCATATGAAAACAGGCCGTGACGGCGGCCGCATGTCACAGGCGAAGGCCGGGCACCGCATTCAGATCGAGACCGTCCCTTTTTCCGCTGCAATAGTCGTAATAGGCCGCCACACCGATCATCGCCGCATTATCCGTACAGAACACGGGGGACGGATGATAAAACGCCACGCCTTTTTCCAGGCATGCCGCGCGCATTTCCTCCCGAAGCGTCGCGTTTGCGGCCACTCCTCCGGCAATCGCAAACCGTTCCATCCCAAATTCGTCCATCGCCTGCTTCGCATGTCCGATCAGCACATCAATGACCGCCTTTTGGAAGGAGGCCGCAATATCCGCCTGCACCACCGGGATTCCTTTCATCTGACAGCTGTTTAAATAATTTAACACCGCTGATTTTAACCCGCTGAAGCTGAAATCATACGGGCTGTCGGACAGCTTCGCCCGCGGAAACTCCACCGCATGCGGATTCCCTTCGGCCGCCACCCTTTCTATCTTCGGCCCTCCCGGATATCCGAGTCCGATGGCCCGCGCCACTTTATCAAACGCTTCGCCGGCGGCATCGTCCCTGGTTCTTCCAAGCACCTCGTAACCGGTATAGTCCGACACGCGCACCAGATGTGTGTGCCCGCCCGATACCACCAGACACAAAAACGGCGGTGTCAGCTCTTTGTTTTCGATATAATTGGCGCAGATATGCCCCTTAATGTGATGAACCCCCACCAGCGGAATCTTTTTTGCATAGCTGATCGCTTTGGCTTCCGCCACTCCCACCAGAAGCGCCCCCACCAGTCCCGGCCCGCAGGTAACGCCGATGGCGTCAATATCGTCAAGCGTCATATCCGCTTCGTCTAACGCCTGTTCGATCACCTGGTTGATTTTTTCTATGTGCTTTCTTGAAGCAATCTCCGGCACGACACCGCCGTAAAGCGTGTGCAGGCTGATCTGGGAGGAAATCACACTGGATCTGACTTCGCGACCGTTTACCACGACAGCCGCCGCCGTCTCGTCACAGGAACTCTCGATTGCAAGTATCGTCACATCATCACAGCTCATCCGAAGCATCTCCCTCTATCTGATAATACACCAGAATCTTCCAGTTTCCGTCTTCATCTTTCCGAAGGACATACATCTGGAATGTCCGGTTGTATTCTTTATCCTCATTTATAAAGTAAGAGGCTGTCACATACGCGCACTCCGCCCCGTCCACTTCATGGTACTGCACATCGTTGCTGTCGCACACGCTGCTGTTCGCAATCACCCGGCTCTCATCATGATACTCCTCAATGTCTTTTTTCAGGTCCGTAAAGTATTCATCCCGCGGATTGTTGCCCAAAAGCTCCTCGTCAAACAGCATCCTTGCCTGATCCCCCAGCGCGTACAACTCTTCTTCTGTATATTCCTCATTATAAAAGCAGGTGAGAATCCGGTTGTAGAACTTGACCACCTCTCTGGGTGTCGCCGGATAATTCGAATCCAGATTTTTTGTGGTAATCTGCTGCACTTTGGAAAGCTCCATATTTTCCGATGTGGCGGACCGCCCGTTTGAAAAAAAATAAAACATTCCCACGATCAGCCCCACAGCAACAACGACCGTCACGATTCTTATGATATTCCGCTTCATTTTCATTCACCATGCCTTTCCATTCATCCGCTGTCTGGTTACTCCTCTTCAAACGAAAGCTCCACACTCTTTCCGTCTTTCCCGGGATATGCCTCCGGAAAAATCTCTCTGACTTTTGACATGTAAGGTTCCGCTCGTGTCAGCGAGGGCGAGAAATGCGTCAGCCACATCTCCTTTACCCCGGCTTTCTTCGCAAGCTCCGCCGCCTCATAAAATGTCATATGCTTATACTGTCTGGCCTTCGCGAGCTTTTCCTCCTCCGCATACATCCCCTCACAAATGAACAGATCCGCCCCTTTTGCAGCATGCGCAATCGCATCCGTCGGTCTCGTATCCGTACAGTATGTCACGTGAATCCCTTTTCTGGCAGGCCCGAGTACCATCTCAGGCCGATAGACGGTTCCGTCCTCCCCGCGGATGGTTTCACCTTTCTGCAGCCGGCTCCACAGCCGCTGCGGAATCCCGTTTGCCAGCGCCTGCTCTGTCCGGAATCTGCCCGCCCGATTGATTTTCACCGAGTATCCGTAACAGGTCACATTGTGGTTCACGCGAAATGCATGGATCTGATACCCTCCGCAGGAGAAATCCTCCTCCGGCTTTGTGAACTCTCTGTACACGATCTCAAACGGCAGTTCCGGCGCAATCATGCGCAAAGACTCCGCCACACGTTCCAGGCCCTTTGGCCCTGCCATCAGAAGCGGCTCGGTGCGGTCCGCATTTCCCATGGTAAGCAGCAGGCCCGGAAGCCCGCTGATGTGATCCGCGTGATAATGTGTAAAACACAAAAGGTCAATCGGTTTAAAACTCCATCCTTTCTCCCTGACTGCCACCTGGGTTCCCTCCCCGCAGTCAATCAGAAGGCTGCTTCCGTTATGGCGCATCATCGCCGCCGTCAGAAAGCGGTGGGGAAGCGGCATCATCCCGCCGGTTCCCAGCAAACATACATCCAGCATCACTGTCTCCCCGTCCCGGCTGACGTCATAATAATTCGGTCACCGGTTCTATTTCTGGCGCAATGGCAAAACTTTGTATCAGCCGGTCATAGCACGGCTCACAGATCTCCATACTGTGCACGCTCCCGTCTTTCTGATCGGAAAAGTATCCCCACAGTTTGCGGATGGAAAGGAAAGAGCTTTTGTCTTCCTCCCCCGCGGCACAGATTTTTCTGCCACAGCAGTTACAATAAATTACATTTGACTTTTTACTCATCCAGATCCCTCCATCTGTTCGAACCCGTTCGCTTCCCCGGTCATCCGCCGCACGGCAGAGGCCGGCAGCTGTCCGACTTCGCGGTACCGGCCGGCATATTTTCCTGACAACGTTCATTATATCGGAAACCGGGCACAACATATAGTGGGAATTACTGGCCGCACAACATAATATAGGCATCCTCCCGGGGCAGTTCATAAAAGTCCCTGCGGATCCCCTGCTTTGTAAAGCCGTTTCTCTCGTACAGACGAATCGCGGCGTCATTCGAGACACGCACCTCCAAAATCAGACGCTTTATTCCGCGCTGTTCTGCCAGTTCTTTCAGCCCGCGGATCAGAAGCGCTCCCGTTCCCCGGCAGCGCCTCTTCCCGTCAACGGCTACATTCGTAATCTCCCCTTCATCCAGCGCAGCGTACAATCCGGCATAGCCCGTGACTGTCCCCCGCTCCTCCGCCACAAGAAAAATGGTGTTGTCCATTTCAAGGGCATCCAAAAATCCCTGCCGGCTCCACGGCCGGGAAAAGATCTGCTGTTCCAAAAGGGCTGCCGCATCGACATCCCCTGCCTCCATCTCTCTGATCCGGATCATGCGTCCGCCTCCTGCCGCCCGGCTGCCGCCCGTTTTTCGGCGGCTTCGCGTTCCGCCTGTGAGAGGCGCAGGTACTCCGGCCGGTGCGCTTTTGCACTCTCATAACGCCCTTCGGAGAAATACTTCATTCCGAGCGCCGCTACTGCCCCCGCACGCTGTTTTCCGAGATGTGCCGGCGCTTCGGACCACGGAACGAGAAGGTGTTCCCGCAGATACGCGCGGAATACCGGGACACCGTCGCCCAGCACCACGACAGCCTCCCCCAGGCGGTTGATCCCGTCTGCAATCTCATCAATCCCGACGGCACACTGTTCTCTCACCACTTCCATCTCATTCTGCCGGAAGCGGTAAAGTCCGGTGTATGTCTGGTTCCGTCTCGCGTCCATGAGCGGGCACACAAGCGCCTGATGCCCGGCAAGATTATAGGCGAGTGCATCCACGGTCGGTACATTTACTATCGGCACATTTAATGCAAGTCCTAACCCTTTCGCCGTCGCCGATCCGATCCGAAGCCCGGTAAAAGAGCCCGGCCCTCCGGCGACCGCAATCGCGTCGAGCGTATTGAAATCCAGCTCTATCATACGCGCCACCTCGTCTAACATCGGCAGAAGCGTCTGAGAATGTGTCTTTTTATAATTGACGGTGTATTCCCCCAGCAGATTATCTTCTTCCATGACAGCGACGCTGGCCACAAGCCCCGAGCTGTCCAGTCCTAACAGTTTCATGTCCGTATCCATCCTTTTTCCAAAGATTCATCACAGCCCGAACGGCTCACCGTTCCCTCACCGTGATCCTCCGGTAATCGTAACCTTTCTCCAAATCCTTCTCGATCCGGACCTCAAATCGCCGTTCCGGCAGCAGTTCTTCGATCAGCTCCGCCCATTCAATCATGCAGATCCCGTCTCCGAAAAAATAATCCTCGTACCCGATCTCATCCATCTCGGAGGGGTCCCCGATACGATAGACATCAAAATGATAGAACGGAATCCGCCCTTCCTCGTAAACCTGTACAATGGTAAAGGTCGGGCTTGTGACCGGTTCCGCAATTCCGAGTCCCTCCGCGATCCCCTGGGTAAACACGGTCTTCCCCGTGCCAAGATCCCCCGTCAGCGTATAGATCGCCCCGGGTTCTGCCCCTTCTCCGATCCGTCTGCCGAGCGCGCGGGTCTCCTCCTCGGAGTATGTCTCGTATACGGTCTGGTCTGTGTGCGCTGTTTTTTCCATACTGCCATCCGCTTCCTTTCTTTGTTTCTGATTCGCGCCGTCTTCCGGTCGTGCGGTCTGCCTGTTTTCCTGCACGGCCCGCGTTTCCCCCGCGCGAATCCCCTCTGTTTCATTCCGCTGCGCGGCTTCCCGCACGGCCCGCATTTTCCCCGCGCGGCTGCATTTTTATTTCATGCTGCAGCGGAATTTCTCAAGATGTTCGTTCGCAAGTCTGGCGAGCGGCCCGTATGCCTCCCCCAGCTGCGCCCTCGGAATCACATAGGCATGGATGCGGCTGCTGTACACAAGCACATTGCTCTTCGTCGCAACCATCCGGTAAATCTGTCCCCAGGGAAGCTCTGCGCTCTCCTCCCCCTGCGATACGGTAAATCCCTGCTCTCCCACCGCATAGTGCAGCGGCCGGCGCAGTACCTCCGAGGCCGCCAGGCTGTGCTTTGACCGCAAAAACAGGCTGACCGGCTGATAAAACAGAAAAATCACCGCAAACACGACGTACAGCAGCGTATACATCGTCTCCACTTTTCCGTATGTCGTTCCCGCCACCACAAATATCAGGATGGAGAAAAGAATCGAAAACCACCCGTGAAATCCGGAGTAGGTCTGATACATATTAAAACGATACATATCATCTGAGCTTAATGTGATATCAAATTCGATCGGCATGGCCGTACCCCCTGTCTGTCTTTTGTCCTGCTTCGCCCTATGAGTATAGCATCTTTCCGGCAAAAAGAAAAGACGCTATTCAAACGCGTCTTTTCTTCGGAACAGAATGTATTTTACCGGTTTCCCTTCAGAACAGGAGAAAGATGCTTGTATACCACAAATGTAATAGCAACCGAAAACAGTCCTTTTATAAAGGTGAACGGCATATTAAAGCAGACCAGGCACTGCAGTATGTTTTTCATCGACGGCAGAATCACCTGATACGCCGAGAGTACCATCTCCTCCGACATAAAATTGTAGTACACCGGATATACAAAAAAGTAGTTGGATGCCACGGAAAACGCTCCCATGAACGCCGCGCCGATCAGTGAGCCGGCCAGTGCGCTCATCCGTCCTTTTTTGCGCTGATAGATCAGTCCGGCAGGCAGAACAAACGCCACGCCGAGGATAAAATTGGACAGTTCCCCGACACCGCCGGTTGTGCTGATGAACAGATGCAGAACGTTTTTGATCAGGCAGACCAGTACGCCGCAAAGCGGTCCCATCGCGAACGAACCGATCAGCGCCGGAAGCTCCGAAAGATCCATTTTGATGAAAGCCGGCATAAACGGCACCGAAAAATCAAGGAACATCAGAATAAACGCTACTGCCGAAAGCATGGCGGTCACCGTCATATAACGGATGCCGAATCTGCCTGCCGCGCCTGTTGCCGCTGACCGTGAGTGTAACAATGATTTGTTTGTGTCCATAATATAATCTCCTTTTTCTGTGCGGAATTCGAGGTTCGCACTGGCATGAATCCTGCTGCCTTTGGGCGCGTGTCTGTCTGCGATGTCTTTTGGCATACAAAAACCCCGGAAGAAATCTTCCGGGGGCAAACATACGCACACAGGATACGACTGCGGACCGCTGCCATATCATGCTTTTCTTCTCTCATCCAGACTGTACTGTCGGCACCGGATTCTCACCGGTTCAGCTGCGAATACGATCACACGCGCAGGTCACGGGCTTTCCGGTCTGTATCGAACTCCCCGCCGCGCCGTGCATAACCGCGGGTGATAGATCGAATCAGCCGGAATCACCGTCGGTCGGGAATCTATGTACGCCATGCCTCTGCCGGCTTCTCATCCGGCATCCGGCCGGCTTCATATCACCCTGCCCCGAAGAATTCCTTATTTTTTTACGGTTTTATTTTATGCCGGAGGAGCGCCATTGTCAACCCCTGATTTGATCCTGGTCAGCCATTTATTTTCATCGTCAGCTGGATCCGCTGCTTTTTCAGATCCACGCTCATGACCTTTACCTCGACGATGTCCCCGACGCTCACCACCTCGAGCGGATGTTTGATAAAGCGGTCGCAGATCTGTGAGATATGTACCAGCCCGTCCTGATGCACGCCGATATCGACAAACGCGCCGAAGTCGATGACGTTGCGGACCGTTCCCTTTAATATCATGCCCGGCGTTAAATCCTTTAATTCCAGCACATCGCTGCGCAGAATCGGTTTTGGCATGTCCTCACGCGGGTCGCGCGCCGGCTTTTCGAGCTCTTTTACAATGTCCCGGAGCGTCAGCTCGCCGACCCCCAGCTCCTTTGCAAGCGTCCCGTAATCGCGGATCTTTCTGGCAATGCCTTCCACCTTGCGGTTTTTTACATCCTCTAAGGTATAACCGAGCTTCTCTAAGAGCTTCTTTGTGGCATCGTAGCTCTCCGGGTGCACCCCGGTCGCGTCCAGCGGGTTTTTCCCGTCATTGATGCGCATGAACCCCGCGCACTGCTCATAGGCTTTCGGCCCGAGCTTGGCCACCTTTAACAGTCCGGCGCGGGATGCAAAGGGGCCGTTTTCCTCGCGGTAGGCGACAATATTTTTTGAGACGGCCTTACTGATCCCGGAGATATATTCCAACAGGGAGGCTGACGCCGTGTTTAAATCCACGCCGACTTTATTTACGCAGTCCTCGACAACACCCTCAAGCGCCTCGCTTAACTTCTTCTGGTTCATGTCATGCTGATATTGTCCCACGCCGATCGACTTCGGATCGATTTTTACCAGCTCCGCCAGCGGATCCTGCAGGCGGCGCGCCATCGACGCGGCGCTTCTCTGCCCGACGTCAAAATTCGGAAATTCCTCTGTCGCCAGTTTGCTCGCAGAGTAGACCGACGCTCCGGCCTCATTGACAATGATGTACTGCACCTTTTCCGGAATCTCCTTTAACAGATCCACGATCACCTGCTCCGACTCCCTGGAGGCCGTTCCGTTTCCTAATGAGATCAGCGTGACGTGATGCTTCGCGATCAGCTTCTTTAAGACAGCCTTTGCCTCGGCTACCTTGTTCTGCGGCGCGGTCGGGTAAATCACGGTCGTATCGAGTACTTTTCCGGTCGGATCGACCACCGCAAGCTTACAGCCTGTCCGAAACGCCGGATCCCAGCCGAGCACCACCTGTCCCGCGATCGGCGGCTGCATCAGAAGCTGTTCTAAATTTTTACCGAACACATGGATCGCTCCGTCCTCCGCACGCTCGGTCAGGCTGCTTCTGATCTCGCGCTCAATCGCCGGGGCAATCAGTCGGTCATAGGCATCCTCCACAACCTCTTTCAAGACAACTGTCGTTTCTTTATTGTCCCGCACAATCACCTGACGCTCCAGATAGCCGAGTATCTCCTCCACAGGCGCTTCCACCTTCACGCTCAGGAATTTCTCATTCTCTCCGCGGTTGATCGCAAGGATCCTGTGCCCGGCCAGCTTTGCCACCGGCTCGTCGAATTCATAGTACATCTCATAGACGGACTCCGCCTCCGGGTCCTTCGCCGCGGAAATCAGGCGTCCTTTTTTCACGGTCAGATCGCGGATCCTGGTGCGGTAATCCGCCTCGTCCGAGATCGCCTCCGCGATGATATCCTTCGCCCCCGCGATGGCATCCGCTGCACTCTCCACACCCTTTTCCGGATCTATGTATGCTTCTGCTTCCTTCAGAAGCGGTGTCTTTATCATCTGAAGGGAAATCACATTCGCAAGAGGCTCTAACCCTTTTTCCTTCGCGATCGTGGCGCGCGTCCTGCGCTTCGGCTTGTACGGGCGGTACAGATCTTCCACGAGCACCATCGTCTCCGCGGCAAGAATCTGGGATTTTAATTCCTCCGTCAGCTTTCCCTGTTCCTCAATGCTCCCGAGCACCGTCTCCTTGCGCTCCTCTAAGTTGCGCAGATAAATGAGCCGCTCGGACAGACTGCGCAGCACCTCGTCGTTTAACGCTCCGGTCACCTCTTTGCGGTAACGGGCGATAAACGGGATCGTGTTGCCCTCGTCGATCAGCTGTACCGCTGCCCCCGTCTGCTGGCGTCTGATGTTTAGTTCTTCTGAAATCTTTGCAATAATATCCATACAGAAATATAACCTCTTTCTTTTTGCTATGACCCATTATAACGAAGTTGCATCCGGATCGCAAGATGATTGTTTTTTTCCCTGCAGCGTGTTACAATATGGGGTATCATTGCAAAAATCAGTCCTGTCAGGGCACCCGGTATCCGGCGGCCTGCGGCATAACAGAAAGGTATGAGATATCATGAACGATCAGAAACGTTCCGCAAATATGGAATTCGCCTCACTGATCCTCGGCATCGCTGCGATCGCGACTGCCTGCCTGGTCTACCCGGCTTTTGTCTGCGGTTCCCTAAGCATTATGTTTGCGCTGCTCTCAAGAGGCGGCACACGCACCTTTACGCAAAAAGCCCAGGTCGGGCTTATTTTAGGCAGCATCGGCCTGGGTGTCGTGATCTTCCTGGTCGCCTATACGCTTTTGATCGCCTATGTGTATTTTGGCGGAATCGAGGAGATGGCAGAAGTGCTGTACGGCAATATGGGGATTGACTATGAGACCCTTCTGCGGAATCTGAGGTAAGACGTCACGATTCACTGCCGGTATGGATTTGCAGACAGACCCGTCATACGTCTCTACTGCAGCAGATCCACGCCCCACAGGATCAGCGCCAGGTTTTTGACCAGAACGTTTAACAGAATAAGTCCAAGCGCGGTCCAGAGATAGACATCCCTGAAATGCAGCGCGATCTTCAGCCGGCCGCGGCTGAGCCGTTCGACCGTCTGACTGAACATGAACCAGCCTCCGATCACCGCCGTGTAGGGAACAATCGGATGGAGGACGAGGGAGCGGACAAACTGTCCCTGAAGCAGCGCATATACGGCCCTCGTCCCGCCGCAGCCCGGACAATAGAAACCGGAGAGCAGGTGAACCATGCAGGGACCGAACAGGCGCAGGGGACGCAGGCTCGTGTACTTCATCACCGCCCAAAGCAGCAGGGCCGCGGCGATCACACCCCAGCCTGCAATATAAAAACCCCGATCTGATTCCCCGCCGGTCTTACGGAGCGCGGAAAGTGAATTTTGACAGCTTTTAAAACGTTTCACAAATTTTTTGTCCATATGTTCTGGTGTCCTCCAGGAACAGTTCGTTATGACACAGGTCCATATTTACAAGATCTGTCGTAAAAAGGTCAGGCAGTTCCTGTATCCTCCATCCCCCGTATCCATCACGATTATTTTATTCTAAACACGAAACAGGGCGGCCTGTCAAGAAAAATCCGCAAAAGGTTTTCTTCCCGAAACGGGCCGATAAAAAAAGATAGCATATTTTCGTATTGTGTGATATCATAGCGAAGGGCATTGATCCGCCCGTCCGGACCAGATGAACCGCGCAATGCCCTGGTCAGATCCGGGCGGACCAAACGCGCAGAAATGAGGGTTTTATGAAACGAAGTTCAAAAGAAATCAAGCGCATCTCGCGCGACATGTTAAATAACCGGTATTCGGTGCCGATGGGGGCTTTCGTTGCGGCTGGTCTGATTCCTGCTCTGATCGAAATCCCTTTTTCCTTATCCTCCGGCGATTACCCGTCCACACCTCAGCTGATCATTACAACTGCGGCACGCTTTCTGATCCTTCTGATCGGTCAGATGCTCCTGATCGGCGTATTCCTGGTTCATCTGAATATGACAAGAAAAAAAGAATTTCACATCGTTCAGATATTTCAGCCGTTTCGTGAGGGAACCGACCGTTATTTCGGAGCGGTGCTTTTATACACGCTCCTCTTGCTTCTGGCCGGCGCACCGGCCATCACCGGCATTCTCTGGTTTTACTCCGCCGGTCCCACCGCCTCTTCCGCGGTGATCCTGATTGTAACCTGCCTGCTCTCGATCATTCCGATCGTGGCATTTATGCTGAATTTTCAGCTGATATACCTGTTTCTGCTCGACGATCCGCAGATGAAAGTGACCGCCGCTTTTGGGAAATGCCGCCGGCTCATGAAGGGAAACAAAAAAAGACTGTTCTCCCTTTTCTTCGGATTTTTGGGATGGGGCGGTCTCATCGCCTGTTCCTTCGGCATCGCCGCGCTCTGGGCCGCTCCTTACATGATCCAGGTGCTGGTCACATTTTATCTTGACTGTACCGAAGAGCTCGACCAGATTCCGGTTCGGGAATATGGCAGGGAATCCGGTTCCTTTACCAATTTATTTTTTTAACTGTCCGTCCGCGGTGCATTTGTACCGCGGATATTTTGGGCAGATTTTCATTTCCAAAGGAGGAAATCTGTTATGAATCAAAGAGACGACGCAATCCGCGACGCAAAAGTGCTCGGTCTTCCGAAGATGCTGATCCTGGGACTGCAGCACATGTTCGCCATGTTCGGGGCAACCATCCTTGTGCCTATTCTTGTGAACAGCTATTTCGGCGAGGATGTCCTTCACGTGCAGGTCACCCTGATCTGCGCAGGGCTTGGAACCCTGTTTTTCCACCTGTGTTCGGGTTTCCGCGTCCCGGCCTTTCTCGGCTCTTCCTTCGCGTTTCTGGGCGGCTTTGCCACGATCCAGGCGATGGATACCGGTGTGTTTGCGGAGATGTCCAACGCGGACAAGCTCTCCTGCGCCTGCGGCGGCATCGTGGTCGCCGGGCTTTTGTACCTTGTGCTCGCGTTTGTCATCCGTCTGGCCGGAGTCAGCAAAGTCATGCGTTTTCTGCCGCCGGTCGTCACCGGCCCGATCATTATCTGCATCGGTTTAAGCCTCGCCGGCTCCGCGATCAATAACGCGTCCACCAACTGGCCGCTCGCGCTGATCGCGCTTGTGACCATCATCGTGTTTAACATCTGGGGAAAGGGTATGTTTAAAATCATCCCGATTCTGATGGGCGTGGTGATTTCTTACGCAGCCGCGCTGATCTTCCATGCGGCTGGCCTGACCAATGCCGACGGCTCCGCAATCTTTGACTTTACCAATATCGCAAACGCCGCCTGGGTCGGGTTCCCGGATTTTTCATTCTGTAAATTTAACCTCTCGGCAATCCTTGTGATGGCGCCGATCGCACTTGCAACCATGATGGAGCACATCGGCGATATGTCTGCGATCTCCGCCACGGTCGGGGAAAATTTTATCGAGAAACCCGGTCTTCACCGGACGCTGATCGGGGACGGCCTGGCGACCTCCCTCTCCGCACTGGTGGGCGGTCCGGCCAACACCACCTACGGCGAGAACACCGGCGTGCTGGAGTTAAGCCGCGTCTATGACCCGAAGGTGATCCGCATTGCCGCACTCTACGCCATCCTGCTCTCCTTCATCCCGAAAATGGCGCAGGTGATCGGCTCCATGCCGTCCGCCATCATCGGCGGCGTCAGCTTCATGCTCTACGGTATGATCTCGGCGATCGGCGTCCGCAATGTCGTTGAAAACCGCGTGGATTTCACCAAATCCAGGAATCTGATCATCGCAGGCGTGATCTTTGTGTGCGGCCTCGGCTTCTCGAACGGCCTGACGTTTACCGTTGCGGGTACCTCCGTCACGCTGACCTCACTGTCGATCGCAGCGATCATCGGTATCCTGTTAAACGCCGTTCTTCCGGGCAATGATTACCATTTCGGCAAAGATCAGGAGATGGATTCTAACCGCGGCCTTGACATGAAGCCGAACCTCAAGGAGGATACCAGCTACCGGAATCAGGAGTAGCGGAATGCTATGGGCCGTGCGAGCCGTCCTTTAAAAATGGACGGCTCGCTTTACAAACTGCACGGAAGATCTTTTCAATAGCCATTACATGGGGATTTAGTTGTCGGTATCGTTCTCCTTATCTTCTTCGTCAGATGTAATATCTGTATTGGAACCTAAGAAAGTGTCTTTTGTGATAAAATTTCCACAATATGAACATGTACAGGTTTCGTGTAACCAGTACATTCCACCATCCGTCGTAATCCAGCTTTTATAATCGTTTGATACAGGAGGTTTCATCTGGTGTATTTGGAATGGAGTATAGTTTCCTGTATTTTGCGTACCGGTTACGACAGGGCATTTGTCAATTGCTGTTTTTGCATAAATGGTTGTTGTACCTGCAAGCAAAAACAAAGCGATAAATATAATAATTCTTTTTTATACATAGAACCTCCTTTGACTCCCTGTGATAACATATATATTTATAAATACCACTGGATAAACAGTGCAATACACGCCCAGTCCGTTATAGCCAGTATGACGGCTATCAGTAAATACAGGACTGCTTTTTCCCGAAGCCAGCCGGAATCTGCGGAAAGATACTGTCCCGGCTTTCCGGGAGCCGGTGCCAGGGCCACCTCCTGTCCTTCGCGCCAGGTCCGTCGAAATGCGCCGTATGCGGTGGTGACAACGACAGGTCTTTCGCCGGTATCCGCCGCAGTACAGTGAATCAGCGGATACCAATTGTCAGGCCGTAGTTCGCCCCACAGCAGCATCGGAATCAGCCAAATACCGCCGCGTCCCGGTTCGCTGAATCCAGGGGCAGTCATACCAGCTCTTGCATAAGCGGCGTCTATTCCAGATTCCTGAATGACAGCCGTAATCTGTCCAGTGTCCCACACCGCTATGGATTTCAGTCGGACCGAAAGGTGCAGATATCGGATTGCCGCAATCAGACTGAGAACAGCGCCGACCAGTATCACAAAAATGACTGCAGCCAGGGCCAAATGCGCGCCCTGCATAGCCAACAGCATCAGCAGAATTCCAAACAGAAAAAGCGTCAACAGAAGATAAAACATGCGTGGGTGCTTCTTTGGCGGAATTTCCTGCCGGTCAATATAATGCGTGACCGGCCCAAGACTCCTGGCAAATGCTGTTACAGAACCCTGCTCTGTCAAAGACAGTCGGCTTAATGCTTCCTGTATCGCCTGTTTTTCATAGATCTCTGCTTCCAAAAGCGTTTTTTTCTCATCAATCATCCCAGGCAGGGTCTCCGGCTGCATCAGCAGCTGACTGATCTCGCTGATCGAAAAATCTGTGCGGCGCAGCACAGCGATATCTTTTAACCGCTGAATATCAGCAGACGAGAAATCGTAGGACATCCCGTGGGCTCTTTCTTCGGTATGAGGGGAAAGCAGTCCTTTTTTTACATACAACCGGACGGTTTTCTCTGTCAGTCCGGTCTGCTGGCAGACCTCCTTCATTTTTGCCATAGGCATCCTCCTTTCAGACAGTGAAATATGTTTCTGTTATCTTTAATTTACATCCTGACCTAAGGGAAGAGTCAAGTAATTTTTCTGTTTTTTGAAAATATCAGCCCTGTCACATAACAAACGGGCAGCACGCTTCGCGAACTGCCCTTATATTAATAAAAAGGGCTATGAAACTTTCACAACCCTTTTCTATTTCTCCGTTCTCCCTACCGGCATCGATCACACCAACTGTCAGATGTAGTAAATCCGTACCGTAGCAAAATTGGACTCCCCGTGAATCGTGAGAAGAACCCCGCTCTCCCCCGTTCTCATCCCATATTCGTTCACCGAGCCGAATGCCCTGTCAATATCATAGCTCTGCACATCCCATTCCTTCGGAATATACAGATTCAGCAGTCCGAACGCATTCTCAATCCGCAGATTTGCAACGCCATCCGGCACAAATGCATTGTCAAAATAGACGGACAGTGTGCCGAAATTATTTTCAATCCGCGCCATCCGGAACTCGTCGGAATTGATGTAGCGGCTTGCGGTGCTAAAGCAGTTGCTGACGTGAATGTCTCCGGCTGTGTATGTTCCGCCGCCCTGTCCCTGAAAGCTCTGTTCACGGAAATTCTCATCCATCCTGTCCCTGCGTCTTCCCTGAAAGATCATTGTGAGACCGATGCTGCCAAACAGCGCCGCATAGAGAACCGTCCACGGTGTCAGTGCGGTAATCCGAAGTACTTTGTCGTAGAGAATGCTGATAAATGCAATGGAAAACAGGATTTTATAAAAATTCTGTCGCTTTATCCCGTCCACAAGCATCCACACCAGAAGAACCGTAAGCATGATGCGCGCAATGCTGAAATACGGCAGTAATCCGATTTTTCCCAAAATGATCCAGACTGCTCCCAGAATAAAAATGATCCCCCAGATATTTTTACTGTTTTTCATGATGCAACCTCTTTTCTTCTAATTTTGCGACCAGCGGTTTGTAATAATACCGTGATACGTACACCTGCTTGTGGGTTCCCGCAAAAGAAACCACACTTGACGCCGTCAGATTGCGGTCGATGGAATACACCAGCCCGGTATTTAAAATCGCCGACTTTGACACCCGCATAAAAAAGCCGGGGAGCAGGTTTTCCAGCTCATAGAGCTTATACCGTGTCTGATAAAGCTCTTTTCTGGTGTGTGCCAGTACGCTGTTTTCGTTGGTCTCGAAAAACAGGATGCTGTCGAGCGGCAGATAGTATTCCGTTGTCCCTTTATAGACCAGGATCTTCTGCGCAGCCCCCGTCACATCGTCGATCGCACTCTGTATCGCCGCGATCTCTTTCGTCAGTCTGCGGCAGCGGATGATCACCTCGTCCTCCGCCCGATTTTCATCCATCTCGATTCTGATCTTCATACGTCAAACTCCTCTGTCTGCAGGTCCGTCCTGGCTACATACTTATTTTAAAAAAAGAAACCTCCGATGTAAACAGGTTTACACCAGGAGGTTTGATTCTTACGGTAAGAGGTAACATTCAGAGTTTTTTTAAACATTCCATCCCTGCGGACAACTGTTCCTGCGAAATCGCAGAAAAGATCCCGAGGTCCGCACGCTTCGCGTAATCCGGATCAAGCGGCAGCTTTCCGAGGACAGGAACGCCCAGCTCGTCTGCCACGGCGTCGATCCCGCTCTCACCAAACAGCCGGATTTCTTTTCCGCAGTCCGGACATTTCAGATAGCTGAAATTCTCCACAATACCAAGCACCGGAATCTGCATCATTTCAGCCATATTATATGCTTTTTTACAATCATCTGTACCAGCTCCTGCGGGGAGGTCACGACGATAATGCCGTCCACCGGCAGCGACTGAAATACCGTAAGCGGCACATCTCCGGTTCCCGGCGGCATATCCACAAACAGGTAATCAAGCTCCCCCCAGACGGTCTCGCCCCAGAACTGTTTTACCACACCGGCGATCACCGGCCCTCTCCAGATCACGGGCGATTCCTCATCGTCCAGGAGAAGATTGATCGACATCACTTTTATGCCGTCCGCCGTCTCCATCGGAAGAATCCCTTCCTCCGTCCCGTAGACCTGACCGTGCAGGCCAAACATTTTCGGGATCGACGGCCCGGTGATATCCGCATCCATAATCCCGACCTCATATCCCGCCTGCCGCATCGCGCAGGCAAATGAGGCCGTGACAAATGACTTGCCGACACCTCCCTTTCCGCTGACAATACCGATGACTTTCTTTATCTTCGACGACGTATTCAGCGGCTCCTTTAAGATCCCGTTTCCCTGTCCGTCCTGCGCATTCCCGGAGGACGCACAGTTCCCGCGGGACGGGCAGCCCTCACAGCTCTCCTGCGTGCAGCTCTCAGCCGATACGCAGTCCTTTTCTCTCTGATTCTGATTGATTTCTGACATAATATTCTCCATTCCAAAGCGTTTGTGCGGGGCTCTGCAGCGTTGGTTTGCGCCGCGCACGCGCCTTTGCCATCAAAGCTGATTTGTGTCGCTCCGGCACAAACAGCTGTGTGTTAAAATCAGCGGTCGATCCGCTCTTTTCTCGCAAAGATCTCTTTTAAGCTCTCCGTATACGGGGCCCGCGCCACGCCGTACTCCGTGACAATTCCCGCAATCTGCGTGTGATCCGTCACATCAAACGCTGGATTATAGACGTTTATCCCGGGCGGCGCCATGCGGTTCTCATACCACATCTCTGTCACTTCCTCCGCCGGCCGCTCCTCGATCCGGATACCCGCTCCGGTTGCCGTTTCCATGTCGATGGTTGCCGTCGGCGCACAGACATAAACCGGTACGCCGTAGCAGCCCGCCACTGCTGCAACCACGGATGTTCCGATCTTGTTTGCCGTATCGCCGTTGGCCGCCACGCGGTCGCAGCCGACAAAGACGGCATCCACCCAGCCCTTCTGCATCACGGATGCGGACATATTGTCACAGATCAGCGTCACATCCACGCCGGCCGCCTGCAGCTCAAACGCCGTCAGACGCGCCCCCTGGAGCAGCGGCCTCGTCTCGTCCGCATACACGCGGAAGTGATAGCCTCTCTCCTCCCCCAAGTAAATCGGAGCGGTCGCCGTCCCGTATCTGCTGGCAGCCAGTTTCCCGGCGTTGCAGTGGGTTAAGATCCCGTCCCCCGGTTTTAGCAGCGAAAGCCCGTACTCCCCGATCTTTCTGCAGACCCGGATATCCTCTTCCTGAATCCGCGCAGCCTCTGCGGCAAGCGTTTTTTTGATCTCCTCCACCGGCTTTTCTGCGCTGTCTTTTACGACGCAGAGCATCCGGTTTAACGCCCAGCTTAAGTTTACCGCTGTCGGCCGGGCAGAATCCA
Source organism: uncultured Roseburia sp. (assembly GCA_910587865.1). Taxonomy (GTDB): domain Bacteria; phylum Bacillota; class Clostridia; order Lachnospirales; family Lachnospiraceae; genus Roseburia. The sequence continues at coordinate 18,186 of CAJUNX010000009.1, forward strand.
GGTATTCCTTCTGCTTCTGAACTTCCAGGAGAAATGTGTCATAGTCCTCTGTCTGAATCCGTCCCGCCAGCACACTGATCCCGTATGCCGCCGTCACGCCGATCGCAGGCGCACCGCGCACCTTTAAAAGATAGATTGCCTCCCAGATCTCCTCCGCCGTTTTTAACGCGATCGTCTCGATCGTTCCCGGCAGTTTCGTCTGATCAATGATCATGACCGCATCCCCGCCTTCGCCGGGCCAGACTGTGTCATAATCCATGATATTCTTTTCTTTCCCTTTTTCTGTATGTTTCATACGCACTCCTGTTTCCGTCATCCTGATATGATATGATGCCGGGGCGGGAATATCATGTGTTTTCGCTTATTTGAAAAATCATGACCACCCTGATCTTATGATGTCTGACTTTGTCCTGCAATCACCTGTATATTCAGACTTTTCCCGGCGTTGTTTCGACCGGGGCGACTCCGGCCAGCACTCTCCACTTTCCGCGGAAATAGCGTACAAGAAAACAGATGACGCGGAATATCCAGTCAGCCACCATGGCAATCCACACGCCGACTGCCATCAGCTGCATCTGTACGCCCAGGATATAGCTGAGCCCGATCCGGAAGGTGATCATGGAAAAAATCGAGATCACCATCGTATATTTCACATCATTGCATGCACGCAGCATATTGGGAAGCGTAAAGGACAGCGGCCATAAAAATATCGCAATCCCGTCATGGATCATCACCAGCGTCCATGCAAGCTTCGTCGTCTCGCTCCCCAGCCCGTAAAGGGAGAGAATCTGAGGCAGAAACACAAGAATAACTATATTTGTCATCGCTGTGAACAAATAGGTCATCCCCAAAAGCTTTTTGGTGTAATGGCGGATCTGTGTCTCGTCTTTTGCACCCACGCAGCGGCCGATCACTGCAATCATCGCAAGATTCAGCGCCTGTCCCGCGATGCAGTCCATGGCATCCAGGCTGTTCGCCACCCCGTTTGCCGCGATCTGCACGGTTCCAAAGCCTGCGATGATGCTCACCACAAGCACACGTCCCAGCTGAAAAATACCGTTTTCGATCCCGCTGGGAATCCCGATATACAGGATCCGCTTGACCTCTTCAAAGTCAAACCGGAACCGTCCCCGCTCAAGCCGAATCACATTTTCCGGCCTGCGGAGCAGAACATACAGCAGAATGCCCGCCAGCGTGCGGGAGATCAGCGTCGGAAGCGCTACGCCGGCCACTCCCATGTGCAGGCCGAAAATGCAGACGGCATTCCCGACAATATTCACCACATTCATCAGGATCGATACCTTTAACGTAATCTGCGAATTCCCCATCGAACGGAACAGCGCCGCCGCCGCGTTATACACCGCCAGCATGGGGAACGAGAGCGCGGAGATCACCATGTAGATAATCGCGTTCTGCATCACGTCCGCTTCGATGCCGCCAAACAGCAGGCGCAGCACCGGACGGTGAAACAGCACGGAAAGCAGCATCACCGCGATCGCGATCATCCCCGCCGTGCAGATCAGCTGACGCGCAGAACGACACGCCTTTTCGGGCCTTCCCGCCCCGAGATACTGCGACGTCACGACCGCACCTCCCGTGGCCAGTGCCGCGAGCACGCTGAACACCAGGTTGTTATACATATCCACCAGCGATACACCGGATACCGCGGCCTCTCCGACCGATGATATCATCATGGTATCCGCCATTCCCACCGTAATCGCGAGCGCCTGCTCTAAAATCAGCGGGATAATCAGTTTTCTCAAATCCTGCTTGCTAAATAACATTGCGTTCCTCTTTCAAACGAAAGTACGGTACAGGCAGACACAACCCCACCTGTACCGTATGATTTACAGCAGAGGCTTCTGAGAAGAAGCAGCCTCTGTATTTATTCGTTCTGTGCTGCCTTTAACGCTGCCGTCAGAGCCGGAACAATCTTATTGAGATCGCCAACCAGTCCATAATCCGCCACGTCAAAGATCGGAGCATCCTCATCCTTATTGATCGCAACGATCAGATCAGACTCCTCCATACCTGCAACGTGCTGAATCGCACCGGAGATACCGATCGCGAAGTAGATCTGCGGACGAACGGTCTTACCGGTCTGTCCTACCTGAAGATCCACCGGCTGCCATCCGTTCTCCACAACGGCACGGGAGCAGCTCACGGTACCGCCAAGCACCTCCGCCAGATCGTCAAGCAGCCTGAAGTTCTCCTGAGAACCAACGCCGCGGCCGCCGGATACCAGGATCTTTGCATCCATGATATTTGCCGTATTCTTCACAGCCTTTACTACGTTTAAGATCTCGACATATCTGTCGTTCGGCGTAAAGCCCGGATTGAACTCCACTACATTTGCTTTTGCACCTGCAATCGGATCAATCTTCTGCATCACACCCGGGCGGACCGTCGCCATCTGCGGACGGTTGTACGGGCAGGCGATCGTCGCGATCGTGTTGCCGCCGAATGCCGGACGGGTCATCAGAAGCTGATTGTGCAGCTGCTCCTCACCTGCAACCGGATTGAGCGGGAAATCACCGATCTCAAGCACGGTACAGTCAGCGGTCAGACCTGTTTTCACACGTGCGGAAACGGTCGGGCCAAGGTCACGGCCGATTGCGGTCGCGCCCACCAGCATGATTTCCGGCTTGAACTCGTCGATCACCGATGCCAGTGCATGTGCGTACGGCTCGGTCCGGTACTCTTTTAACTCCGGATCGTCCACGACGATGACTCTGTCAGCACCGTACTCTGCAAGCTTATCCGCCAGGCCCTTCACATCAGAACCTGCCAGCACTGCAGTTACTTCTGTATTGAGCACAGCCGCCAGGTCCTTACCTTTTCCCAGTAATTCAAATGCAACGCCGTCTAACACGTTGTCAACCTGCTGTGCAAAGACAAATACTCCCTTATATTCTTCTAAAGCCATTTTATTCACCACTTTTCCTTATTTTTATTTAGATAATATGTTTCTCTTTGAATTTGCCCATTAAGTAAGCAACTGCCTCTTCCGTGTCAAGAACGACCTTCTCGCCGGCGCCCTTGCGCACCTTGTCGGATGCCTTTGCAATCTTGGTCGGTGAACCCTTAAGTCCAAGGTCGGAGTCATCCACATCCTTTAAGTCAGCTCTTCCCCATACGGTCACTTCCGCGTCATACGCGTCAAAGATTCCGCCCGGCGTCATGTAGCGCGGGGTATTTAACTCGGAAAGTGCGGTAATCAGGCACGGCATCTTTGCCTTAAGCTCATGATATCTGTCTTCGTACTGGCGCTGCACGATCACACTGTCTCCCTCGATCTTAATGTCCTGTGCGTAGGAGATCACCGGAAGTCCCAGGTGCTCTGCAATCTGCGGTCCCACCTGTGCGGTATCGCCGTCGATCGCCTGACGGCCCGTGATAATCAGATCATACTCGAGGTTGCGGATCGCACCGGCAACCGTCGTGGAGGTCGCCCAGGTATCTGCGCCGCCGAGCACGCGGTCTGTCACAAGGATTCCATGATCAGCTCCCATGGCAAGCGCCTCGCGAAGTACCTCATCCGCCTTCGGAAGTCCCATCGTGATCACGGTCACTTCCGCCCCGTACTGCTCTTTTAATCTGAGCGCTGCCTCAAGGCCAGCCTTGTCATCCGGGTTCATGATAGAAAGCATTGCAGCTCTGTCCAACGTACCGTCCGGGTTGAATTTAACACCGCCCTTGGTATCCGGTACCTGCTTAATACATACAACTATTTTCACGGTATTGTCACTCCTTATTTTAGATTTGTTTAACAACGGTTATTTCAAAAGTGCGCCAGAGATAACCATTCTCTGCACTTCGCTCGTTCCCTCGTAGATCTCGGTGATCTTCGCATCACGCATCATACGCTCCACATCGTACTCTCTGATGTAGCCGTAACCGCCGAAAAGCTGGACAACCTCTGTCGTCACTGCCATCGCCGTCTCCGCCGCGAATAATTTTGCCTTTGCAGCCTCCACCGAATATACTTTCTGGGTCGCTTTTGCCATGGCAGCCTTATACACTAACAGCTGCGCAGCCTCGATCCTTGCTGCCATATCCGCCAGCTTAAACTGGGTATTCTGCTGCTGTGCGATGGAACGTCCGAACTGCTTTCTCTCCTTCGTGTAAGCGACCGCTCTGTCGAGCGCGCCCTCCGCGATACCGAGCGCCTGTGCGGCAATACCGATACGTCCGCCGTCGAGTGTATGCATTGCAATCGGGAATCCTTTTCCTTCCGGTCCTAACAGGTTCTCCTTCGGAATTCTGCAGTCCTCGAAGATCAGCTCATAGGTTGAGGATCCGCGGATACCCATCTTCTTTTCCTTTGTACCGAACGAGAAGCCAGGAGCTCCCTTATCCACGATAAATGCGGAGAAGTTCTTTTTCTTTCTGCCTCTCTTGTCCTCAACCACACTCGTGATCGCAATCACAATGTAGACATCCGCAACCTTACCGTTCGTGATAAAGCACTTGGATCCGTTGAGCACCCACTCGTCGCCGTCGAGCACAGCCTTTGTCTGCGCGCCCTGCGCGTCGGTTCCTGCGCCCGGCTCCGTCAGTGCAAACGCGCCGAGCTTCTCACCTGTCGCAAGCGCTCTGACGTATTTCTCCTTCTGTGCTTCCGTACCGTAGGTCAGGATCGGATCAATACACAGGGACGTATGCGCGGAAACAATGACGCTCGTCGTAGCGCATACCTTTGCCAGCTCCTCCACGCACATCACATATGTAAGCGGGTCGCAGCCCTGTCCGCCGTACTCCTTCGGTACCGGGATACCCAGGAAGCCTGCCTTCTGCATCTTCTTCACTGTCTCCATCGGAAATTCCTCTGTCTCGTCCACTTCCTGAGCCAGGGGCTTTACTTCCGTCTCAGCGAATTCCCGGAACAGGGAACGCGCCATTTCATGTTTTTTATCTAAACCGAAATCCATGATATCAATTCCTCCATCAACTAAAGATTTTTCATTGCTACCGACTACTGCGCGTCTACCGGGGTCTTTGTGCGGTCTGCATTATATACATAGAAGCCTTTTCCGCTCTTTGCACCGAGGTTGCCGCCGCGTACCATCTTGCGGATCAGCGGGCATGCGCGATACTTGCTGTCCCCTGTCTCCTTGTAGAGAACATCCATGATCGCAAGGCAGATATCAAGACCGATAAAGTCGCCTAACTCAAGCGGTCCCATCGGATGATTTGCGCCGAGCTTCATCGCCGCATCGATGCCTGCGATATCGGAAACGCCTTCCATCTTGATGAACGCCGCCTCATTGATCATCGGGATTAAGATACGGTTCACAACAAAGCCTGCCGCCTCATTTACCTGTACCGCCGTCTTGCCGATCTCACCGGAAATCTTTTTGATCGCGTCAACTGTAGTTTCCGGTGTGTTCACGCCGGCGATCACTTCCACTAACTTCATGCGGTCTGCCGGGTTGAAGAAGTGCATACCGATCATCGGACGGGTCAGGCCGTTGCCGATCTCCGTGATGGAAAGGCTCGACGTATTGGAAGCGAAAATGCACTCCGGCTTCACAAACTTGTCAAGCTCCTGGAATGTGGTCTTCTTCACGCCCATATCCTCAAATGCAGCTTCCACGATCAGATCGCAGTCCGCGCAGAGGTCTTCCTTTAAACCTGCCGAAATCTTAGCGAGGATTCCGTCAACTGCTTCCTGTGTCATCTTGCCTTTTTCCACAAGGCGCGCATAACCCTTCGCAATCTTTGCCTTGCCGCCGTCAGCCCACTCCTGCTTGATGTCGCAGAGCGCTACTTCATATCCTTCCACCTGAGCAAATGCCTTTGCAATGCCCTGTCCCATGGTACCTGCACCGATTACTCCTACTTTCATGATAAACCCTCCTGAAATGAAAATATGATCCTGTTATTAATAGAAAGAACGCAAAATCATCCGACCCGAAAAGCTCTCTGTTTCTGCGTTCTTTTAATGAATGACCGGTTCCACTCAGAAGGCGCGTTTAACGGCACGCCCTCTTAGCGGAATCCCATCCTGTTTAGTCTCTCTCAACGATCGTAGAGCAGCCCATGCCGCCGCCGATGCACAGCGTAGCAAGACCTCTCTTCGCATCTCTCTTCTGCATCTCATGTAACAGCGTGACAAGGATACGGCATCCGGAAGCTCCTACCGGGTGTCCTAACGCGATTGCACCGCCGTTTACATTTACTTTTGACATATCAAATCCGAGATCTTTCGCCACTGCAACGGACTGTGCCGCAAACGCCTCGTTTGCCTCGATCAGATCCATGTCATTGATCGTAAGACCGGTTCTTTCCAGTACCTTTCTCGTGGAAGCAACCGGGCCGACACCCATGATCTCCGGCTCAACTCCGCCGAGCGCACCTGCCACCCAGGTAGCCATCGGGGTCACACCGAGCTCTTTTGCCTTCTCCTCGCTCATCACGACGATTGCAGCCGCACCGTCATTGATACCGGATGCGTTACCAGCCGTGATCAGTCCGCCGTCCTTGCCGGAGCAGCACTTTAACTTGCTTAAGGACTCTGCGGTTGTACCTGCGCGCGGTCCCTCGTCCGTCACAAAATCAACGATCTCCTTCTTCACCTTCACCGGTACCGGAACGATCTCGTCCTTAAACTTACCCTCAGCGATCGCCTTCTCGCACTTCTGCTGGCTGTTTGCCGAGAACTCGTCTAACTCTTCTCTGGTGAGTCCGTATTTCTCGCATACGTTCTCCGCCGTGATCATCATGTGATAGTGGTTGAACGCATCCGTCAGAGCGTCATTTACCATCGTATCGATGATCGTCGCATTGTTCATGCGGTATCCAAAACGAGCTTTTGTCATGGCATACGGCGCCATGGACATATTCTCCATACCACCTGCAACAACGATGTCAGCCTGTCCCGCCAGAATCTGGGCAGCTGCTTCATTCACGCACTTTAACCCGGAACCGCATACCACGTTTAAGGTAACAGCCGGCACCTCGATCGGCAGCCCTGCCTTGATCGAAGCCTGACGCGCCACGTTCTGTCCCTGCGCTGCCTGGATCACGCAGCCCATAAGCACCTCGTCCACCTGCACCGGCTTCACCCCTGCTCTGTTCAACGCCTCTTTAATCACAATCGCACCAAGGTCTGCCACCGGTGTGCTGCTCAGCGCTCCGCCCATCTTGCCGATAGCGGTACGGCATGCGCCTGCCAAAACTACTTTCTTTGCCATGTTCTTTCTCCTTTTTTATATATTAGCCGGAAACCTAGTGTTAATTTTTTAACAATCTTTCATAAAAAAATATGCTGTTCTTCCGGCTTTTCCACACTATTTCATGCTACCATATTTCCCCCGTAAATGCAATGGGTTTAATAAAAAACATGATGCCCGATAATCGTCCCCTGAATGATCCCGTTATTGGTTCGAAAATACAGGCAGTTTAAGGTAATGGTGCCGCCGAGCACCTCCTGCGCCGCACGCATACATTCGTCGTTCACCCCCGCTTCAAGCCGGTAGGCGAGACGTCCGCTGGCCACGGGCGAAAACTGTCCGCTCTGATAGATCACACCGGAGATCGTGTTTGGGAAATAAGAGCTGCGGACACGGTTTAACACCACGCTCCCGACTGCAAGCTTGCCCTCGTAGGGTTCGCCCTCCGACTCGCACTGAATGATCGCGCCAAGCAGATAGGCGTCGTTGTCCGCCGGCACATAAACCACGCCGGAGGTATCCTCCTGCTCCTGTTCCCGGATCGCCGCAAGCCTGGCCGCGTCCTCCTTCGCCTTCTGGATCTCCAGCTGCTGCTCATACTCGATCATCTGCTTAAGCTTCTCATCGAGATCCTGTACGTTTGCCGTCGCGTTGGCAAGATCCTGGTTGGTCTGTGCAAGATTGGATCTGGTCTGGCTGATCAGACTGTTTACGGAGTCCTGCTTTTCGCGCATACTCTCCTCCATCGCCACAAGCTCGTCCATCTCCGCGTTCAGCGCATCCCTCTGCTCCGCGATCTGTGCCTGAAGCATCCGGTAGTCGGCAAGCTGATCCCTGTCATACTGGTTAATCTGCATAATATAGTCTGCACGGTTTAAAAAATCCGTCAGGGATGACGAGGTAAGCAGCGTCTCCAACATGGAGTCCGTACTGTTCTCATACATGTACTGAATCCTCAGCTTCATGTCCTCATACTGCTTTGCGGAACGCGCCTCGGCTGCAGCCAGCGCATCCTTTGCCTGTGCAATCTGGGTCTCCTTATCCGCAATCTGAACCTCCAGATCATTGATCGACGCGACAATATCCGACAGCTGGCCGTTTAATGTTCCAAGCTCCGACTCAAGCCCGGCCTTTTTGTCGTTGATATCGTTCACCTGCTGCTCGGCATCTTCCTTCTGATCCTCAAGCTGGTCGATCTGCTCTTTTGCATCATCAATGTCATCCTGTGTCGTATCCCGATTCATCAGACCGCGCTGCGCTCCTCCGATGCCGGCCGCCTGTGTTTCCCTCGCACAGACCGAAACGGCAAAGAGTAAAAACAGCACCAGTGCGGCTCCTGTTCTTCTCTTTCTCTTCTCGCCCATATGTACCTCGTTTTTTCCGTTACAATCGTAACGTTTCTCTGGTAAACCTGTGTTCGCTTTTATCATAGCAGATTGTAATTCAGCTTTCAATATGATATGATACAGATACGTATGATTTTGCAGTGAAAACAAGTGAGCTTTCATTTGCAGAAACCGGAAAGGAGACTTTATGCAATTCGTCAGAGCAGATGAACTTAAGCCCGGCATGCGCCTGGCAAAACCGATTTACAACAGAACTGGCGTACTCCTCTATGAGAGGAACACAAAGCTGACCGTTCAGGGGATCAGCAGTATTCAGAATTTCGGGCTGATCGGAATCTTTATCTTAGAGCCGGCGGAGCCGGTGCCTCCGCTCACGGAGGAGGAACTGGAGTTCGAACAGTTTCAGACGATCTACATGTTTCAGCTGCGTGACAACATGGACCAGCTGCAGAAGAATCAGATCCCTTCCACCCTCTCCGCTCTCGCGGATGACATCCAAAAGCGCTACGGCGGGCTTGACCACAAACTGAATTTTACCCAGAACCTGCGCAGCTCCTCGGATTATGTATACAAACACTCCATCAGCGTCGCGATCCTCTCCGCCATGATCGCCAATGAGCTGCACATATCCGGAGCCGATCAGCTCGCGCTGATCACCGCAGCTCTTTTGTATGATTTCGGATATCTCTATGTCCCGCAGGCGCTTCTCGAAAAAGGCGGAGATCTGACCGATCAGGATCAGAGCCAGATTCAGATGAACCTCGAGCGCGGCTACGAGCTGATCCGTCCGAGATTCGAGGAATGTGAACTCCCCAGGGCTTCCCTGACCTTAATCCAGCAGATCGTGTTCCGCAAAAACACATCGCTGCGCATTAAGGCTCCCTCCGAGCAGATCAGACGGCTCACCGATATCCTGCTGACCGCGGACCGGTTTGACCGTATGACTGCCATGAATTTAAACCAAACGCCGGTCTCCGAGATGGCTGCCATGACATATTTAAGGGAGCAGAGCGATTTTTATCCGCCTTTCGTCGTCACCGCGCTCGCCGAATGTATCCACATTCTTCCGACCGGGGCCTGCGTGGATCTCTCCGACGGAGAAAAAGCGCTCGTGCTTCAGGAAAACAGCGCGGACTTTACCTGCCCGATGGTCTTAAAGTTCTCGAATAATACCATTTATGACCTGAGCGATCCCTCCGTCCGGCGCAGGTTAAAGGTGACCGATATCATGAAGACCATGGACAACCGTATCTCCATCGACGAGGAGACCTTAAAACATTTTGTTGCGGATGATTCGATCCGTGAGACGGCGGAGCGGTTCCGCCGGCAGAAACAGCGGATCGCCAGGCGCAGACAGCAGCGGGAACAGCAAAAGAGCATGAATACGCTTCTCGACGGCGTATCCGTCCTCCCCGGGGAGGGTTCGGGAAATACATCGGCAAAACGGACGGCAAAGGGACGGCTCGGCATGTGAAGCGCCTCCCGGCGGCTCGGCCGCACAGAGCCGATGTGCGTCCGGCAGCCAAAGAGAAGGAATGAAAGGGTTCTGCATGAGACAGGAAGATGAACTTGACTTCGACAAGCATCGCAAAAGAGAAGGAAAACGTGAGAGGCCGGATCTGCGCAGTCTGATCCCCGTCGCGGCCGTCTCACTGCTCCTTCTTATTATAATAAGCGTCCTGATCGCCGCACGCGCCGGATCAGAGAAGAAAGCGGCAGCGTCCGCCGGTTCTTTGCAGTCCGCTCAGGAGGAAGGCGCAGATTTTTCAGGAAACGGCACAGACGGCAGCAGCCCGCGGACGAATCCCGCGGAAAACGGCACGGACGGCAGCAGCCCGCGGACGGATCCCGCGGAAAGCGGCACGGATCCGTCCGATCCACAGGACGCTCTCTCCGGCGGCATGTCGTCCCAGACCGGTGAACCGGCAGACGTAAAAGAGCTGCTCACAGCGGAAGGCTCTGCCGAGACTGCGGGACAGACAGTCGGAATCGACGTATCAAAATATCAGGGCACGATTGACTGGCAGCAGACAGCTGCTTCCGGCGTCGATTTTGCCATGGTGCGGATCGGATACCGCACGAACCAAACCGGTGAGATCCTCGCGGACGGTAATGCCAGATATAATCTGCAGGAGGCACAGGCAAACGGGATAAAGACAGGCGCATATTTCTTCTCGACCGCCGTCACTGAGGAGGAGGCCCTACAGGAAGCGGACTGGATGGCCGATTATATTTCACAGTATGCGGTGACGTATCCGGTCGCCTACAACTGCGAGGGGTTTGACGATCCAAACAGCCGCCAGTACGGCCTGACCCAGGCACAGCGGACCGATATCGCCATTGCCTTTTTAACCCGGATCTGTGAGCGCGGCTACACCCCGATGTTTTATGCGGCAAAGACCGAGCTGGACGGGGATGCCTGCTGGGACACGTCCCGCTTACAGCAGCAGTTCCGGCTGTGGATCGCATGGTATCCGGATACCGCGGCAAAGGGCGGCGCCGATGCCCTCCTGACGGACAGCAGCGTCCGTGACGCCGGCGGAGCGATGTGGCAGTACTCAGACCGCGGTACGGTTCCCGGTATTCCGGAACAGGTGGATCTGAATATTGCTTATTTTGACTACGAGGGAACGGCCGATGCCAAAAACGACATGGCGCCGGAGCAGGCTTTTGCAGATGCGGAGGCCCTGATGCGTTTTTCCGAAATAAACGAGACGGTAACCGCAAAAGAAAAGGTTAATCTCCGTGACATTCCGGGTCAGGGCGATGACAGCACCGTGCTGGCGACGCTCTCAAACGGCGAGACCATGACGCGCACCGGCATCAGCGACAGCGGCTGGTCCCGGCTCGAATCGGACGGGCAGATTTTTTACGCGATATCCAGCTATCTGACCACGGATCTCTCCTACCGGCCCGCGGAAAATGAGGGCGCAGGCTCCGGAGACGGACTTAAGACAAAATTTTCACCGGCAGGCGACACGGTAACCGCCAAAATCGAAGTAAACTTAAGAGCACTTCCAAGTGTGACAAATCCGGATGCCGTCATCGTCGCCGTGCTTCACAACGGCGAGAATGTGACGCGCACCGGCGTCAGCAGCGAATACGGCTGGTCGCGCGTGGAGTACAACGGGCAGACGCTGTACTGCATCAGCAGTTACCTTACAGTTGTCGAGTGACGTTTCGGGGAAAAATGAGCGGATTGCGAATGGTTTCGAATCGCGGTCAGGTAAACAGGAAGAAAGCTGACGGCATCATGAAGTCAGGTACTCTGGCTTCAACACCAATATTTTATAAACAAAAGGAAAGAAGGACACAAAACATGAAGTACGATTTTACATCCATCATGAACAGACAGGGACAGGATTCCATCGCGGTGGACGTCATCCCGTTCGACGGGGCGCAGGTAAAAGACGGATTTACAAAGCTGCCGATGTGGGTGGCTGACATGAATTTCCCGACGGTTCCGACCATCACAGATGCGATCATCGCGCGTGCCGGCCATCCGGCATTCGGCTATTTTTCTCTGCGCGACGAGTATTATCAGGCGATCATCGACTGGCAGAAGGACCGCCATGGGGTGGAGGGGCTTACCGCGGAACACATCGGCTATGAAAACGGCGTGCTCGGCTGTGTCGTGTCCGCCTTAAACGCGTTTTGCTCTGCGGGCGACAATGTCCTGCTGCACGCTCCGACCTATATCGGTTTTACCATGTCTCTGGAAAATAACGGGTACAATATCATCCACAGCGACCTGGTGCAGGATGCGGACGGTATCTGGCGGATGGATTATGAAGATATGGACAAAAAAATCCGCGAAAACCACATTCACGCGGCAATCTTCTGCTCTCCGCACAATCCGACGGGCCGGGTATGGGAGCGCAGGGAAATTGAAAAAGCGATGGAAATTTATCAGAAAAACGACTGTGTCGTTATCTCGGACGAGATCTGGTCGGATCTGATCTTAAACGGTCATGAGCACATTCCCACGCAGTCGGTGTCCGAGGACGCAAAAAACCGCACCATCGCGGTCTACGCACCGTCAAAGACCTTCAACCTCGCAGGGCTGATCGGTTCCTACCATATTATTTATAATTCCTACCTGCACGACCGTGTGAAAAAACAGTCCTCGCTCTCCCACTATAATTCGTGCAATGTACTCTCCATGCATGCATTGATCGGCGCCTATCGCCCGGAGGGCCGGGAATGGGTGGACGAGCTCTGCACCGTGCTCAGCGAAAATGTGGATTACGCCTATACGTTTATCCGGGAACACTTTAAAGGCGTCTCCCTGTCAAAGCCGCAGGGAACCTATATGCTCTACCTGGACTGCGAGGAATGGTGTAAGGAACATGAAAAAACGCTTGACGAGCTTCTCTGCGCCGGCTATGAGGTGGGCGTCATCTGGCAGGACGGAAGACCCTTCCACCGCCCGTATGCCATCCGCGTCAACCTGGCTCTGCCGCATTCCCTGGTTGTCGAAGCGTTTGACCGGCTGAAAAAATACGTTTTTATACAATAAAAGTTCAGCCATGCTTCAGAAAATGGGCGAATCATGCTCGCATGAATGAGCGCATTCTGTGAAGCATGAGCGGAGCGCCCGTTTATGAGCAAAAAGAGCTGCAGAGCAGCGGGAAACACCGAAAGGTGCGTTTTGCGAATGGTGTGGGCTGAACTTTTCTATTAAAAGTTCAGCCATGCATCGCAAAATGGGCGAATCGTGCTCGCACGAATGAGCGCATTCTGCGATGCATGAGCGGAGCGCCCGTATATGAGCAAAAGGAGCTGCGTAGCAGCGGGAAGCACCGAATGGTGCGTTTTGCGAATGGCGCGGGCTGAACTTTTCATAACTTTTCATTATAAAATGCTGCCAACCGAAAGGAACATCCCGCCCGGGTCCGCGCCGTGCAATGCATGACGCAGCCCCGGGCTTTTTCATCGGCATCCGGCCCGTCAGACGCAGCGAATGTTTCTTATATATAAGGATTGTTCCTCGCCAGATCCTTCAGCTGCCGCGGCGTGCAGTCATACCGCTCCTTAAACATCCGGTAAAACAGCTTCTGATTATAAAAGCCGTGCCGCTCCATAATCTCCTGAACACTTCCGTCCGTGTACAGAAGATCCTGATAAATATGGCCGAGCCTCACCTGATTCACGTACTGTATAAAGGAAGTTCCCATATTCTGTTTAAAAAAGCGGCAGAAATATTCTTTATTCAGCCCGGCCTCTTCCGCGGCTTCGCCAAGCGTAATCTCTTCCGCGTAATGATGCTCCACGTACGTGCAGATCTGATCCAGGCGCTCCATGCTCCCGGCCTTTGTCTCCGCCCCCGTATCTGTCACCGGTTCGCTGAAGTGCTCGATCAGGCATGCAAGCAGCTCTAAAATCAGAGCGGTGCTCCGCAGCCGGTAGGTGCTCTTCTGACTGACATATAAAATCGTCAGTTCCTTTAAAATCCCGCAGAGCTCCATGTAATACGGCTGCTGCTCCGGCAGCAGGTTCTGAGGCGCGCAGCGAATCGCGATCGGGCCGTTCTCCGGCAGATAACGCCGCAAAAGCTGTTTTGAAATGTGGATGCAGATTCCCATCGTGCGGAACAGCGCGTAAGTCACCTCGTGAATCTTCGCGTAGTCCATGACAATGACATCCAGTGGCTTCACCTCGTACCGCTCCCCGTCCATATTGATCGTGGCGTGCCCGTTTAAAATGAAGATCAGCTCCATCTCACGGTGCCAGTGATACGGTGAATTGTGCTTCATCGTGACAAACCGGATATTAAACCCGATATCCGGTTCCAGCTCCAGATTTTCATAGATATGCTCCTGTTCCGGCATACCGCCACCCCCTTCTTTTACTTCTGACATCGGTTTTCTTTTGTTTCCGTCCCATGCCCCTCAGGTGAAATCATTGTAACGGTATCGGCCCAAAAAGTCAATATCAACCAAAATCAGGTAAATAAAACATCTGATATCGCCCTTCGACATGCGATATCATAATACCTGTCAGATGAAGAAACACTGACAGAACAAAGCTTTTTGAAGCAGGGATGCTTCGGATTGGAGGTATTATTATGTTAAAGAAATTAAAAGCGTACTACAGGGAAAACATCGAATTCATCACCATGAGCTTCGCTGCACTTGAGCATGGCGATTACCGTCCCTACTGCGAGCGGTAAGCCTGTACCAAAGGACACGAAGGAAACTTAGACAGCCATAAACAATGCAGAAGCACAGCGCTTCGGATCGGAGGTAACATTATGTTAAAGAAATTTAAAGCGTATTATATGGAAAATATCGAGTTTTTTGCCATGAGTTTTGCATGCTTAAGCAACGGCGACTACCGCCCGTACTGCGAGAGATAACTGTAGTTCAGAAAAACACCCCGCGATAGCGGGGTGTTTTTCTATTTCCTGACAAAAGTTAATATAGACCAGGTCAGAACCGCCGCTTTCCAATTCCGCCATCCGGATTTTGTGCAGCCGGACCGGTCCGGGTGCCAGTGAAGACGACGGAGCCTGGCTGTCTTTCTACACCGGTGTTTATAAATCGTACCATTTCTGCATAGAAACGCAACGAAAAGAATACGGTGAAAACCGGTTGAACAAACAGCCTGCCGGGTATATAATATCAATTGTAGTAGATGGCGTCGCTTTTGTCTGCTGCACACACAAAGGAAAAAGGGGGATCGGTATGGCTGTACTCGGAGATAAAGACCTTAATGATATGTTAGAAAACGATGCGGGCATCGTCATCTCAAATCTGCGCAATAAAAGCGTTACCGCCGCCGGATATGATCTGACGATCGGTTTTATCTGCGACGCAGATGAAGGCACCCTGCCGGAAATCGTGACGCCTGAAGACCGCCCGGATGAACCCCGGTACCGCCTGCTGCGCGGGCACCGGTATCTGATTATCAGCCGGGAATATGTATCCTTTCCCTCCTGGTATATGGCAACCCTGCATTCCAGGGCCTCCTATGTCTTAAAGGGTCTTGTCTTTTCCTCAACAACGATTGATCCGAATTTTGAAGGCTTCTTATATGCGTCGCTGATCAACTGCTCACGCAGCGATATCTGTATCAGAACAAATAACCAGTTTGCAACCATGGTGATCCATGAAGTCCAGACTCCGACTGATACTGTTTTGCAGACAAATGACGATAATAGCCCGCGGGACGCCCAGGGCACACTGAACGCACCGTTTTCCAATATTAACCCGGACGCCGCCACATATGCAAAGGTATATACGACGGATGAATATCAGAAAATCAAGGCGGAGCACAGCGCTGCCCGGTTAAGAGCCGCCAAAAAGCTTCAGGAGAAACAGGATTACGCAACCCATGCACGTGTACTGTCAGAACGTGAGGCGGTAAACGAGCAGCAGCTTGCTGATCTGCAGTCCCAAATCAATTCCCTGCGGACCGACAGTGATCACGCAAAGCAGACCGCGGAACTTGAGCGGAAGAAGCGCCAGAGATATAATGCTGTCATGGCTGCCATTATCGGCATTCTGCTGTTTGTCATTCTGTATCTTATCTGGGGGATGACCGTGTGGACCGTGCTGGCGGGGGCAGGCTCCGTGATGTTCGGCGTGCTGGGAGGTCTCGCGGATGGGATTGCGGTGAAAGAGTTCTGGGGGAAGAAGGGGGAGTAGGGAACTCTGTTTCCGTGTATGTAAAAACACGTTAGTTAGTTTTGACTAACCAACAGATAAATATAATGTTATTTAATTTTCGGATAATCCATCATAGTCATATGCCGTATAAAAGTCGCGAATCTGCTCAACCAAATTCCATACACGTCCCCTTCACTATTACATCCGAAATCCGCACGCTGGCTCTGCCATCCCCATAGGGATTCGAAGCGTGAGCCATCTTCTCATACTCCTTCTGGTCATTAATCAATGTGGTAAACGCATCATAAATCACATCCTCATCTGTTCCCACAAGCCGTAGTGTCCCTGCTTTGATGCCCTCCGGACGCTCCGTTGTATCCCGCATCACTAATACAGGTTTACCCAGGGACGGCGCTTCCTCCTGAATACCACCGGAATCTGTAAGAATGAGATAAGACCGTGACAGGAAATTATGAAAATCAAGAACATCCAGCGGTTCGATCAGATGTATACGCGGATTATTCTCACCAAAAACTTCATGAGCCGCAGCACGGACAATCGGATTTAAATGAATCGGATAAATTGCCTTTACATCATCATGCTCATCCAGTACACGTCTGATCGCCCGAAACATATGCAGCATAGGATCCCCCAGATTTTCACGCCTGTGGGCCGTGATAAGAATCATGCGCGAATCCTGCGCCCATGTCAGTTCCGGATGACTGTAATTTTCTCTCACTGTCGTTTTCAACGCGTCAATCGCCGTATTGCCTGTGACAAAAATATTCCCAGGGGACTTTCCCTCCCGAATCAGATTCTCTTTTGAGATTTCAGTTGGTGCAAAATGAAAAGATGATACGATCCCCACTGACTGACGATTGAACTCTTCCGGATACGGTGAATGAATGTTATAGGTTCTTAAGCCTGCTTCGACATGGCCAACCGGGATACTCAGATAAAATGCGGCAAGAGATGTAGCAAATGTAGTCGATGTATCACCGTGCACCAGGACAAGATCCGGTTTCACTTCCTCGAGAACAGATTTCATCCCGGTAAGCACCGCTGTTGTGATATCAAAAAGTGTCTGCTTATCCCGCATGATTGAAAGATCATAATCGGGCACAACCTGAAATGCCGCAAGCACCTGATCCAGCATGGAGCGATGCTGTCCTGTGACACAGACAACTGTTTTTAACGATGGACGAGACTGTAATTCTTTTACTAACGGGCACATCTTAATTGCCTCGGGACGTGTGCCAAAAACGAGCATTATTGTTTTCATTTTAATTCTCTCCAAATCTTCAAAGAAAAACGCTGTGAGAAACGTTCTGTCTCTCACAGCGCCCTGACCCTGTAATTTAAAAAGAACTCATTCAGGATATATGAAAAAAGCAGCCCCTGTCTGCCAGATTTCAGGCTATCCGATATATTCTCTGTACCACATTGCCAAATTGTATAAATACCACATTTTACTTTTAGTAATCCCTTTCTGAACCATCTCCAAAATATATCCCCGATTCAACAGTCCCGTTTCGTCAGCAAAATGCAGAACTTCCTGTTTCATCGCATCTGCCAGCCCATTCATAAATACGCTGTATATCGGCGCAGCAAATCCACTCTTTTTCCGATTTATCACTTCATCCGGAATCACACCCCGCACAGCTTCTTTCAAAATATATTTTGTAATATTTCCCTTTATTTTCACATGCTGAGGTATCCCCATCGACAATTCAACCAGTTTATGGTCCAGGAAAGGAACGCGGCTTTCCAAACTCACTCCCATTGACATTTTATCCACGCGCATCAACAGAAGCTCTGGCAGTCTGTGACACAAATCCACATATCCCATCCATGTCAGATCAGACTTTTTTCCCTCTGAATGACAAAACCGTTTATATGTAGGCTCTATCGCATCATAAGATGTGTATGTTCCAATTCTGCGGTTCAGTTCAGGGGAGATAATCATTCTTTTTTCATGTTCATAAAATGCCTCAGCCCCGCTCCAGAATACCGGCTGATCATTCAAATTTCTTCTAATCGCTTCAGGCCGGATTCCATTTGCATGCTTTCCCCGATACAACTGATCCATAATGGTTTTTTTCATGTACCTTGGAACCGGACTTCTTAAGACCTGCGAAGTCTTGATAAAACGCAGCCAGCTGGGATATCCACAATACAATTCATCGGCACCCTCGCCAACCTGTCCTACAACAATGCCATTCTCCCTGGCTATCTTAGCTACATAATAGCTGGATGCGCAGGTTGGATCTGCAATCGGCTCATCCTGCAGGCGAATGATTTCGGGAACAACCTCTAACCACTCCTCCTTCGAGATAAATTTTTCAAAATAAGCAGCCCCACAGAATTCCGCCATCTGCCTGGCATATGTATTTTCATTTTCAGTGCACTCTTTCCCTTCCCACTGATAACCAATACAAAATGTTTTTACTGTTGTATTGTTATTTTGGGTAAATAAAGCAGCATTTGTGGATGAATCAATTCCCCCGGACAAAAAAACACCGACCGGAACGTCTGCCTCCTTCCGTAAATCTACTGCTATCTGCAGTTCCTGAATAATACTTTTTTTTATTTCTTCTTCAGACGCCTCTTCAAGTCCGGTCTGTATATGATCCAGAATTTCATAATACTGCTTCACACAAATATTTTTTTCTTTGTCACAGGTCATCCACGATGCCGGTCTAAGCTTATATATGCCTTCAAACAACGTTTCCTCTGTCGGTGCGCACAAAAATGAAAGATAATCATATAATGCTTTTTCATGAATAACGGGTTTGCGGCTCAGAAGAGGAAGCAAGGCCTTAATTTCCGATGCAAAAACCAGAGTATTTTCATCAAATGTATAATATAAGGGTTTAATCCCCATGCGGTCCCTGATTAATATCAATTTCCCTATTCGTGCATCCCATATTGCTATTGCGAACATTCCACGGAATTTATCCAGACAGTCAAGTCCCCATTGCTCATACGCATGTACCACCACTTCCGTATCCGAATGATCTGTCTTCCAAACAAACCTGCCTGTTTTTTCAAGATCTGCACGAATTTCCCTGTGGTTGTAAATCTCTCCATTAAAAACTACCTGTATCCTGCCATTATCGCTGCTCATCGGCTGATTTGCATCTTCTGACAGATCAATGATCGACAATCTTCTATGCCCCAATCCGCACATTCCGTCTTCGGATACCCATGCACCCTCTCCGTCCGGACCTCTGTGTTTCATCTTATTATTCATTATCTGAATCTGCTTAACTGAATATTGTTTTGCAGAATGTTCCGTCTTAAGGAAACCGCATATACCGCACATTATTATTTCTCCCTGAATTATAAACCAAAATTCTCACCCTTCATCTATGCCAAAAATAATATCCCATTCCTTTTTAAAATTCTCATCAGAGCATAAATATCCTATAACTTTCCTATTTATTTGTATTTGCTCTTCTGCCAAAGGCACAGAGAAATCTTCATCTTCCATGCTACTTATATCATAAATACAAACTCCCTTACTTTTTAAATAACCCAAAATACCATTTCCTTTATCCAAAAAAACCTTTTTCCCCAGGTACAAAAGATACAGGATATTTCCAGCTCCATTTTGTCTCTGAGCTGGAAATACAGCTGAACAAATACCTGACAACAGTTCTACATATTCCGCCTGCGACATCCAGCCTAATATAGGTTTAAATCTGTTTCCAAACTTTTCTTGTCCAGCATGTAAAACTTCATTCACATAATTCTCATTTCCACCATAAGAAAGTATACTGATCACTTCCCCTTGATATCCGCTTTTTGCAATTTTCTCAAATGTTTCAATATGCCTTACCCATGGAATTGCAGTATGACCCACGAGAATACTATTACTACTCTGTTTATCTTTTTGAACTAATTTTTCGTCAGGCATAGGATAAGAATAAAATGCCACCACTCCTTTAGCGCTTGATTTATAAGCATCAAGCGCATATTCATAATCGCTGGGGATAATAGAAATGATATATTTTAAATTTCTGATGATTCGTTTTCTACAAAATCTTTTTATGCGCTTTTTTATCATCAATCCTTTTATCATCAATTCATTTTCGTATTCAGTTACCAAATCCTCTCCCCATATATACCAGGAAAAATGCTTTTTCATGCGTACTGATAAAAAAGCAATTAATAGCATTGCTGATTTATTAAAATACAAAGATTGAAGATAAACATGTTTAACTTTATGCGCAAGTTTCCAAATAATCTTAATTTCTTTTCTACCTATATCAAGAACTTTTACTCCCCTCACAAGGAAATTATACTCAGATGGCTTCTTACAATTATATATAATAAAAAAATGTTCCTGTGGGTTATAAAGCTTATTTATTCTCTTGATATAATCTACTGCATACTGTGACGCAAGCATAATATGTAAAAATTTAATTTCCATAAAATATCCTTCTCATATATTCCTTTGATCTTAATTTTTTTACAAATTCTTTATTCATATCCGGTCTTGATCTGCTATTATCCATTCCACAAATTCTCTTACTGCTCCATTACCACCTGCACTTTTACAAACATATTGTGCATTTTGCTTCACTTCCAATGCCGCATTAGCCGGACATCCTGTTAATTCCGAAATGTTCATCCCTGGAATATCAAGAATATCATCCCCAATATATGCACTTCCTGCTATTTTATTATCATCTGTTACCTTTAATCCCAGGCGGCGCGCTATTTCCAGCATTTTTTCTTTCTTTTTTGTACATTCCTGATGAACTTCTTTTATTCCCAATTCATTACATCGTATTTCCGTCATTTTTGACTTGCGTCCAGTTATAATTACCGGAATAATTTCGAATTTGGGAAGCATCTCCTTTATAGCATATCCATCTTTGATATCGAAAACTTTCATAACTTCCCCATATTCACCCATATATAGTTTACCATCTGTCAGAGTTCCGTCTACATCCATTACAAGTATTCGTGGTTTTGTCATATTATACCTGCTTTTTCTCAATAATTATTATCTTATACACCTAAGACAGCTTTTACTTTACTCATAACATTTTCTTCGAGCAAAGGCTTCATTTCCCTGTCATTCCAGTTCATCTTCGGAAGAAGAACTGTGGCTTCGGGAATCAGAATATTAATCAGACATGGCTCATCGTCATGAAACCAATCATAGCAATCACTTATCTGTTCAATCCCATTCAGTGTTCTTGCCTTTATTCCATATGCCTTTGCTACCTTTTCAAAATCAGGAACCAGATATCCGCTTTCTTCTGTTGTTGTCAGCATACGGTGATGACAGGATCCTGCCTGGATTTCAACTATTTTCCCAAGTACCTTATTGTTTACAACAAGTATTTTTATCGGAAGTCGTTCACTGGCTAAAACCTGTAACTCCTGAATATTCATCTGTAGCCCACCATCACCTGTAATGCAGTAAACTGTTTTCTTCTTCTCCGCGATACATGCCCCGATCGCATAGGGAAGCCCGCAGCCCATCGAACCGTAACTTCCGCCAATAAGAATTCTTCCCTCCTGTCCCTTCAGAGTCAGTGACTGCGCGGACCAGCATTGTGCCTGCCCGATATCAACAGCTACAATGGGATTTTCCGGCAGAAGTCCGCATATTTTCTCTATACACAGATTTCCCAGATTCTTATCGTAAGGCTCCAAAAGCCTTTTCGCTTCAAAACAGGCCTTATTCCACTCCTCATAGACCGGAATATCCTCATCAAGCAGTTTCTGAAGAAATTCTTTTGCATCTGTAAGATACTTTTCTTCATTTGTTTTAATATCCCTGCTGAGTTCATACTGGTCGATATCCGCACGGATAAGAAATGCATTCGGTGCAAAATATTCTTTTTTATTTCCGATCTGTCTTAGTCCCAGCCTGGCACCAATGCTGATAATCAGATCGCACTGTGAAACGATCATATTAGCCACACGATTGCCGTAAACTCCGATAAAGCCCAGTTTGTCACCGCCCTGCATGAGATCTACGGCATTCATCGTCGTCAGTATCGGAATTCTGGTCTTCTGATAAAAGGCGTGAAGAACTTCTGCAGCGCCTGCTTCTCTCGTGCCGTTACCGGCAATCACAACCGGCTTTCTGGATGTTGAACGGAAAATCAATGACCACGCCTCCCTTCCTTCCTGTCATTGCGAGATTATATGCCCTGGAAACGATCTCAGGAAATTTTTCAGGGTCAGACGGGGTGACTGACAGCTTGGTAATATATCTTGTCATTGATACAATATCCATCTCCTGGAAACCATTCTGCCTGACTCCGGAATACCCTTTCTGCTCATTCGTCGGGACGTTACCGCAAATACCCATGACAGGAATTCCATCAAACCATGCATCTGCAAGTCCGCCGAATGCATTCACGGCTCCCGGACCAGATGTTGTAAAATAAACACCAAGCCTGCCACTTGCACGTGCATAACCATTTGCTGCAAAAGCACATCCCTGTTCATTGTAACAAACATGTGTATTTATTTCTTTTTTCCTTTTATACAAAGCATCAATAAAAGGAACGATATATCCGCCAGAAAAGCCAAAGACATCCGTGACACCCCGATTAATTAAATAGTCCACTAAATAATCGGCACAGTTCATTACTTTTTCTCCTTATTCCTGTAATCATCAAATGCTGCCTGCAGATTCGTGAAATCCGTTTTTTTATATCCTGTTCCATATCTTGTCCTTTGGGAAACCGGCATCGTTCTGATAACCTCATACATTTCACGAACGGTACAATCGGTATTCTTTTGTAAGTAATAGACATTATCCACATGTGAATGCCCGGTTCCACAGACAAACATTGGAAGATCATAACCCCAATGAATATTGTTGCGGAGGGGATCAATATACTTCTGAATCGTATCAAGAAGCACAGAAATATTATAATCTGTACCATGATATTTATTTAGATAACTTGCTAATAATTCGGTTGATGCATTGCCTGCTCCGCGCCCCATACCAAACAGAGATCCGTCCACAATCACATCACGACGGCTTTCCCTGGCAAGCATAATCATCATTTCGGCAAGAGCAGTTGAAAGGCCAAGGTTATCATGACTGTGAAGACCAATTGCAATTGCCGGATCAAGCAGTGAATCCATCTGCCTGAAAATATGATACAGATCTTCCAAATGCATGGCACCAAATGTATCAACAATTGACATCGACCCGGGGGGTACCTTATTTGCCTTCTCTATCAGAGCTGCCCTTTCCACATCCGTATAGCTGATGGCATCCATAGGATTAAACTGAATGATATAACCCATCTTCTGAGCCCTGCGACAGAATTCTACAGCTTCATCAATCTCATGCATGGCAAATGAGATGCGGAGCCATTTAAAAGCCTGTCCATCATATGGGTCAAGATTATCCGGACTGTAACGGCTGTTATCACAGAATCCCAAAAACTGAGTTCTTCCCTTATCCGCTGGCAGATATTTTCTTACCCCCATAGAATCAGCATAAACCAGTGTATCTCCTGTGACATCTGTTTGGAGAAATCCTGTCTCCACGAAATCTATTCCCGCATCTGCCAGGCCTTTCATGATACCTCTGACAAAAACCGGATCAGGATTTTTATTAAAAAGATATCCCCCGTCCCTGATCGTACAATCTGTTATCCGTATGCTCATCTTTTCCTAATTATCTCCTTATATATTGCATTAGCAATTTCAAAATCCTCAGGATAATCAATATCAATCGCCTCTATTTTACCTACCTCCTTAATATAAGGATGTGTCCCTAAACGTCGATTATGTTTTATGAAACTCTCTCTGGTAAATACATAGGCTATGGAAGTTTCTCCATAAATTAATGGCAGATCCTGTGTCCGTGGGAAATGATCCGGATCAAAATTAACGGGTTTTCCATCCTCCCACATAAATGTCCGGATTGTCTCAGCACAGAAAGCGCTGTCATATTCTCCACTCGCAACCTTTTCAACCAGTTCATCCAGCGTTTCCGGTTTCGCAAACGGTGATGTTGTGTGAGCATTGACATAGATATCTGCATCGACGCTATTCATAAACTCCCGGATAAAATCGTTCGCATTGATCGCATCTCCGTCCAGATATTTGGGACGCTTCAGATATTTTACCCCGGGAAGCACATAAGGAATTACTGCATCATCCGAGCAGTATATGTAAACTTCATTTATGTTCACTGCATCAAGGCAGGCTTTCTGAATGAATGACATAAGAGGTTTTCCATCAAAAAATGGTTTCGTATTCTTCCCAGGCACTCTTTGTGAACCAAGTTTAATTGGGATTAAGGCTGCTGTTTTCATTTCGTCTCCATAATAATTTATTATTGTTTGTATACATAGAAAGACATTTTATTTTCTATCAAATGCATCTACATATGAATGATTGCTACAATTATATACTTTACATCCTTTCTTATTTGCGTACTTATTTAACGTCCTGAAAGACTTTAAACTAAAAAAATTCGCTTCGCAAATGCCCACAAAGTCATTCTTATATGCATTTTCTTTTTTATCAGGATCATAAAAATGTATATCTTCATTGCTCAGTTTGTTCTTTTCAATGCGAACCCCTTCATGCTGACTCATATCTACTCCATACACATATATTTTCTTATATCCCAATCGAATCCCTGTTTGTATGGCATACACTGCTACCGTTCTTGTCTCTGGCACAGCAAGATTATGATCAAACAAAAAGCCTCTGAATCGTGAATAAACCCCATCTATCATATAATTTGTTAATCTTATCTCTTTAATCTTTTTATTCTCCAGCAGCAAAGATTCATCCCTGTACATAAAAGCAATCATATTCCAATTTATCTGATTCATTATCTCTCTTAGATCTTTTGTAGCTTTCACTTTTCCCGGATCAGGATGTTTCTTATCATAAAGCATTACATCTGTACCAAAATAATATTGAGGTTTTAACTTATCAAAATATTCACTATACAATGGGAAATAATTCATACAAGCAAAATCACAATTTTTACTTTGAGAAATTGCTTCTATCTGCCCAGAAATACTAGGTCCGTTTGCAATTATAACTAACGAATCATTCCTCTTTAAAAATTCGTATTTTTTGGTGCTTGTACATGGAATTCCATATCTGACAAGTCCTACAATAAATTCAAAAAACCATGCTTCTACCCACAGAAATCTTTTGAATGCTCTGTCTGCAATTGCAGGATAAAGTTTTTCATTATAACCCATTATAACTCTTCCTTTCACTTGATCATTCTAATCTTTTTTGCAGGAACTCCTGCCACAACAGAATATGGTTCCACATCATCTACTACCACTGCGTTCGCTCCAATTGCAGAGTGCTTTCCTATAATTATTCCACCTAACAAAACCGCTCCGGCACCTATTTTTACACTGTCTTCAACTATAGGAACCTCCAGCTCCATATCATTAACCTGACGGACAGCTTTTCTCCTCTGCCCCGGCAAATTATCAATCCCTCCCAATGTTACATTCTGAGCAATCACACAATTTCTTCCTATTTTACACTTATTATGGATAACTACTCCCATTCCTCCATATCCTAATTCTGTTCCCTCACCAATTTCTGTAACATAACTAATATGGCAATTATAAAGCAGATTAAAAAAACTCATCCATTTGCGCAGATACCATTTATCTCCCTTTTTTTGATACCTCTTTCTAGCTATTCTATATGCTCTTATTACACCAATCATCCTGTAATACCTTTCGCATTCTCATAAAATTCGAATATTTTTTCACATACATACTCTACCTGATCTTCCGTCAGCTTATTATGCATTGGCAACCGCAAAATTCTCAGACTTTCTTTTGTTGTGTATATATCTTTTCCTGCAAATCGACCATATTTTTTCCCTGATGGTGCACTATGGAGCGGTATGTAATGAAATACAGTATGAATCTGATTCACTTTTAAAAAACTTATTAATCGAATTCGCTCATCCTCATCTTTTACCTTGATATAGAACATATGGGCATTATGGATACAATGATCCGGCACCACCGGAGCTTCAAGTATTCCTCTATTGAATAAGGGACTTAATAATTCATAGTATTTATTCCAAAGCAAAAGCCGATGATGATTAATTTCTTCTGCTTTTTCTAACTGTCCCCAAAGATAAGCCATATTAAGTTCACTAGGTAAATACGATGATCCTATACCAACCCAGGAATACTTATCAACTTCGCCTCTGTAAAATTTACTCCTGTTGGTTCCTTTTTCTCTTAAAATTTCTGCCCGTTCTTTGCAGGAATCATCTTTTAACAATAGTGCCCCGCCCTCTCCCATGGAATAATTCTTTGTTTCATGAAAGCTGAAACACCCAAAATCTCCTATTGTTCCAAGGGCCTGTCCTTTATAACTGCTCATCATTCCCTGTGCCGCGTCTTCAATCACAATCAGATTATACTTATTTGCGATATCCATTATTGTATCCATTTCACAGCTTACCCCGGCATAATGCACCACTGCTATTGCCTTTGTTTTATCAGTAATTGCAGCCTCAATTAATCTCTCGTCGATATTCATTGTGTCCGGTCTTATATCAACAAAAACCAGCTTTGCTCCTCTCATTACAAAAGCATCAGCTGTTGATGCAAACGTATAGGAAGGCATCAGCACCTCATCTCCTTCCTGTATATTTGAAAGAAATGCTGCCATTTCAAGCGCATGCGTACATGATGTCGTAAAAAGACACTTAGCTGTTTTTGTTTGTTTTTCAATCCATCCACTGCACTTCCTGGTGAAAGAACCATCACCACAAATATGATTACTTCTTATTGCCTCCTGAATATAATCCAGTGATTTATCTACATATAATGGCTCATTAAATTCTATCATTTCTCCTCCAAATAATTTTCAATCTGCAAGCTTTGTTTTCCTGGCGATGCAACCACCATTCCAATCATTACCTGACAGCTTTTTCGTATCCATCCATTTAAAAAAGCGGATATCATCAAACCCGTTTACTCTCATCGCATATTCCAATTCCATCATCGTAAAATATCTCATATTCTCATGTATCTCAAAAGAATCCGAATCTTCAGCGTTCTGAATAATATAGTAATAATCGAGCTTTAAACAGTTACAATCAGGATTTAATGTTGCATTTGATATTCTGGATATTTCATGATTTTTTACAGATTTTTTCACATGCCTTGGCTTAAGACCATTAAAAAAGAGTGCCGGCGCATTATAAAAATTATAAAGGAATACGCCTCCCACTCTTAATTTGCGATTTATATTTTTTAAATAACTATCAAATGACTCATTATCTGTCTGATACCCAATTACATGACTAAGAGATATTACGGCATCATACTTTTCATTGATTTCATCCCAGCTCCTTATATCCGCGACCTCAAATTCATTTTGCGGTGCAGAGTGCTTTTTCTTTGCATATTCCACCATATCAGCACTAATATCAATACCATAAATGTGTTCAAACTTTGCAGAAAGCATTTCATCATGGTATCCTGTCCCACTCCCAACATCCAGCACTCTGCGAATCTGCTGCTGTTCCTGTAGCAATGTATTCAATATAAATTGCGTTTCTTTTTCTAATTTCCCTTTATCAAGAAAGAAATCATCATAATATTCAACGATGTTTCCTTCAAAAGATGATTTTAGTGCCTTCATACTTTCCTCCAAAAGATAAACTATAATATAAGACCTGTCTCATTTAATGTTCCATTCTCCAATTTATATACCCTGTCACAACCCGATAACGTAGATAATCTATGAGCAATTATTATCATTGTCTTTTTTCCTTTTAAAGAATCTATTGATTCCATTAATTCCTTTTCGGTAGCATTGTCCAATGCAGAAGTCGCCTCATCTAATACCAAAAGCGCAGGATCTGAATATAATGCTCTTGCTATTCCCAAACGCTGCCTCTGTCCTCCCGACAAACGCACACCTCTGTCTCCGACTTCTGTATCTAAACCTTCCGGCAGATCCTTTATGAGATCGCTAAGCTGTGCTTCTCTGATAACGCCATCTATTTTTTCTTTGTCAATAACTTCTGCGCCAAAGACTATGTTATTAATGATCGTATCATCCAAAAGATTTATTTGCTGAGGTATATAACCGACATTAAGCTGATACCGCTCATTAGCGTCATTTATCTCAGTTCCATCCCAAACGATTACCCCTTCAACGCTGTCTAATAACCCCAATAGCAGGTTTACAAGTGTGGTCTTTCCTGTGCCGGACTCCCCGATAATTCCTATTGTTTCACCTGAACGTATCTTAAAATTTAAATTTTTAAATATATATCTTTCTGCATCCGGATATTTATATGAAATATTTATCATACAGATTTCATTTTTAAGTTCTGTAATTCTATTTCTCTTAATTCTCGGTTGCGATATATTTGATTCCAATGCATCCCTGACATGATCAATTGATGTTGCAAAATATTTGATATCATTGAATCCTGCACTGATCCTGTTTGCACTTGGAAGAATGCGTACAGCAGCTAAAACAAATGCAGATAGCTGTGGCACCAGTTCTGCGAAATCCATTCCGATTACAAAATAAAGACAGAGAACGATCATAACCCCTGACACGGTGGCACCTTCAATTACAAGTCTTGGCGCGTTATTCAATGCCATATATTTGTAGTCTGCCTGATTGAACAGATAAAGCTTTTGCTCATACGATTTCTTAAAGAACTTCTCCCTGTTCATAACTTTTATTTCTTTGATATTATCAACCGTCTGCAGGATCCACTGGTTTAATTTACCCGTATAATCACTCTTAATTTTACCGTTTCTCACGATCCTGTTATTAAGTAATTTATACATTACCAGCATGCATACTGATATAATGAACATACAGGAAACAGCAACTAAAGGGTTAATTATGACCAGTGCCATAATAAGAAAAGCACTGATAAACAGTTCTGTTGCAACTGATAGTAATGCTATAAAAACGTTATATACCAAATACGCGTCTGACATTATATTTCTCTGTATATCCCCTGTATTTATGCTTAGATAATACTCATATCCTGAATCAATACATTTTTTATAGATTTTATCCTGCAGAATTCTTCTTATATCACTCGAATACTTGATTTGAAACTTCGTCTCATAATACAAAAAGACATTTTTTATAATAAACAAAGCTGCAATAAACAGAAACATTACAATGACGATCTCTTTTGGACTGTTAATACGAATAATCTTATTGATAGCATTATATATTTCAGAACCAGCTATTTTTTCTTCATCCATAACAAAGCTTACCAACGGTATCAGCATCGACACGCTAAATGTTTCAATAATCGCTCCCATAAACATAAGAAATATCACAATCGGGATTCTTTTTATCTGATCTTTTGGTATTACCGAAAATAAATTTTTTATAATTCTGATCATTTAATAAATTCCTCTATTTTCTTTCTGATCGCACGCTTATCCCCTTCTATCATCCCATATGATGCAGACAGAATATGCTCTGGCTCTTCATCCACAAAAAAATTATCATCACTGTGATCCAAAATCATTATCTTATGATCCGTCACCTGTATTTCTCTTACATGTTCATACAGATCATTCCTATATAACACAGCGATATGATCATCTGTCAATCCGACGACTTCCCTGTAATCTCTTGTACTGTAAGAAAAATAATCCTTCATATCCTTTTGCTCATGAATATGCTGCGGGACATGATACAGACTCTGTGATCGAAATAAATCCCGCAACCCCTTCACTGCGGTATAGGCGAAAGTCCCTCCGCTGCCGTGATCTTCCTTCCCGTCAACCTCCAGAGTCCAGGACAGAGAATCATTGTGGCTGTGTCCGAATTCATTATTAATTCCATAATGAAAAAGGAAAGAAAACCGTTTTCCTTTTATAACAAAAAAACCCATTCCCGTATTGTTATAGGTTTCCATCTTCATATTTTCTTTCTCTGCAACCGGTATCTCTAATGAGAAAGCAGAATTATATTTGTATTGCCAATTCGCTCTTTTCTGCTCCTTAATCCAAAGCTCTTCTTTTCCCGCAAATCGTTTCCCTTTTTCCGTCTGCCCGGATGTTCCGCCTGCTATGGAAGAGACAAGCCCCGCCTCCAAACCTGAATTATCATACTCCCCCAATAATCCGTTTGTATATTCGATCAGACTATTCAGATTTTCCGTATCCTCAAGAAAGAACACCCCGTCTTTATACCGTTTCGCGTATCCCTTTAAATTGATATACGTCTCTTCTGCTTCCTGATTTGAAATATATCTCCCATAGGATACACTTTTAATAAATCTTCCGGCATCACAATCACCGAAGCTGTGAAATGTATGATCTGACTTTCTCAATGCTTCTGCGACATCTTTATTTGCATATATGATTTCCCATATATCTTCCGGAACCTCCACACCATTCCGAATAAGAATTGCCGCTGCAAACACAAGCATCTCGGCCGTCAGGCGAAAATACCCGGTTGTTCCCTCATAATGTCCTCCGGCAGTAAAAAACTGCCGCTTCGTCTCCCGAAAAAATTCTCTGTATGCAAATCGGAAAATATCTTCCAGCTTTCGCGTTCTTTTCTGCAAATAACCTATGGCAAAAATAAGGCCTGCAAGATCCGCGTAATAATGATTTCCACTGCGTCCGCCGCTCAGCCGCTTTTCTAAATTGTGATAAATAAAATAAATGTGCTGAACTGTAAGGATTCGAATCATTCTGTCAAAATCATCATCCAAAATACGGTTTACATCTGCCTGCTTTACAATGTCATAGGACAGCAGAATGTTACTGATTCTGATTGCCGCCTCCATTGCAAGAACCCAGTGAATCCCCGTTCCTACCGGATTCCCGAGATAAAAATCCATCAGTAAATCCTTAAATCTGCGGATATACCGGTTCTTTTCCCGAATGTCACCATCTGATTTACTGATAAAGAAAGAAAAAGGAACCAAAAAGTTTAACCGGCCTAATTCCCAGCAGTTTTTTACATCAACACAGAGCGGCGAATGAATACACTCGTTCTCATCGAAATAATCGGATCTCCAGATATATCCTGTCTTTATATCCCTGTTCCAAAAAAACTCTTTATAATCATCAGAAAAACGATATCTGTTTTCATGTTTTTCACTACTGGTACTGACAGATTCTTTTGTGTAGCTGATGCCAAACAATCCCAAAGGATCCTCTTCACCGGAACACCGCACATACCCGCTTCCCAAAATATTGACGCGACCTTCCATCAGCATTTCAGAAACATATTTTATGTCGTCTGACAAAGGTCCGGGTTCCCGTATCCCGACCAGGCTGTTCAGCCTGCAGTGCTCTGCTATCTCCTCACATTTTTTATAATTAATGATCTTATTAACAGCCGTAGATTTTCCAAGCAGTTTATATGCGAAAATATTTCTCAGTCGGATCAGAGAAGCCCTGTTCTCTATTTTAATTTTCATTCTTTTTCTTTCATCAAAGGTGGATAACCCCCGCTCCTTCAATTACGTTTCTGCAGTCAAGAACAATTTTATTTTTCATTCTTCTTTGTTCCTTTATTATTTCATCATGAGCAACCATGATAACTACGAAATCAATATCCTCTAAAAATTCATCCAAATCATGGTATTGATGTTCCACAACATCTTCTGTAATCAACGGATCATACACCTTTAACGGATATCCCAAATGCTTCTCCTGCGATTCCAGCAACTGAAGTGTTGGCGACTCTCTCATATCATCAACATTTTCTTTATAGGTAAGACCATAAAGGCCGATGCGGCTCAGATCCTTTATGCCCTTCTCTTTCATTATGTCGTAAATTCTATGAAGGACAAAAGCCGGCATAGCATCATTTGTTTCCATGGCCTCGTTTATCACATTAGCCAGATGCGGATAGTCTCCCACCAGAAACCATGGATCAACTGATATACAATGACCTCCAACTCCGGGACCCGGCTGAAGAATATTGACACGCGGATGCATATTGCAGATACGGATGATCTCATAGACATTCATCTTGTCATAACGACAGATTTTTGCCAGTTCGTTTGCAAAGGCTATATTAACCGCTCTGTAGGTATTTTCCACAACTTTTGTCATCTCGGCTGTTCTGATATCCGTAACAACGATTTCCCCCTCGCAGAACGCTGCATAGAGCGCCTTTATTTTTTCTCCCACATCCCGGTCATCCGCACCAATCGTACGATTGTTATGCAGCAGTTCATATACCATGTTTCCCGGTATGATTCGTTCTGGCGCATGAACCAGGCTGATATCCACACCGGTTTCATACCCTGCCGCTTCTATTACGGGTCTGACAGATTTATCTATCGTACCAGGTGAAACCGTGGATTCGATTACTATCGTTGCTCCAACAGGGCAAACTTTCAGAACCGCCTCCACAGCAGAAACAACATATTTTGCATCAACCCTTTTGCTAAACCTGTCATAAGGTGTTGGAACTGAAACGATATAAATATCCGTTTCCTGATATTTATCTGAAAATCTGATACCAGCGTCTATTGCTCTATGAAACAATTCCTCCAAACCATCTTCTTTAAATGTCGTATGTCCGTTCTGTAATGTCTTAACAAGTTCTTTGTTATAATCCGTTCCCACTACATCAACACCATGTGACGCAAGCATCAGTGCTGTCGGCAGACCGATGTATCCCAATCCGATTACATTTACCATAATAAAATCCACCTCTCTATTATCTCAGGATTTTTTCCGCACAGTATTCTTCTGACAATCTTTTATCTAACTGATACCTTTTTCCTGTCTTTATTTCTCTGAATGCCTCATCAATTGCTCCCGATATACTCTTCTCATTATTTTCGCAAAGAATATATCTGCCGAAAGAATTAAAATACACTCTCATTTTTTCTTTAAACTCACCATCCAGAATAATGATCATCGGTTTCTGATATCCGGCCTGATAGAAAACCTTCCCTGGAATTTGTGTTCCTCTTTTATTGCATATAGAAATCAGAATCGAAGCCTCATCTTCCATTCTGCTCACATCTTTTTGCGATAATCTTCCTTTTATTTTTACTGTTTCAGTTTCCACCAGATTGTCTGCTGATCGTCCTGCAATACACAAATTAATATTATTTTTTATACAGTATCTATATAGTGGATGTATATTTCTGAAGTGTAATCCATAGTCGCCAAAATATCCGATATATCTTTTATTGCATTCTGAAATCTGTGCTCTCTTCTCCTGCACATCTGATGCCTGATTTATATACATCATTTTTGATGAATACGCCGGATACTCTCTGATCTGAGCATCCAGTGTAAACGGATTCGTATAAACAATCCTGTGTGCATACCGAAGCAGTTGTTTTTCTTTATAGCGAATTAACATTTTCCATCGAAAACCCTCTCTCATAACATCGTTAAGCCACGGATCCCCCCAATACTGAATCCATTTTGAATCGATATTTTTTATTTTTTTATATTTTATAAGCTTAAGAATAATATCATGTGATGATTTCGGATCACTGACAGAAATGATTCTGTCATACTTTGTATAGTCTGCATTCAGTTTGGTTACCTGTTTTGAATTCATACATTGTAAATCATACACAAATAAAAATTCAAAAAGATTCCGCATCAAATTTTTTATATATCTTCCACATCCTGATCTGCTCTTCCGCTTATTACCTGCCGCTATTCCTCCCCCGGCATCTGCCTGCTTCTTCGCATTGAGCCGATCATAAAGATATGTTTTCCTTATTGTATAATAATGATCTATGTTCTCCCTTAAAAACTCTTTTCTGGAATCATCATATGCATAATCCTCCTCATCTGCCCTCAGTGTCAGAAGATCACATGTATGACCATTCCTTCTTGCGCCAGAAATAATCCCGCACATCCTGTGTATCGCGCTTGAATTATGAAATATAGGTGTCATATTTACAAATAATAATCTCATATATTCGTTTCCTGTTCATTGATTTAGATGAAAAAGCCATGTTCTGTACGGCAATAAATGGATCTCCTGTGCATAGGTTCTCTCTAAAAAGAACACATAATACAGGCAGGCGCCCAGCACTGTAACTACTGAAACAACACGTCTGTTCATCTCACTTTTCATTTCTTTCACAAGATCAGGTATAAATATGACAGAAAGAACATTGAAATAATATCCGATTCGCGACAATTCGGGAAGCCAGCTGCAGCACACATACAATATCAGCGCAACTATATTTAACTTATGACAAAAAATAAGAGTATCATTTCTTCTGACTATGCCATAAAAACATATGCCTAACATTAATAAAAACAAACATTTGAAAACATTGGTTATCGATGCACTGCCTCCATCGTATACAGAATATAAATAGGACGGATAAATTTTAAAAGCAACATATCTAATTGGATGTTTCAGAATGACAGCTGCAACCGCCATCAATATCAGATATACGTAATGTTTCTGACTTTGTGATCTGTTTCTGAATATATAACATACCGGCAATACAATTAGTGATGTCTTATGAAAGCATGCTGCAAAAATAACAGCTATCAGGAAATTTTTATATTCTTTATTCAGAAAAAAAGCGTATGCCAGCAATACAACAGATAATGCATAATAATATCTGACAGCATTATATGTCAAATTATAATATCCTAATAAAATAAAAAGAGATACGCTAAACGTCAGATCGGTACTCAGCATACGTATCGCAATAATAAAATTTATTAAAGTAAAAACGGAAAATATCGCAAATAATATTTTTACATCATCAAAGCCCCAAATAATTAGTTTTGCAAGAAATTCAAATCCGATCTCTGCATTTGTTTTAATCCCGGCTTTAATATTGTTATATAAAAGTTCATACCCACTATAGTCAACACCTATATTTTCTCTGAAAACGCTCATAGCAATCAACGGAAGAAAAGGCAGGATAGACATGATGTATTTTCCTGTCGGATTGTTATATATGTGTAAACTATGCTGCGCATAATAATATACAGCAATTGTCAGAAATACTGGTATGATATATGCAAACACTTTCTTTCTCCAAATGGTTTTTTATTTTAATTTTCTATGGATAAATTTAGAAATGACCTGATTTTTTCTAATGAATGAACATTTTCCTTCCTGCATAAATCGTAAAATCGACGACACTTTATTCTGAATTTTGCATCTCTGAATCTGTCTGCAGATTCAATAATATTTTTCTTTAAATTGTCATCCATGACGATTCCCAGGTCATATTTTCGAACAATTTTACACTTATAGCTGTCCTTTTCAACAATCTGAGGCAACCCAAGCATCAAGGCATCGTAAAACCGATTTGAAAGAGCATATCTTACCTCTTCTCCGATATCGATGTCATATGCATTCAGAATCATATCTGCCTTTCTCATCAAATCTATTTTTTCACTTTCGTCATATCTTCCTGTGAAAAAAACATTTTTTATTTTTTCTTTCCTGCATATATCATTTAATCTCTTTAAATCATAACCATCACCATGATAATAAATTCTAAATCTTTCATCATTTTTTAGCTGCCTTATTATTTTCAGCTGGGTTTCATAATAACGTATCGTACCCGCCCATACTAAAATTATTACATCTGATTCCCGATGGTTACGATCCTCAGACAAAAAATCTTCCTGATCTGAATGTGCAATATTATGAAAGATCATATAGTCTTCAGAGGGAAGAAATGCTTTGAATCCAGGTGATGAAATAAAAGTTGTATATGATTTTGCAATAAGCTTTTTTTCGATATATCTATATATCAAAAACTTTTCATAGCTGTAATCCCTTATCTCATATATATATTTTCCTCGCTTTAGTTCTGATGAAATCAAAAATCCAGACAATGTATCTAACACAATATATTTATCATATCGTTTTCTGCGCAGATTTTGTTTTAACCATAGCCTGTATTTATAAAAACTTATTATTTTTTTTCTGATATCTCGCGTTATCTCTATCGGATATCTGAAACAATAGTAATTATCTGGATGAACATTATCCAATCCCATCCTGTTCCAATAAAACAAATCATAGTCAGCGCCTTCCTTTTCTAAAAGCAATTTATAATTACCAAAATATGGACAGTACTCAATATTTCCAATAAATACAACTGCAATCATGTATTTTCTCCATCTGATGCGCCACTTTACAGGTGCCTGAACAGCAAAACAGCAAATCCAAACGGATTGCACAAAAAAGAAAATAAAACATATACGCCGAATGCTGCGTATCTCTTTCTACGCAATTCAGCAAATGCAATCACTGCATAATGCCTCATCCACACATAACACCTTTCTCTTATTGTAAGGATACCAAAATACTTTCTTTTATCATTTTGAAGCCTGTTCTCTCCATCTATTTTCTTTTGTCCGCAGGACAGACCTCCGTCCTCTCCTGTGCGGAGGTATGCTTTCACATAACATTCATGCAGATAGGTGAACTTTCCGCCACTTAATATTGCCTTTTGGATCAGATAATAATCATCACCTATATCAATCTTTTTGTATCCGCCAATCCTTCTGATGAAATCTGTTTTAAACATAAAAGTGTCATTTCCGGTAAGATGATGCATGATATGATATTTGTGAAGTCTGCTTTTCTCGTAGATTCTAAGATCATTTCTTACACGCTTTTCCTTAAGCTTCTCCCCGTTATCATAGAGAAGCATGTCAGTAATACTGAAATCTGCATCACATTCTGTCATCTTTGCTAATTGTGTGGAAACCTTGCTTTTTAAATAAACATCATCGTCATCCAGGAACGTGATATACTCTCCTTTGGCCTTTTTTATACCAATGTTACGTGATTTGGCAGCGCCTTTGTTTTCCCGATTCTTAATATATATAATTTCTCTGCCCTGATCTGTTTCTACCTTTTTTATAATAGAAGTGACCGTATTATTCCATGTCGGATCTGCATTATCATCTATAACAATAATTTCTATCTCTGCATAATCCTGCTCACAGGCAGAAATGACAGCTCTTTCCAGCGTGCTGCTTCTTTTATATGTAGTTATCACAATTGTAACACATAATGGTACAGTTACTTTTGATATATCAGCAACCACTGCCCTATTCTCCTATTATCATTCGATTCTATATACCGATTCTTTCAGGTTATATTTACAATAAAATAATCCCTCATAATTTGAGAGATTCTGATCATAATAGCTGCTTCCAAATACTTTATTCACTAAATCACAGATCTTCCCAGATACTCGCATAGCAATTTTTACAAATGGAATAAGGCTCTTCATGAGATATACCTTATGTCCACTCACCTCTGCTATACACTTTACTAATTGACTTGTGTCCGAATATTCATTATTTTGCGGAAAAAATATGCCGCCTTCACAAGACAGCACGAGCTGCGCAACAAATTCACAGAGATTCTCTATAAAGATCATAGATCGTTTATTCCGAATATCAGGAAAGACAGGTACTGTTTTCGCTAATTTTTCCAGCCGCCGGTAATTGCCTTTCACCCCTTTTCCATAGATCATAGGTGAACGCAGAACCGCAACATGATATCTCTCATCAGCCAAAGCACGAACCCCCTTATCTGCTAACCACTTTGAATTTCCATAAAAATTTGTCGGATGTGGAGTCGTCTTCTCATCAATCCTCTTCGCACCGCCATAAATTATCATAGATGACATAAATATAAACTGTTTCACACCGGACTTCTTAGCTTTTTCGCAGCATTCTATCGCAAGTTCTGTGTTAACCTTATAGTATTTCTCCTGCTCAGGTACTGACACTTTTCCCACATCCGCATGAGCGATTCCTGCCACATGAAATACAGAATCATATGCTTTTCCATCTTTCGTCCTAAATGTATATTCTCTCCACCTCTCATCTTTCATGTCAAGAGTCGTGATTGTTAGATTCGGGTAATGCTGTGCGCAATAGTGTGCAAATGTTTCTCCTATATAACTATTGCTGCCAGTAATTAACACGTTCTTATGAAGTGATTTATCAATATTGAAATGTTTTAGATGACCATAATCCTCGAAACCCGTCTCTTCAGGCTTAACTTCTTCTAAAGGACGTGATATCATCAACCGAGGACTGCCCTTAGCACTACTTCCCCAGCGATTAATAAGCATCATCCCGATCTTTGTTTTTAATGCAATATTCAGCCCAATTCCAACTGTCGCTCCAATCCCTACTCCAATAACTACTTTTTTCTGTTTCAAGAATCTCCCCTTTTAATTATTAATTTTATCATTTTTACACTGCACAAATCTCCCCGTCCCGCCTTCCACAACCCCTTCACTCCCGGCCACAGACTTCACCGTCCCGAAAAAGCACTTCAGATCAAACAGCATTCCTTTTATATTCCCGCTTCGCAGCCTTCTGACATACTCCCCGTCCAGCGCAGCCTTATCCGTAATCTCCAGCTCATCCCGCCCGTTAATCTGTGCCCAGCCGGTCAGCCCCGGCAGCACACTGTTGGCATCGTATTTCTCCCGCTCCGCGATCAGATCCTCCTGATTCCACAGTGCAGGCCGTGGGCCGATGATACTCATTTTTCCACGGAAAATATCCCACACCTGGGGCAGCTCATCCAGGCTGTATTTCCGCAGAAATCCGCCCACCCGGGTGATATACTGATCCGGGTCCGCCAGCTGGTGGGTCGGCACGTCATGGGGCGTATCCATTTTCATGGTGCGGAATTTATGCAGTTCAAAAAAATGCCCGTCCTTCCCGACCCGCTTCTGTGTAAAGAGTATGGAACCCGGATCATCCAGGTAGATTGCGATACTGATTACAGCATAGACCGGAGACAGCAGAACCAGTCCGGTAAAGGATAAAATCTTATCCAGTCCGGGTTTGACATACTTCTCATAAAATGTGACCCTGGAGCACGACGTGATTTTCCCGCACTCATTCCCGTCTCCGATTTTCAGATATGGATTTTCCTGATCCATCGAGTCCGGTTCCGCGTACTTTTTAGCTGCCAGGAATGCAACGGTGAAGATTCCGCCGAGAATGAGCCCGGCCTTTATAAACTTGTGACGGTTTCCTTTTTTTGATTCTGACATGTGATGCTGAGTTTCTCCAATAAAATAAGCCATGGTTTTCCCATGACCGACTGACGCAGGCTGATTTTCAGATTTTCATAAAACCCTCTACCCTCACTGCACAGATATTATG
The DNA here is from genome assembly GCA_910587865.1 of uncultured Roseburia sp. Classification (GTDB taxonomy): domain Bacteria; phylum Bacillota; class Clostridia; order Lachnospirales; family Lachnospiraceae; genus Roseburia. The sequence goes on from CAJUNX010000009.1 coordinate 57,446, forward strand.
TTTTATCCGCCATACTTCAAACAAACGTTCTAATAAATAAAAAAAACGGAAACACAGCTTCTATTCTGTATTCCCGTCATTTTCCTCCAGTACATCCACCCCGCAGATCTCATCCATGGAAACCTCCATGGAGATATCCTGACCAAACAGGTGGATTCCTATCTCTACCGTATTCTTTTTTACCCGCCAGATGATACCTTGCATATCCGCAAATGTTCCGGCGGTCACTTTTACATGATCCCCTGGCTCATATGGCGCCTTCACCTCCGGAAGATCGACCTTATAATGCTCGGGAAGCGTTACCGGTGCTTCCACCTTGCCGTAAGCCAGTTCCTGCTGTACATCCTCGCGCAGGATAATTCCCAACGCCGCGGTCTTATCCAGGCCCAGCAGCTGGAAATGTATAATCACATATCTCTTTTTAAACTGATACCGGATGATCCGGTCCGTATAATGTTCCAACGGCCCTGACACATGATGCACATGTCCTTTTCCGTCGGTTTCCACGTAGGATAGTCTTACAATCCGGTCTTCCGCAAGCAGTTCGCTAAGGAACGCTTCCTCGCCCGCTTTCAGCGGGATGAAATCAAAATAACCGTCAGACAGCAGTTTTGATAAAGCCGGTACGTACTTTAATCTCAGAAACAATTCCTGCGGATAATCCGTTATAATCATTACATATCCCGGAAACAGTCTCTCTACGTGAACAATGCTCTGCTGCTGCCTCCGCCATATTCTCTCATAATATGCAACGAAACAATCCTCATACAACTCAGAAGGAATGATTTTCCCTACCATCCGTACCAGCTCTTTTTCTTTGCCGGTCATCGTCTGCAACACATACCACATACAGACCTCCTTTCAGGGCAGGCTTCGCCATCCCTGCAATATCATCCGTATCCCAGGCATCCTTTGCGTCAGCACGCAGCCATATTACCCCTTTCCTGTCTGCGCAGCCTTCAAACTCACGCCCACAAGTCCGGTTTTACTGTTATTCCTATAAAGTAAATGTTACTGCTCCAAGTACTGCAATATCATTTTCCTGGTAAAAACTCATCTCTTCATCTACCATCCGGTGCGTCGTCGTTCCGATTCTGCACACCATCAGGACATGTCCGACATCTGCCAGCGTATCCCACGCCGCCGTCTCTCTGTCGGCATTTTCGGTGATCAGCGTCTCAATTCCCCAGCTGTTAAGCTGTTTTGCAAGATCCGCCATGCACGCTTTTTCCTGTTCGTCAAACGAAAAATCAGACACAATACACAATCTTGTAATTTCCTGATTCTTACATGCAAGCCTTACCCGATTCAGTATCTGCGCTTTTTCCTGCTCATATGCATTCTTCTTCGCATCCGTGGATTTTCCTTTTCCTTTTAAAGGAATCCCCCCGTATACAGGAAATGTATAAAGGCCCTTCATTTCTTCCGTGCTTTTTAATGTATCACGGAACAGATACAGGCAGGCATAAATACAGCAATAAAGGAAAATACCGCCAGCCAGTCCGAGTACCACATATTTTTTGCTGATTCCTCTTTCAGCGTTCATCTCCGCCCCATCAGCCCCGTCTTCTTCCTCTTCTATTCCGATCGCTTTCTGATACACCAGTTTCTGCTCATCACTGAAGGCATCCGTCATCGCTTTCAGGCCGTCTGCATAGCTGGTCAGGAGCGCCCATTTATTGTGCTGCTGTGTCTGCAGATCACCGTCAGCCACCACACTCGTTTCCATGCTGAGAAGTGTAAGTGTATGGTCTCCTGCCGCGCCTTTCACTGTGGCGGAATATGTCTCCAGCGCAGCCTGTACATCCTCTGCCAGCGACTCTGTCATCCCTGTATCCAGCCCCATCACTCTCACATATAAAACAGTTTCTGAGGGAGGAACATTTTCCGGTGTCGTAATAACCGGTGTGCCTGAAGATGTCCGGCTCGATACCGATATCAGCTCCGCAAGGTATGTCTTGTCCAGATCCCACCCGCCTGACGCCATCACAGCATCTGCCGCTCCGCCGTTCTGCACAAAATTCAGATAGCTCTCTGTAATCCGCTGCAGTGCCTGTCCATCCGTCGGTTTTACCGCAAACAAAAGCATAATGCTGCTTCTGTGATACGGATCGATCTGCATCAGAACGGAATTCTCGATGTACTCTTCCAAACCGCGGAGTTCTTCTTCCTGTCTTATGGCAGCCGTAACGCCCCGCTGTTCATCCTCTTTCAGCTCGATCTCTTCCACTTTGTCCGATTCCTCGACTGCCGGAGCGCTCCCGCTTTTCATATAACTGTATGCCCCGGCGAGCACGGCAAAAAGCACCGCGCAGATCAGGATCTGCTTCCACTGTGCGCAAAGCCTGCGCAGCAGATCTATGAGATCAATCTCTATATCCTCTGTTCTTTTCCAGGAATAATTACTCTCCATACTCCGCACTTCCTCATTCCTAATTCAGTAATTCACAAGTTATTCTATATTACTTCACCTGTTTTTGCAAGTATAAAATCAAATTGTTAAAAAAAACATCACATTTGCGGTATCTGAAACAGGACCGCACCCTCATTTTCATACACCGTCTGACAGGTTTCAAATACCGCTGCCCAGCGCTCGTACGGTTCTTCTTCTTTTACCGCCACAAACATACTGACACCGCTTTCTCTCATATAGGCCAGTATCGCCTCCGCGTCATCCGGAACCTCCGGCGTATAAAAATTGCTGATTCCGTTTCCCCAAAGCCTTGTCCCATAATCTGCGCTGATCAGCCAGACACTTGTCCCCTCGCAATGTTTCACTGCGTAATCCAGCACATCTATCAGCTGATCGCTGACGCGGTAGTTCTCATAATCATCCGCCATACTGTCCGTGTTAAACCGAAACAGCGGAAACATCTGTGCCGTCGCATACTCTCCGTTATAAGTCTCATTGTATTCCGTCATCACCCTGTCATAATCTGAAAACGACAGCCAGCTGAGCACAGCCACCATGCATGTACAGGAAAAATATGCGGTCAGCTGCTTTTTCTCCGAAGCGATCGCCAGCGCCGCAGCCGCCAGAAGCCACCCGCACAGCCACACATTATAGTAGATCTTATAGTAATAATAGCATGACAGCAGATACCGGTACCAGAGAATATACATTCCCGCTGCCGCACAAAGCATGCAGATACTCATAAACCAGATTGTCCGCTTCTGCTTTTTGTTCCTTAACGTCTCAAACGTCACATAAAGCAGCGCCGGCAGGAAGAATATGATATCGCAGTACATCGCCCGGTACATCGCGCCGTTTCCCTGATAATGCGTCAGATACGTGAAGGGATTTCCCCACTGCTTTGTGTAAAAACGCACAAAAATGGCGAAGACCGCCACCCCGGCAGCCATCACGGCAAAAAGTGCTTTTCTGCTGACCCTGTGCCTGATTTTTCTCCATGTGATCACCGCAAACGTCGCAAACAGCGCAACCGAATTAATCGGAACAAACAGTTTATTGCAGTGCAGGTTTGCAAACGCCCCCAAAATCAGCAGCAGAATACTCCAGATCGAATCGTCCTCGTGCTTTTCCCACAGCACCAGCGCATAGATGATCAGAATCAGGATCATCACCCCGTTGCTCCAGTACACAAAATTTCCGGTCATATAGCTGTACGCAGGATATCCCCAGAAATAGCCAAGACTGAACAGAGGCGCCATCAGGCGCACGCTTTTTTTATCGCTGACCGTAATCACCAGCACGTAAAACATGCAGACTTCCAGTATATGCAAAAAAATGTCTGCAGCAATAAACGCCTTGTACATCAGAACCGGCTCTAACGCCGGACCAAGCACCTGTATAAAAAGCGCGTCAAGAAACGCGGAAAACTTTGTACCCGTGCCGAGCAGCGTATGGTACTGCGCCGAGTACATCGCCCAGGAAAAGTGTACGGCAGCATCCCAGTTTCTGTACTGCAGCTGCAGTCCCGCCGTAAAAATATGCAGGGACGCCAGCACCACAGGCACACAGATCAGCACGATACAGATCAGATCCGTGATCCGGAAAAACAGCTTTTGCACTCTCCTTTTTCGCAGGATCACTCCCCAGAGAACTTCATTCAGCAGTAACAGCGGAATCCACAGCGTCTCCGGCCCGACAGGCATGCTGCCCCAGAAAAACAGATAGGCCGATAGAAACAGGTAGCAGAAAAGAGCCATAATCCCCATGATAATGACCTTGATTCCGTTTATCCGCTCTTTTGTCTTCGGCACAAGGACAAGTCCTGCCAGCGCCGCCACAAACAAACCCGTTATACTTATCGATAATACCATTTGTTTTCTCACATCCGCCTGTTACGGCGCGACAGTCCCTTCTGTTTTCCCGGCTCCGCTCTGATACGACGGAACCATCCCTCTTACGACTTCTTTCATCTGCGGGTCATCTTCATATGCCCTTTGCTTGAGCTCCGCCAGCTGTCTGAAGAACTCTTCATTGTCAAATTCAATCGGTTTTCCGATAAAAATCAGATTATTGGCCGTTTTGCGGAGTCCTTCTTCCTCTTTCAGACACTCTTCGAACATTTTTTCACCCGGCCGCAGCCCGGTATATACGATCGGAATATCCACATCCGGCTCAAATCCGGACAGCTTGATCAGGTTGCGCGCCATATCGTCAATGCGCACCGGTTCTCCCATATCCAGCACAAAAATCTCTCCGCCTTTCGCGTAAGCTCCCGCCTGCAGTACAAGCGAAACCGCCTCAGGAATCGTCATAAAATACCGGATAATATCTTTGTGCGTCACCGTAACCGGGCCGCCCTCCTCAATCTGCTTTTTAAACAGAGGGATCACACTCCCGTTGCTCCCCAGCACATTGCCGAACCGGACCGCGACAAAATTTGTGGTCGGATATTTTATATACATCCCCTGGATCACCATCTCACAGATCCGCTTCGAGGCCCCCATGATATTCGTCGGGTTAACCGCCTTGTCGGTGGAGATCAGAACCATGCGCTTCGTCCCGTTTAACGCAGCTGCCTTCGCCACGTTGTAGGTGCCGAATACATTATTCTTAATCGCCTCGTTCGGGCTGTCCTCCATCAGCGGCACATGCTTGTGCGCCGCCGCGTGAAACACAATATCCGGCCGGTAATCCGCAAATATGCTCTCGATCCGGTGTGAATTGCGCACCGATCCGATCAGCACCACAAGATCAAGCTTCGGATACTCCCTTTTTAATTCCTGCTGAAGATCATATGTCGTATTCTCATAGATATCAAGAATGATCAGCTGCTTCGGCTGGTGCGCCGCGATCTGGCGGCACAGCTCACTGCCGATGGAGCCCCCTCCGCCGGTCACCAGGACCGTCTTGTGCGAAATGTATCCCATCACTTCATCGAGATTCGTTTTTACCGGTTCCCTGCCCAGCAGATCCTCAATCCCAACCTCTCTTAAGTTTGATACTTTTACCTCATCGTTGACAATCTGCGTCATGCTCGGCAGAATCCGCAGCTTGCAGCCCGTATTTTTACAGATCTCAAGAATCTCCTTTTTCCTGGCTGCCGACAGCCGCGGAATGGCGATAAAAATCTCCTGCACCCGGTATTTCTCAACCGCCCACGGGATTCTGCTGTCATTTCCCACAATCGGCGCACCGAGAATATTTCTTCCGATCTTCTGCACATCCTCGTCCATCACGCAGACGACTTTATTATGCACCAGCCAGCTGCTGCTCATGTCCTTCATCAGAGAATATGCCGAATCGCCCGCCCCGATAATCATCGTCGGGATCGCGTTTGCGCTGCGCTCCGTGATCAGATTTTTGCGCACGACCCTTAAGCCTCGGTAGAGGAAACGGCTGAGGCCGGTAAAGCCGAGCAGGAAAAACAAATACAGTATATAATAGGAACGCGGCATGCTTAAAACCAGCATATGCATGCCAAGGCTCTGGGTGCAGGCAGCCACCACACACGCCGCCACCACATTCAGAAGCTCCTGCACGCTCGCATAACGCCACAGACTGCTGTAAAGCCTTGCAAAGGTAAAGATCAGCAGCGTTGTTATGATATTAATGACCGTATATCGATATGCATTTTCCAGATAAGGCATCTCAATCCGGCCGAATTCAAATTCAAACCGGGTCCACAATGCCATAAATTCCGCCAGACACACCGCAAAAATATCATAAATAACAAAAAGCGCGACGCGCGTTCTCTTGCTTGCATTCTCCCAGGTATCCTTTATCTTATACAACATACGTCCATCTCTTCCTTATCTTTTCGCCTGAACATTAAAGTGTTTCTATTCTAGCACACTTCTCACACAATATCCATAGCTGTATTGTTAGTATTTTCCGAAAGTTGTCCTTTCACTTGTAAAAAAAGCACTAAATAGCGGATATTCTGCTGGAAAATATCTGATTTATTGCAATTATCAGCCAGTTCACCCGCCCCTGCGATTCCGGATCCTGCATCCGGCTTTCTTTATCAGCTCCGCAATCAGCTCATTTTTCAGAATTGCCAGGCTGCCGAAGTAAATGATCACGGCGCAGAGAATGATCGGAACCGCCATCCATGGCGCTGTGCCTGCCGTCTGCTTTAACAGTACGACGGAAACGACAAGCAGAAACAGCGAAATCCGCATGGTAAAAACAAAATTCCCCCCGATCCGCAGTGTATAATATTTCCGCGCATGCCACAGCAGAATCCCCGTCACCACAAATTCAGCCATCACGGAGGCAATTGCCGCGCCCTCCTGCCGGTATGCCGGAATCAGAAACAGATTTGACACCGCGTTGATGACGGCTCCTCCGATACTGGCCCAAAGAATCATCCGTTCCATCCCGACTGCCGTAAGCACGATATGTCCCAGGAAATACGCAATGGAAAATACGGGCACCAGAACACTTAAGATCTGAAGCGTCCGGATGGATGGCAGAAATGCGTTCCCGAACAGCAGCGGGACAATCATGTCCGCCGTGAGCGCCAGCCCTGCCGCGCCGGGAAGAGAAAGAAGGAGTAAGATCTTTGTCCCCCTCGCAAGAAGCGCATCACAGTTTTCTTTTTCTCCCCTTTTATAATAGGAGCTGATACGCGGATAAAACACGGCCACGAGCGCAATGACCACCGTATATGTCATCCGCACGATCCTGACTGGATTTGAGTAATACCCCACGCACACTTCCCCGTGAAAATATTCCAGCATCACGGTATCGAGCATCGTGTAAATCTCCGTCGCGACGGCGGACGCCAGCAGGATCAGCACCGGCCGCATGTGCTGCCGGATCCGGATTCCACTGACCGGCGCCACATATCGCGGAAGGCGCAGCGCATTGGGCAGATTATTCCCCGCCGTTGCTATGCACAGGATCAGCGCATAGATCAGATAATCACCCGCGTCCTTCACAAAAAGAAGCATCAGTACAAACGAAGCGATTTTAACCGCAAACCCTCTGACCGCGATAAAACCGTATTCCTCTATCCCCTGATAAAACCAGTCAATGTTAAAAATATTTAAGACGATCATCAGTCCCATAATTTGAAACAGCATCCTGCGCTCCGCGAAGTAGGGAACGCTGTTCACAAAAATATAATACGCCGCCAGGCAGATCAGCGTCGAGATCAGATTGATCAGAAACAATTCAAAAAAAGTCCGGCTCCGCTGCTCTTTCGTCTCATTGTTCTGTGCGATCGCCTTCACCCCGTATCCCGGCAGTCCGAGCGATGCCACAAAAACAAAATAGGAGACGATCGTGTTCGCATAAGCGACCCTACCGACCCCCTCCGGCAGCAGTACTCTGGATATATATGTCGTTGTCACAAGCGGAAACAACGCCGTAAATCCCTTGTATGCCATATTAAATACTGAATTTTTCGCCAACGATTTTTTTTCCATGCTTCTCTCCAATCATTCCCTGCCTTTACCCGGCCGCTCTGCCCTGGTTCAGATGCGTCGCAGGCAGATCAGCAGTTTCCTCTTCATGTAAAACAAATTCCGGTGCAGCCAGTCCGTCCGGCTGGCGCCGCAGACGGTCCGAATCCATCCGGCATCCCGATAATGACGCGCCAAACGCCGAAACCCTTTGTTATATGCAGAATTAATTTTTCCTCCCGACAGATGAATCATCGGAATGTCGCATACATACACATGTCCACCGCCGGCGCGGGCCGCGAGGCAGCGCTCCACTGCGTACAGATGCCAGTCATCGCAGAGCTTTTCGTCAAACGGTCTCTCCCGGAAACACTCTGTCCATCCGCCAAAAAAACATTCGTCAACCGTTTCGCACCCGGTCATGCCATGATATTCCAGTTCTCCTGCCGTCACCAGCTCTTCCCTGTGCCGCACCTGTGAGAGCACGCAGACATCCCCGCCTTTGCCCCTTTTTTTGCCTGAAACCGCACCGGCCACCCCCAGGATATCATAAGGTCCCGTCTGTTCCAGATACCCCAGAAAGCGCGCAAGCATGTCCTCTTCTGGCAGGCGGATGTCCTGGTGAGAATAAACGATATATTTCGTTTTTACAGCTCCACTCACGGTGTTCAGCGCACTGCTGCAGGATTTATACTGCCGCTTTCGGTTGTCAATCCCGATCAGATCACATGTAATATTCTGTTTTTTCAGCGTTTCCCGGAATTCCTGATACTGCTGCCAGTCATTATAACAACATACGACGGTTATAAGCTTCATAATATCATATTTCCCCTGACATTTCAAATATCTGATTTCTTTCTTCTATCACTCATCCATTTTTCTCATCAGCCTCAAAAACGCCCGATATGACTTTGTGATCTGCGAAAAATAAAAGATCTTCGCATCGCAGAAATCCCGGTACAGCGTTTTTGTCGTCACCGCCTCTTTGTGGACACAGCCGATCCGCGGGGAATACAGCGTCCTTAGTCCCTCGCGCAGCGCCAGATAATAGACGATCTCCTCCTCCGCATACAGAAATGTCTCCGGCCAGAAGCCGTTATATTTGCTGAGATACAGACGTGAAAAGATCAGGCAGCACCCGTGAAGCAGCGCGCCCTCCGTCTCCTCCTCAACCCGGCTGTCCGCAGCGACGGACTGTCCGTTTACTTCCCTTGTCGCTGCATTCTGGCCGCTTTCCTTCCCGGCCGTCCCCTGCGCGTCCGGCGTGATCCCGTAATGTCCCGCTGCCAGATTTTTCAGATGCAGCCATTTTATCAGCCGGAACATCCACGCTTTTGCATCTGACACCAGGATCTGCTTTCTCATATACCGGGTCGAATAGACCCGCCTGATCGCGACCGGATTCAGGTGCTGCGTCCGGCTGGCATCCGTGATATCCCCGCCCAGAATGGCAAACGGACGGTCTCTGAAGATGCTCATGATCTGTTCGCAGTAATCACGCTGTTCGAAGATAATATCACTGTTGGCAGCCACAATAAAATCCGGACGAAAGCATCGGACCGCGTACATGATGCCGAGATTATTCCCGCGCGCAAATCCGAGGTTTTCTGCCGAACCGATCACGGTAACCTTTGTTTCGTTTTTAAAGTATGCTTCCAGCGCTTCCAGACTCCCGTTCCCGGAGCCGTTATCCACAATCACAATATTTAAATCTTCCCAGGTCTGAGTATAAAGGATCGATTCTGCACATGCAATGGATTCTTCATACGTCTTATAATTTAAAATAACAAAAGAAATGTTTCCCATCTTTTTCTCTGTCTTTCTGTCAAATGAAACATCAGCTCTTCATCAGCCCGGAAAGATCCAGCTTTAACAGCTCCTGACTCCTCTCCTTCACCCGGATGCACTGATACCCCATATAAATCCCCCAGGGCTTTGTGTCCTTTGCCGCCAGCGTCATGGTGCTCAGCGCGCACCCCTCCGCGATGGTCACGCCCTGCAGAATCGTAGATCCGGTTCCGATAATCGCATGCTTTCCGATCCGCACGGGTGCATTGATGACATTCGTATATTCTTCCGGGACCGTCGGGTTTGTCATATACTCCCCGCTGTAATCATCCGTCGTCGCGTATACGGCACAGCGGGATGAAATAGCGGAAAAATCCTCCAGCGTGATCCCGGCCGTCCCGCCGAAGAGCGCCGTCATGACCGCAATATGGATATAGTTTCCAAATGTGATCTTCCCGCTCAGCACACAGAAATCGTCAATCCTGACATGATTTCCGATCCGCATCTGAGAAGCTCCGTAAATGCTGACCTTCCGGCTGATCTGCACATGCTCCCCCAGTTCGGCAAATCCCAATTCCTTCAGTTCCTGTTCCGTGTAATAGCTGGTCATATGATCTCCCATCCTTTCCCTCCTCGCATCGGGCCGTGCGTCTTCCTGCCGATGCCCGCGCCTGTTTTCCGCTCTGTTTCGTTCCGCTGTCCCGCGCCTGTTCTTCTTCGCCAAAGTGTGTTGAAAAATGCTTTCTGCCAGATGTGCATCACAGTTTGTGGGAGATTTGCGCCAGATGAAGGACGCATAGCGGGCTATGTAACCTGAATCGGGTGCAAATATCACGCAAAATGGGGCATGCAAATGGCAGGAATGATTTTTCAAACACGCACTACGCCTCCCAGATCACCGTATGAATATTTCCGACGCCATCCTCTGGCACGGCCGTATCCAGCCGCAGCCGGTATGTTTTCTGCGTTTCGTCGGCGCTCACCGTCTCAAATCCCCGGCTTTCCCAAAAATTCTCAACCGGATTGTTTTTCGGCGTCTTAAGATAGCGAGCACGGATTTCAGAAATTCTATCCTGTTTTAATTTTCTGATCACTTCATCCAAAAATGCTTCTTCCACGCATCGTCCCATCACCCGGCAGCTCATCAGAAAATTATCCACAACCGCGGTCTCCTCTTCGATATGGTATAACAATTCCACAACCCAGCCGCTGTTCCCGTATTTGTCAGACACCTCCGCCATCAGAAGATGACCGCCCGCGGACAGATACTCCTGCAGTTTTGCTTCATCCATCCGCAGGGTACATACATTAAACTGATTGGTCTTGTTCATCAGCTGGACCGCCCGGTCCGTAAGCTGCGGTTTCAGCTCCGCGATCCGGATTTTTGTGTCCAGAGACGCCAAATATTCCGCAAACGATCCCGCCGCTTTTTCCTCCCTGCGGCGCAGCTTTTCCTCCTGATACTGCTTCGTCTTTCTCTGATCCTCATCAGTCAGCTTCCATGTCCAAAAATACGTCTCGTAGATCTGACGCATCGCAGACGGCAGCGCCGCAATATCCGCCGGGAAATCCGGCACTGCAACCTCCGGCAGAGAAAGCTCCACAGCCTTCCGCTCCGCCTCGTTGTCATCCACAAAGACAAACGCGTCCAGACCCAGGTTCAGCTCCTTTGCCATTTTCCGGATGTTTTCCTGCTTCGGATTCCAGTCTGCACAGATGACCGCAAAATCTTCTTCCCGCAGCACCATCTGAGGATGCTCCCGCAGCACGGCAAGCACGTCCTCCTCATTGTTTTTTGAAGCGATCGCCAGCAGCACGCCCTGTTCCTTCATTTTGCGGATCTCTCTCTGCGCATCCTGATACGGTGCCCCTTCATGCGCCGGATCAAGCAGGATTCCCCCGATGCCGTCCTCGCCGACCACACCGCCCCAGAGCGTATTGTCCAGATCCAGCACCAGCACCTTTCTGCGGACGGTCTGCATGCGTGAAAGCGTCTGCCGGATCTCCCCCGCGAGAAGATGTAGCGCCTTCATATCATAGGGGATTGATCCCATATACCAGAAGCGATCCGAATAAAACTGTTTTCTTCCGTATTCCGCAATCAGGCTCTGAAGTTCGAAACGATGCAGATTGCGATACTTTCGTGTCAGCGACGAAAGACATTCGTCCCAGTATGCCGCTGCCCGTATGCTCTCGTCCGCCGCATCTTTTTCGCGGATGACATCCGGCCTTAAGTCAATTGTTGAGACAAGCAGCCGGCTGGACGGATACTGCTCCGCCAGCTTTCCGACACAGAGCGCTGCCTGGTCTGCCTCCTCCTGCCGCTCCTTCGCCGTCCTGCACCGGCGCAGCAGCTCATTGCCCTCGAGCAGAACCAGAAGGCACTCCGGCTGAAATGCCTGCAGATCCGGATCCGGCCGCAGCGCATAAGAGATCCAGCCGCCGTATCCGTTCGGCTGCCAGATCTCGTGCTCTTTTTTCAGCAGACTAAAGAGCATATCCATGTTCACATTCGACAAAATGGAAATCCGCATCTTTTCATCCCTCCGTATTTACGCGATAAAACGGTAAAAATCCCCGATTGTCGTAAGTTTTGACACTTCGTCCATGGGGATCATAATTCCATATTTCATTTCCACCTCTCCGATCAGCCGCAGCTGCATCAGCGAGTCCCAGGTCTCCACCTCATCCTGCGTTGTCTCAGGTCTCAGGGAACCCTTCTCTGCCTCCAGAATCTCCTCCATAAAGCTTAAAAATTCTTCCATCCTTCATCCGCCTTTCTGCCTTACCGGCCATTATCCTGATTTTACCAGTTTCCGTTTCTCTGTTCAACAGACCTGTATCCTGTTTTCGTCCTCTATGCCCCCGAATATCTTGTTTTTGTACCGAGCAGAATCCTGATATACGGTGTGAGGGAGCGCACCACCGCCGTCCCCAGCCCGAAATTTTTCCGCAGGAAATGAAACCAGTCCGCGAACGGAAGTCCTTTCCGGCTCTCCTTCAGCCGGAGACGCTCCAGTCTCGGCAGCGTCTCATCCTGCCAGGTCTTCTGCAGGGTATTATCGTTGCATTCGCCCACATATTCGGTAAATATACGGATCTCATAGCCCATTTTGTGAATGGAAAGCCCGTAGTCAAAATCTCCGATGCTGTGCTGATAAAACGGGTCGATGGACGCCTTCATGAAAATGTCATGCGGGATCACCACACAGTTGGCGTTGAACGTGTCAAACTTCTCGTCCGCGGCTTCCGGGCCGTACTTTTTATAGCGGATCCCTTTCACATAGCGGATTCCCCCGTAGCTGAGCTCCCCGTGCTCCCCGCAGATCGCCCCGATTTTCACCTCGTCTCTTTTCAGCGACGGAAGCATCCGGTCAAACACGCCCGGGAAAAATTTCGTATCGTCATTCATCAGCATATAGTACTCATAGTCCGGGTAATGCTCCTTCGCATATTCAATCGCCATATGCATCCCGCGGTTCCAGAATAAGCCGCCGTCTCCCTGCACCACATCGATCCGGTCCGGCAGCGATGCCAGCATCGTTTCCGTCCCGTCCGTACTCCCGTCATTGACGATCACGTAATCAAAGGCGACCTGTTCGTTGGCCCGAAGCGTGCCGATCCCCCGCTCCGTGAGGTCCCTGCGGTTGTAGCAGGTAAAAATTGCCAGTATTCTCATCATATCTCTCGTGCTCCTTTTTCTCGCGCACCGTTTACGGCTGTCCGATATAGTTTCTGCGAAACAGGTTGTGAAAGATCCGTTTCAGACGGTTCGGCTCCGACAGACGGATCAGTTCTTTTTTCAGCCTGCGCCGCACATCCGGTTCCTCACAGATTTGCTCCGGAAAATCACGGATCGCCGCGTCGGTCCGCAGCGCATGCAGCGCTGCGGGCGCCGCCCCCTTTCCGCAGTGTACGCCCGTGCCGTCCCATCCTTCGTTCCCCACCAGCGAACGCGTCGGGCAAAGAATGAAACCGTCTTTTAAGAAATTGGCGTAATACCAGCGGATCGCCCAGGAATTCGTCCCCGCATCGGTCTGCTGCGCTTTTAAAATCCGGTAAAAGTCATACGTATTATCGTAATTAAATTTTTTCCGGTACGCCGCGTCGGTCCGCAGACGTTCCCAGCCCGCCGCATTTGCATCAAATTCCGCCCACCGGTCCGCCCAGGTCGCCCAGGACCAGCTCGTCCCCGTCAGACCGCACAAAAAAGACTCCCTGTCGTAATCCGTGCGGTCATCGAGAAACGAATATCCCGTCACCCCGGTCACCTGCTTCTCGTCCCGGTAGCGCTTAAGCCCGTCGTTCATAAACCGGAGGAAATACCGGTTTGTCACCAGGTCGTCTTCCAGCACGATCACCGTTCCCCGCCGATTGACAAGCTCCGTCACTCCCTCAATGATATTTTTCGCAAGACCGTAATTTGTTTCCCGCGCCAGAAGCTCCACGCATGAAAACCCGCTCACGGTCTTTATATATTCACGGATTTCCCGTACGGCTTTTTCATCCGCGTCTTTTTTCGCCGCGTCGGAGCAGACGTAAAGCTCCGTCTCCGCCGCAAGCTCATTGGCCGCAAGCGCCTCGATGGTGCGCCTGGTATGTTCGGGCCGGTTATACGTAAAGAGGATCACCGGCGCAAGCATCTGTCTTTCTCCCATATCTGTCCTCACATTCTTTTCAGTAGAGCTGTCTGACCCAGCCAGATCCCCGGCGGCCGGAAAGCCAGATCACCGCAATGCCAAGCGCCGTGCTGACAGCCGCCACATACACGCTGCAGAGCAGCCATCCAAAACCGCTGTCCCACACCGTATAGTGCGATGCAAATCCGATCCCCTGCTGGATAAAAAGCATATGCGAAAGATACACAAAGGTGCTTATTTTACGGATATAGTATGCCGTTTTCCCGCCGCATCCGATCCCTCTTCCGTTCTCTGCACGGACAGTACGCCCCGCCTGCACAGCCGTCCTGCATACGGCTGCCGCCGCCACATGAAGCATGAGATACTTCATGATCTGTATCAGCCAGGACGGCATTCCGAAATCCGTGTAGTGACACGCAGTCATCAGAGCAAATGCCAGTGCCCCCACAGACAGCACCTGCCACGTCTTCCCCCTGCCCTCCTGTTTTTTCTCTTCCTCCGTCCGTCCCGCCAGCCATATGCCGACTGCAAGCCCGGCAATCCCGCGGCTTTGCGCATTCCAAAAGACGGCGGAAAACACGACGGCCGCCAGCATTTCCTTTGTGGTTATCTTCGTTTTTTTCAGACAGTACAGCAGCGCCGCCACAACCACAAGAACCTCGATATACCACAGGTGGCCGCTGTCCAAACGCGCCATTCTCTCCAGCTCCGCCTTTGCGTACATATAAAGCCACATGGACGCCGTCTTATCGGTGCGATACGCCCCGTACACGAAGTAAATCCCCACCCAGATGAGAAGCATGCGCAAAAGATGCGCCAGATAGCCGCTGATCTTATCGCGCTCCTTCAGCACACCTGTTTTCGCTGCGTAATATCCGCTGAAAAGAAACAGAATCTGCACCGCGCACGCCACCGCGTCAGGCAGCCAGCTCAGAAGCACCGACGACGAAAACAGGCAGTGTCCGGCCGCCACCACAAACGCGCAGAAAATCTTCACCAGATCCACCCATACATTCTCATTGTCCGTTTTCACACGCATTCATGTATCCTCCGTTTATCCGCTTAGGTATCTCCTATCCTTCCAGCTCCCTGACCCAGCTGACGTATGCGTCGATTCCGTCCGACAGTTCTGTCCGCTTCTGATACCCGAGTTTTTCCAGCAGTGAGATATCCGCCCGCCAGTTCTGCGGGTCGCCCGTCTTTATCTCACCGTTAAAGCTCACGATATCCGCCGGTTCTCCGAGGGCTGCAGCATAGTTTTCCGCGAGTTCGCGGATGGAAGTCTCCTCTCCGTTTGCCACATTAAAGATCTCTTCCGGTCCGTCACAGGCAAGAATCAGCCGGAGCGCTTCCAGAATGTCCGTGATGTGGATATAATCCCTCGTCTCGTTTCCTGTGCCGAACAGCCGGATCTCCCCCGTCCGCCGGTATTTCTGCCAGATATCCCACAACAGCTGTTTCCGCAGTCCGCTGCCATATGCGGAAAAAATGCGCATCGTGCGGATCTGATAGCCGTGTACACGGTTGTAATAGCTGCTTAACTCCTCGCACATCCGCTTGTGTATTCCGTAAGGGGAGATCGGCGCCGTCTCGTCCGTCTCCCGGATCGGCAGGCGTTTCGGATTGCCGTAGACCGCAGCGCTCGAAAAGAAGATGATCTTCGGACGTTTTTCAAACGACTGCAGCGCCAGAAGCAGCTGGTAATAACTCTGAAGATTGCCCTCGAGATCCGCTAACGGATTGACCACGGAAGCCCCCACGTTCGCACTTCCGGCGCAGTGCAGGATCACGTCGGGCTGCACATCCGTAAAAATATTCGCCAGCTCCGAAGGTTCCTTTGCCATATTGCACTGGTAGTACATGATCCGCTCCCCGTCCGGCTCCGCCGCCCTGCCTGCATAAGACGCGGCGAGGTCGATGCCGGTTATCTCATATTCTCCCCTGAAATATGCTGCGGCGCTCCTTCCGATAAATCCGTTGATGCCGGTTATCACCATTCGTTTCATCTGTTCTCCTTTCCCGCTGTGGCTGACCTTCTTCCACAATCTATCTCCCTGTTTCCGATATCTCAATGCACTCCAAACACATTCTCAAGCTCCTTTGAATACTCCTTCGCCTCCCGGTACATGCGCGCGATTCCGCGCTCCATGTCCTCCTCATGCTCTTTCCGGCACTCTTTTACCATCAGATCCGCCAGCTCCTCTGGGCTGTGCGGATCAAACAGGACGCATTTCTCATTTTTCTGTTCCCGGTGCACCGGAATATCGGACAGCAGCACCGTCTTGTCCAGCACTTTCGCGTCCTCGAGCACGGTTCCCCATCCTTCGCAGAGCGAGGGCTGCACGATGAGCTTAGCCTGCTTCATGATACACAGCTGTTCCGTGCGCTCCACAAAGCCGAGCAGGCGGATCCCGCCGCGCACTTCCGGGGCCTCCATGATCTGTTTTAGCTGTCCGATATACTCCGGATTCCGGTAATCCTCCAGGTTTCCGGTAAATACAAAATCATAATCGGAAAGCTCCTGCCGTTTTCTTAACAGCCCGATCGCCTCCACGGCAACGATATGGTTTTTGTGCTTCCAGAACTGATTGGGCAGATAGATATAGCGTTTCGCAAGGCGGAATTTTTCCCGCACCCGTGCGGTGAGCTCGTCCGTAACGGAGCGGAGTTCCTGCTCGATACAGGACACGAAATGAACCACCGTCACTTTGCACGTGTGCTTCGGGTAAAAACGTTCCAGGTCATTTTTTGCGTCCTGACTGCTTAAAACCATCGGCCTGCCGCTCATGACCATGTTCTGATCGTTCTCAATCTTTCGTTCCAGCTCGTCCGGCTGAAAGAATTCCGGGAGCGTCCGGTGCTGGAAATCCGGAATCCAGAAAATCCCCCGGCTGCGGAAGAGCTTTCCGATCTTATTGAGTTCCAGCGCATAGCAGTATTTCACCCCGTGCAGCCAAATCAGATTCATCTCGTAAAGCGCAAGCTTCCACCGGCTTTTTCCGTCACAGACGAGAATCTGCACCGCCGCGTCCTCACGGAAGCAGTCGAAAATATCCGCATGCTTTTGATCAATCAGCACGACCAGGTCATACTGTTTTGTGATCGCCGGGCTCTGCAGACAGCTGAATATAATATTTTTAATGTAATACAGACCGCCGATCCATCCGCGGTTTCCAAGCCCGTTAAATAATATCTTTTTTTTCATGGTATCCTTTCCGCTGTCTCACAGCACCGACCGGATCGCCGCCGCACAGCCTTTTGCCACATGCGCAAAAGAGAATTCCTGCGCCTTTTCATAGCTCTGCCGCCCCAGCCGCTCCGCCGTGCCGTCCGCGAAACAGCGCGTGATCGCCGCCGCAAGCTCCTCCTTTTTTTCCGGATCGACAATATAGCCGTTTCCGTCCTCCTCGATCAGGTCCCTGGCCCCGTCCGCGTATCTGGAGGAAATCACCGGCAGCGACGCGCACATGGCCTCTAAGATCACAAGGCCGAAGCAGTCCTCCCGCGTCGGCAGGATAAAGGCGTCTGACGAGCGGTAGAGTTCGCGCAGCGGCTCTCCCTCCACATATCCGAGAAACGTCACCCGGTCCGTAAGCCCGAGGGAGCGGATCTGTTCCTCCAGACATTCTTTTTCCGGCCCCTCCCCGGCGATCACAAGCGTGATCCCCGGATCCGTCTGCGCGAGCGCCGGCATCAGAAGGTCCAGTCCCTTTCTCTGAATCAGACTGCCCACATAGAGCAGCTGTTTTGAGCCGTAGGTCTCTTTTTTTACCAGATATTTCTCAATGTCCACCGTCAGATATGAGACAAAGCACTTTGCCGGATCCGCGCCGTAGGCGATCTGCGCCTCCTTTGAGGCCGTGCTGCTGGCCACAAAGCCGGCCGCTCGCTTTATGATATAGCGACGTGACGCGCGCTGCACCCTGCCGATACTGCGCTCGGACCAGAGCGTGCCGTCCGTCCAGCTGAGAAACGGGATCTTCTTTTTCCGGCACCAGTGCACGGCCCGAAGGATGGTCGGATTGTATTCCATCGCGATCACAAGATCCGGCCCGATTGCGGCAAGCGCCTTCTCCACCCCGGTCGGGAGAAAAATATAGCGGTCGTCATACCGCCTGCGTATGATGACGGTGCGCGATTTTAACACCACATACCGGTCGATTTTTTCCAGCTCCACACTCCACTTCCGGTTCTCCATCCCGGCGCCCGAAAATATAATGTAGATTTCATATTCCGAAAAATTCTGCTGCAGATAAGAGAAAAAGTCCACCCGGTACGGGGAGGGAATATTGGTGATAAATATGATTTTTTTCACTGTCAGATCCTGTTCCTTTCCGCGCTACCCAAAGGTCTGCCGCTCTTTTGCACCCACCGAGATATCGTCATAGATCGCGATCAGCTTCCGGTAGTTGTCCTCCGGCCGCAGACGGTTCTGATAAAATTCTCTCGCGTTTTTCTTTAATACCGTGATGTCCATGGCCTCAAATTCGCGCACTTTTTTCGCCAGGTCCTCCGCGGAATCGTACTGGAATTTGACCCCGGTGATCCCTTCCTTGACCATGCCCTCCATGTTGCCGACCCTGCCCGCAATCACCGGCACGCCGTAGGAATAAGCCTCGGCGATCGTCATCGCAAACGCCTCATAGCACTGCGAGGTCATAATCACCGCCTTCGCGTGGTAAAAACGCTCCGTCATCTCCTCCTTCTGGAGGTATCCCAGAAACCGGATATTAGAGAGCTGATGCTCCTTCACGTACCGCTGCATTTCCCCGAGCATCGGCCCGGTTCCCGCGATATACAGCAGTTTGTCCGAAAGACGCTCAAACGCCCGGATCGCGATGTCCGCACCTTTCAGTGGTTCCACGCGCCCGGCAAACAGAAAATATTCTTCCGTGTCCTGATTTTTGCTCGGCGTAATGCCCTCCGCAAACGTAAAATTCGGCTTGATATAGATCCGGGACGCATCAACGATCTTCTTTGTCTCCGGGATCAGATCGGAATCGAGAGAGCTTAACAGCTTTTCTTTGTTAAACTCCGTCAGGCAGATAAAGTTTACCCGCCGGTAGGTTCCCAGCATGCGGTGAATTTTCAGGATCATCGTGCTTACAATCGTCTGCAGCTTGCTGTTCCGGTAGCATTTATGGCGCACGGCGCATTTTAATCCGCCGGAAACGCACTCCTCGCAGATCACATTATCGCGGAAAAACGACCCCGCCGGGCAGAGCATGCGGAAATTGTGAAGCGTCTGCACCACCGGCACATTGCACTGAAACGCCGCGTAAAACACCGAAGGACTTACCATCGTCAGCGTATTGTGGACGTGCACGATATCGATCCGGTGCTCCCGGATCAGACGTTTGACCTCGCGGACGGTCCGCAGCGAATAAACCGCCGTAAACGGAAGCAGGAGCTTTCCGGCAATCCCGCGCTCTGAAAGCTCCTTGTTTGTCCGATAATAGGTATAAACCCTGTGGCCGTGCTCCTCAAGCAGCCGCTTTTCATTGCGCACGACGACATCCTCTCCTCCGGGGATCTGATAAAAATTGTGTACCTGCAGAATCCGGTATTCTTTCATATCCTCCCTTTTCCTCCCTGCCGTTTCCTCTTTCACGCCTTTAGCGCCCTGCACCTGCTCTCTTCTTCCTTCGCCGCCGGGTGTTCCGCCAGGATTCCCGGATAGAGAAGCGCTGCGCCGAGCAGAATAAACGGGTTCATAAATCCGTTCATCACAAACTGCTCCAGCACGCCGTAAAGCGCCAGCGTCGCAAGCATCACGAGATCCTTATACCGCTCCATCCGGTAAAGCTTATAGAGCAGCAGGCACAAAAGCGCGAAGAAAAACAGCGCAACGATCCACCCGCAGTACAGCAGGACAAACATGTAAGAATTATCGATCAGGCCGTAGTAGCTCGCATAGAAAGATTCCTGCGTCCGCGGATACAGTGCAAGCCCCTGGTCGTTATAATAGCTGCTCATAATATAAATCCGCCCCGATACATAATGATTCAGCCGCTTCATCAGCGGATTGCCGCCGTTGTAGACCACCATCGTGGCAAAGCTGAACAGCGCCCCGACCGGGATGGACATCGCCAGCACTGCTTTTATCTTTTTATTTTTTACGATTTTGTCGAATATAATCAGGCTCCAGCAGAAAAAGAATACCGCGATTCCCGTCCGGCAGAAGGTCAGCTCGTAAAAAACAAAAACGACAGCCGTGGTTCCAAGAAACCACCAGCGGTTCAGCCGTTCATAGTTGTAGTACAGCAGAAGCATCAGCGTGAGAAACACCGTCAGGAACGCATAGTTCGGCTCCCCCAGCGCAAAGCTGTACACCGGGATCTCCACATAATGAGTATCCGGCGTCGTCTTGTAGCCGATATCGTACACGCCGAACGTCGAGCCGAGCACGAGCACGCAGATGCATAGCACCCGGATGTATACGGCGATCCGGATCAGATTCTGATAGCTGCAGTTCTTCATTCCCACGATCGTGAGGAAAAGCAGCAGCCAGGTATTTGATTTTGTGATGACCGAGAGCGGAACCGCCACGCCGATCAGAATACCGGCCCAGATAATCTCCCGCAGCGTATAGCGCGTTGTCACCAGCTTGACCGCAAGGAAAAACATACCGAACACAAAAAAGTAGCGATAGATGTTGTCCCCGTGATCGTATGCGAAGGCTTTCATCAGAATGTTGATTGCAAAAAAACCATAGTAGGACGCCACGCCGATCTTTTCCCAGTCCGTCTCCCTGTATATCTCTCTGATTTTTTCCATCTGTCCTCCTGTTCTTACCGCATTCCTGACACGTTACCCGCGCCCGGCGGTCGGTCCGGCTTCTGCCGCGCCTCTTCTCGCGCCCGGCGGTCAGTCCGGCTTATGCCGCGCCTCTTCTCCACGCGCCCGGCGGTCAGTCCGGCTTCTGACACTCCGGTTCCCCACACGCCCGGCAGTCAGTCCGGCTGCCCGATCTGGCGATAAATCACATACACGTCTTCCACCACGTCAATCTGCTCGTAGCCATACCCGGTCAGATCCTCCGGGATCCGGTGAAACGAGGTATTAAACACGATAAACCGGCAGCCCTTCTCTTTTGCGACATCTGTAATGAGTTCAACATCCGGCTCCTCCCTGCTCATCTCCGCAAAAACGGACGCCTCGGCCGGTTCAATATTCGTGATAAAGCCCTCGGCGTTTCTCCCGTAGAGCGGTGTCACGGCGCAGGTGTACTGCCGGATATAGCACATCAGCTCATTTGGCACAATGATCGATTCCTTCCAGTCCCACAGCTGTCCCATCACGATATCGGAAATCTCAATCGCCGCCTGCGGGATTTCGTAGGCGTTTTCCTTTTCACTGTACGTTTCGGCGGAAAACTCACGTCTGCCCGTTAAGATGATGCAGGCGCACGCCGCGATCACCGCCGCTGCGCGGAATATGTTTTTTTTCACCTTAAATGTCAGCTCGGTCAGCACAAATGCGATGACAAACGAGACGGGAAGCATCCACAGAAGGCGCCAGTAGACCCCGGAGAGAAATCTCGTCCCCACGTAGGCATAAAACAGGGGATTAAAGAAAAACACCAGCACCAGCGCCGAAGGCCAGAACAGCTTTTTCCTGGTACTCTTCCCCATCAGGATACAGCAGAGCAGCGCTGCGCCGAACATAAGCCAGTGAGCCAGCCCTCCGCGTCCCCCTATAAATTTTGTAAATTCTCCCCATACCGCGATGCAGTAAGTAATCATAGTTCTCCTATCCAAACAGATAATACGCCAGGCAGACTGCGCCCGGCAGCGCCGCCGTCCAGATGATAAGCGTCTTTTTCCATCTGCGGTGATACATAAAATCAACAATCCCGTATAAGAAAAGCACGACCGGTCCGGTCACGATCCCGATCCCCGAGAGCAGACACGCCCCGGTTGCCGCGACAAACAAAAGCGCGTACCAGCCCTTTTGGCAGCGGCGGTTCATCACCTGATACATCAGGTAAAACAAAAGCGGCAGCAGAAAACTCGCGCAGACCGCCTTCCCCTGCCAGATCCGAAGCAGAAGCATCGAGGCAAGCGTGTGCGTGGAGGTGTATCCCCACAGATGCAGCACCGACAAAAAAATCAGGAACAGGAATATCTTTTCCCAGTTCTCCGAACACAGTACCCGTCCGATCAGCAGATAGAGCGCATAGCACAGCAGGATCAGAAAAAACGGCAGATACGTGTGCGAGAGCACTGCAGGCGGGATACCGCTGATCCGGCTGCACATCGCCACATACATCGCCCACGGAGAAGTCAGATCTTTTTTTACCTCCCCGGTATTCCAGTAGAGCTGGTCACTGCCGATCGGATCGTCCCAGTACATCGTATCGTGCACCACTGCCGAGACCTCCTCCGAGACAAAACGCGAATCGTCGTCGTCCCGGTGCTCGTACCGCGCCGGAATATATGCCTGCAGCAGGATCAGAATACCGGCGAGCACACCGAAGATCACGATCCAGACACGGGAACCGCCGGAATCCGGCGCTGCTCCCCGCAGCCCGCCGGACCGGTTCCCCTGTCGGATCCCCCTCTCTCTGAAAGCGCCCTCCTGCCCTGCACTGCGCGTCAGGAGACACAGAAACGATGCCAGCGCCGGTATCGTCAGCGCCATCTCCCAGCACATCAGCGCCGTCGTCAGCGACTGGTGCAGCGCCACGAGCGGTACGAGCAGCACCTGGGCGATTGCCAGCATCGTCACAAACCCGAGCACCCAGGCGTGCAGCA
This sequence comes from uncultured Roseburia sp., assembly GCA_910587865.1. Taxonomy (GTDB): domain Bacteria; phylum Bacillota; class Clostridia; order Lachnospirales; family Lachnospiraceae; genus Roseburia. The sequence goes on from CAJUNX010000009.1 coordinate 80,451, forward strand.
GGCGGTTTACCGAACCGCGCAGCCGCAGACTGACCACCCAGAAGTATCCGATCCACATCGGCACAAGCACAAACAGAATACTCATATAAAGGATGTCTCTAAAGTTCATAGACCAAAACTCCGTCGATTCTGATGTCGTTGACATCCGCCGTGTTCTTTGCACGATAGAGCGTCTCGTTTTTCACTGACTTTCTGCCGCACACGACAAAATTTTTATTGCAGAGCTTTGCCGCCGCATATGCTTCCGCCCCTTTTGCGGCATTCGCGCTGTTGATGACAATACAGTCGTATTTTTCGTCCATCTCGTCAAGAAGCTGCGCAAATCTCCGGTTCCCGGCGATGTCCATCCCGTTCTCCTTCGAGCGGCTTCTGCACAGGGAATCCAGATATGCGTTCATCTGCAGCGGATGAACCGCATCCGCCTGTCCGAGCACATAATCGGTGACGGAATTTTCTTCGGTTCCCGCACCCTCGCTCGAGGAGAGATCCACGTAGAGCGTCTTCTTCTGCTCGTTCGCATAGCTCATGGCCAGCTTTAATGCCGCATCCTTTTTCGGACAGTGCAGCCGGATACAGCCGATCCGATTGCAGGAGCGTTCCTCATCCCTGAGATACAGGGCCACCTTTTTAAATGCCTCCTCATTATCCTCGCCGCTCTTTAACACATCGATGATGTTCGCATCCATGCATTCGCGAATCTCCTCCGCATTCTTCGGTTTCCGGTAAATCAGCATCCAAAAGGTATACAGCACGATCTCCACGATGATCCCGAGCAGAACACCGGCTGTCACCGCCTTCATGATCGAACGCTTAAAATCATCCTCGCTGATCGAATAGCTCTGCATCTTAACGATCTCCTGCGTCACATACGGCTCGTCGAGCACGCTCACACAGTCCGCGCCGATCACTTCCTCGCTGACCTCCTCGGCCGCCTGTAAGATACCCTGCGTAAATTCAAGCGCCACATTCTCGTCTGGCAGCGTCGCATTGCCGACGGTCGCAGGAAACGTCACATAGATGGACACAACGCCCGATGCCTCGCCCTGAATCGCCTCAAAAAGCGCATTATATTCGTCAATCGTAATCGGATATCCGGTAATCTCGCAGAATCTCTGATAACCCCTGCTGCTCTTTGCAATCTTGATCACATTTCCGACACGCTCCACCACACTTGTATCGCTGTAATCGCTCACAAAGAGCGCCGCGTGTACCTGCAGCTTGTTATCATACATCTCGTTTTCCACATACGGCTTCAGCGTCACGTACTTATAGCCGCCGAGCGCCGCCGCGCAGAGCACTGCCAGAAGAACCGCCAGCCACCACATTTTCAGATTATACCGCACGATCTCCACAAAACTGTATTCTTTGTCTGTCCTGTATTGTCTGCTCATTCCTTATCCCCTTTCCTTTTTGCCGCTTTTATTCGCCTTCCTTTTTAAACACAACCCCGATCGTTTTCAGCAGGATCTTAATATCCAGCCCGATGCTCCAGTTGTCGATATACTGTACATCGAGCTTTACCACCTCCTCAAAATCGCTGATCGCGTTTCTTCCGCTTACCTGCCACAGTCCGGTGATCCCCGGCTTCGCGCTTAAGCGCCTCTTCTGGTGCGCCTCGTACTGCCGGAACTCCTCCACGGTCGGCGGCCTTGTCCCCACCAGGCTCATGTCGCCTTTTAAGACATTGAAAAACTGCGGCAGCTCATCGATGCTGGTTTTGCGGATGAATTTCCCCACTTTTGTGATGCGCGGGTCATCCTTCATTTTAAACATAAAGCCGCTCATCTCATTCTGGCTCTCCAGCTCCTTTTTGCGCGCTTCCGCATCCCGGTACATGGAGCGGAATTTGTATATCTTAAAGAACCTTCCGTTTTTCCCGACCCGCATCTGCGAGAAGACCAGGGGACCCGGAGATTCGATCAGAAGCGGCGGCGCCAGAAACAGCGTCACCACGCCGGTGATGAGAAGACCTGCCAGCGCCCCTGCGATGTCCATCATGCGCTTTAAGATCAGCATCTTCCAGTTATACTGCTGCGTGGAAAACGTCACCACCGGAATATTTCCCAGCATGTGAAAGCTCTTGTGATAATCGTCAAATTTATTCAGTATCTCGATCGTCACATGAACCGTAGCCCCCATATCGCCAAACCGGTTCGCCACCTTCGCCAGCGACTCCCCGGTATCGTAGGGCACGTTGAGAAACACCTCGTCCACAATCTGTTCTTTTACATACTGAAACATATTGTCGTAGGTCGCAACCACCGGGATTCCTTCGTACCATTTCCCGACCTGATTGTCGTCAATGATGGCGATGCTTGCCAGCCGGTGCGCCCAGTCCTTTGTGTGATCAATGTTTGCGATAATATCCTTAACCCGGTCCGAAGTCGTGACAAGAAAAACCTGGTTCGTGGCCCGGTTATTCCGGTATACCTTCAGCAGATAATATTTAAAAACGACATGTGTCGCAAAAAACAAAGCCGTATTGACTGCCGCGATGCAGAAATATGCCCCGCGGGATGCCTCCGCATTGTTGTGACGCAGGAAAATCGTCACGGATGTGATCAGCACAATCGCCACGCCCGCCTCGATGCCTGCCCAGAAATCACGGTACAGATTCCGGTCAATAAATTTTTTCTCGATGTCGGAAAACAGGAGCACCAGCATATAGATCACCAGCACGATGGCAAAGCTGTCAAGCAGCTCCGTCTTCATATTTGCGACCGACACGTTCCGGAACACGACCAGCCACAGATATCCGCCCCCGAAATAGCTGGCGATGAAGCAGATCATATCCGCAAACAGCAGCGCTACATCCTGAATCCTTTCTCTTGATCGGTACATAGAAAAACCTTCCTTCTCTGCAGAAACGGGAAAGATTCATGTTTCACCGTTCCTTTTTCCTCCCGCGGCGGCATGCTCCGTCATGCGGACAGCCGTCACGTCGTTTTCCCGAAATGCTTTGTTCCCGCCGCGATGTCATGGTACTCCTCGCGCTTTCCCATCGAAAACCGAAGCCGCACACCCCCTGATCCCGTCTTTGGCCACATACAGTCAAATCCGAAGAGCGGCGCCGTCACCCGGCGGAGCTTATACGCCTTTGCCACATCCGGCCGTTCCCTGCGGCTGATTTCCGCGGGAATCTCATGTCCGGTCTCATCGACCACCGCAATCCGCGCCGGAAGGATCCTCCCGTCCCAGACCCGCACAAACGCCCATCCGCTGCAGATCATGCTGTTGTCCTGGCATTCCTGTCTGTCTATGTGATATTGTATCCGTCTTACCCTGATCCATTCCGATTCGGGGACAATTGCACTCCCCGCTTCCGTTCCCCCGCGCAGCAGATCCGCAAGCGCCGTTGCGCGCGTTCCCATGCTTCGCTGCATATTGCGCACCGGCAGCGCTCCCGATCTGATATAATCCTGAAAATGCTCTTCCATCCCTGCATACACCGCCGCGGCGCGCTCCGTGATCCCCGCGAGTGCATACAGCTCCTGCAGGCTCCACTGAGCGTCATACAGTCCCTGATAATATGCAAAATAAAGCGCCCGGTAGAGGATAAATTCTCTGGGAACCGGGAAGCCGAAGGTCCACTCGTAGTCGATGACCTCCCACACGCCTGACACACCGTCTCCGATTGCCTGATCATCCCAGGATGCGCCTGCCCGGGCTGGCTCTTCATCCCAGGATGCGTTCTCTCTGCCCGACAGCAGGATATTCGGAAAAATCAGATCAATATCGCTGACCCCGGCACAGGGCAGTCCTTCCTCCGGTGCCTGATCCCCAAACACCTCGCGAAATTCCTCCGTCACCCGAAACGGGACCTCTCCTCCCGCCGTGCCGATCCGCCGGATGTACTCCCGCAGAATCCGTTCCACACGCGCTCTGTCACCCCTGCCGGCCGCCTCCTCCAGAAGCTCCTGTAAGGTCGCGCCGCGCAAAAACGGAAATTCTGCACGAACGGCGCCGGCCGGCCGATCCGCCCCCTGCCCCGGTGCACCGTTCTGCGGCATCGGTGAATCAGATGAACCTGCTTCCCGGCTCTGCGGCGTCTCCTCCAAAGGATACAGCCTGCACGGACAAAAGCGGATGCCCCGGCCCGCTTCCTCCCCTTTTCCGCCGGCATACGCCTTCGTCAGCCTTTGGTACGCGTCGGCGATCCCCGCAATATGTGCCTCCGCCTCCCCGCACTGGGCATATTTATATACACGCTTCCGTCCGTTCTCATCCTGCACGATATCCGTCCGGATGGCAAACCGCGCCGCGCGCTCATTGGAATATTTGGAATAAATCGTCCGCTCCAACTATTCTGCCCTCCCGCTTTTTGCCTCTATCAGAAAAGAGTTCGAAAACTCGCCAAACAGTCCCTCGTCCATCAAAGTGTCATACACCCTGCCCTCATCCAGCAGCAGGAGCCTGTCACGGTCAAAATTTCTCCGCTGCTCCTTTAATTCGCCCCTTTTCGGCAGCCAGTCATCCGAATAGATCACGGACGGAAATTTGTGGTCCGGATACGGATAGTAAAACCTCATGTCTGTAAATCCGGCTTCTGAAAGCAGGCGGATATACTCTATTCTGGTATAGCACCGCGGCATGCCGGCACTATCCGCGCTCCCTTCCCTTTGGACGGCCCCATACCGGCCCGCAGCGCTTTTTCCGGCATCCGTACTCCCGCTATTCCCTCCGGCGGAGACTGAATCCGACGGATATCCTTCCACGCCCGTAAAATAACCGCCCCGGTATTCCTCCTGACAGCCCGCGAGATATTTTAAGCCCAGCCGGTTCGCATCCGAAAGAACAAGCGTTCCGCCCGGCCGAAGCATCGCACAGAGCTCCTTTAACTCCCACATATATCCGGAGGTATGTCCCACAATCAGGATCCGGTCAAATCCGTTCTCTGTATCCCCGGTCCGGCTGCCCCGGCCCGGCGCAGGCGGTCTGACAGCTGCATCCCGTCTTTTCACCCACGCACGCTCTGTGAGGACGGTGAGCCGTTCTCCCGCCTCCTGACAGCGCGCACGGATCAGCTCTGCGCCCGCTTCCTCCTCCGTGACGCTGACCACCTGTCCCGCCATTTGCAGCAGTCTTCCGGTGAGCGCCCCGTACTCCGCGTTTCGCTCAAGCACGCGCATCTCCTTTGTCACGGTAAGCCAGCTGATGAGGTTTTCCCGGATCGCGGACAGATGGTACAGATACGGGTAGGACGCCCGCTGTTCGATGAGGCGGGGATACTCTTCTTTTTTATATTTTGTTATGATCTCATACAGATCCGCCCGGATCGCTTCTGTCTCCATCCGTCACCCTTCCTCCGCCGCTCAGGCGGGCCGGCTACGCCTCCACCCGGGTCACCGTCGTGTCCGAATTCATATCATAAAAACCGACGGTATTTTTGTCCGAGATCACCGTCACTCCCATCACATCGTAGAGCCTGTGATAGGCCCGGAACTCTCCCCCGACATACCCGGTACAGCTGACTGACAGCAGATACTCCCCTCCCTGCAGGTCCATGTTCTGCCGGAATTCGGCCACGTAGATCTCCCCTTTTTGCGCAACTCCGATTCCCGCCTTCTCATACATGGTGTTCGTCCCGGTCACCGCCGTTCCCTGCGCCGTCTTAAACGTGTACGTAAAAATCGGATCCTTCACATCCGACCAGAACCGCACCTTTGACTTGATCGAAAACGATGTGCCCTTTTGGATACAGTTCGTGTAGCTGCCGTATTCATCTACCACTGCAAAATCAATGATTTCCGCTTCCCCGGTTCCGTATTCATCCACCCCGGGATTTAAATCATAGTTTAATTTCCAGAGTGTATTCGCACCGCCTGCTTTCGCCTGAGTGAGGATCTGTCCTCCTGCAATGTTCTGCGACTGCTTTAACAGCACTTTTTTGTAGAGATTAATCGTATCCTTCGGATTACCCTCCGAAAGTTTGACGCCCTGGTTCAGCAGAATCACCCGGTCACAGTATTTTGCCACACTGCTGATATCATGGCTGACAAATATGATCGTCCTGCCCTGCGCCTTGAAATCCTCGAATTTTTTATAGCATTTTGCCTGAAAAAATACATCGCCGACCGATAACGCCTCGTCCACGATCAGGATCTCCGGATCAATGTTGATCGCCACCGCAAAGGCCAGGCGCACAAACATACCGCTCGAATACGTCTTGCAGGGCTGATTCACGAATTCCCCGATGTCCGCAAACTGCACAATTTCCGGCAGACGCGCATCCATCTCCTCTCTCGAAAATCCCATCATCATCCCGTTTAAATAAACATTCTCGATCCCGGTATATTCCATATTAAATCCGGCGCCCAGCTCGAGCAGCGCCGAGATGCGGCCGCGAATCTCCACTTCGCCCTCCGTCGGGCTTAAGACGCCCGTGATAATCTTTAAAATCGTGGATTTTCCCGAACCGTTTGTCCCGATAATCCCGACCGTCTCGCCCTTTCTGACCTCAAAAGAGACATGGTCGAGCGCACGGTGCTCTTTAAAGCGCCCCCTGCGCGCCAGTCCGAGGGCATCAAACAGACGCTCCGATGGTTTTTTATATAATTTGTAGACTTTGCTGACATCCGCCACCCGGATTACCGTCTCATCCATGTCGCTCTTCCTCTTTATCCGTTCCCCCTGCGCCGCCTTATCGCAGCCTTCATCCCCTGAGAGAGTTCCGGTCTGCTCTGCGCTTTGCACAGGACTATTTTATAATACATCGGCAAAATGCGGCCTAAGCCGTCGGAACACGCTGCTTCCGAACAGAAGGAACAATGCCGTCACTGCCCAGAAGACCGCTGTCTGCCCGGGATTCTCCCAAAACCACACTTTGTTGATCAGCGCGTCCCGATATCCCGCCACCACATAATACATCGGATTGATCCGAAGCAGCGCAAGCGCCCATTCCGGCATCCCGCTCATCGACTCAAATGACCACATGATGGGTGTCACCCAGATCCCGACCTGAAGAATAATCGCCACGACCTCTTTCATATCCCGGAAAAACACAGTGACCGCGCTCGTCGCATACACGACTCCCGCCGCGAGAACCATCATGCAGACCGAATAATAAATCACCTGCAGCGTATACAGATCCGGCCCGTATCCGTAAAACAGATACAGCAGAACCGTAAATACGATAAAAAACAGATGCGTAAACAGCGCCGAAATCAGCTTAACCACCGGAAGGACGTCAATCTGAAAGACGACCTTTTTGACCAGATAATCGTACTCCACCAGAACGCCGGTGCCTCCGGTGACCGATTCCTGGAAATAAAACCACGGCACCAGACCGCCGGTCAGCCAAAGGACAAACGGCACCTCGATCCCGCTTCTTAAATCCGTCGTCCTCTGATGCAGTCCTTTCTCAAACACAAACCAGTACAAAAGCACCGTGATCACCGGCTGTACAAATGCCCAGAAGACCCCGAGATAAGAACCCGCAAATTTTTTCTTACTGTCGTTTCTGGCCAGCTGAAGGATAAGCTTCCGGCTGCCCGCAATATGCGCTGTCAGGGAATGATTCTTTGCTTTCAATCTCTCTACCTGCCTTCCATGCATGTCATGCCATGCCGTGCGCCTTCTTATACGCCGCAAAGCTGCCCTGCACGCGATCCTTGTCCGAGAGAATCAGTTGATCCGCCGTCATCCCATCCGGCATCGGCCATGCCACGCCGATCTCCTCATCGCTCCAGAGAATCCCGCCCTCATCGTTCGGATGGTAAAAATCCGTCACCTTGTAGCAGAACTCCGCCTCATCCGACAGCACGAGAAACCCATGCGCAAAATGCTTCGGCACAAAAAACTGCTTCTTATTCTCCGCCGAGAGCAGGACGCCGTACCACGCTCCGAACGTCGGCGATCCCTCCCGAAGGTCGACCGCAACGTCGAATACCTCGCCTTTTACCACGCGCACCAGCTTGTCCTGCGGATAATCGATCTGGAAATGAAGTCCCCGCAGCACGCCCTTCCTGGAGGACGACTGATTGTCCTGCACAAACGTGCAGTCGATCCCCGCCTCCGCAAAATCGTGATAATTGTACGTTTCCATAAAATATCCCCTGGCATCCCCGAATACCGCAGGCTCAATCACCTTTAACCCGTCGATGCCGCCGCAATTGTCTCTTACCGTTATCTTTCCCATCTTATCATCCTCACTGAATGTTTTTGCTTAACACCGGTCTGTCATCCCGCCTCTGACCGCCGGTTTCCGCTTACAGCCCCGCTGCAATCTCCATCAGATATCTGCCGTAATCCGTCTTTAAAAGCGGCTGCGCAAGCTTCTCTAACTGCTCCCGGTCAATAAAGCCTCTCTTGTACGCGATCTCCTCGATGCAGGAAATATAAAGCCCCTGGCGCTTCTGAAACGCCGACACAAAATCCGCGGCCGCAAGGAGCATATCGTGATTCCCGGTATCCAGCCAGGCAAAGCCGCGGCCCAGTGTCTCGACACGCAGCGTCCCGCGGTTTAAATACTCATTATTTACAGATGTAATCTCAATCTCGCCGCGCGCCGACGGCTTTACGTTCTTCGCGATCTCCACGACGTCATTGTCGTAAAAATACAGTCCGGGCACCGCGTAATTTGACTTCGGATGTTCCGGCTTCTCCTCGATCGAGAGCGCCCTGCCCTCCATGTCGAACTCCACCACGCCGTATTCCCGCGGATCCCTGACATAGTACCCGAAAATCGTCGCTCCCGGCTCACTTATCGTCTGATCCGCCACATTCCGCAGGACGCGCGAGAAGCTCTGCCCGTAAAAAATATTATCCCCCAGCACAAGCGCCACCGGATCCTTCCCGATAAAGGACTCGCCGATCAGAAACGCATCCGCAAGTCCTCTCGGCTCTTCCTGAACCGCATAAGAAAAGCTCATGCCAAGCTGACTGCCGTCCCCGAACAGATCTCTGAATACCGGCAGATCCCGCGGCGTAGAGATAATCAGCACCTCACGGATCCCCGCCAGCATCAGCGTGGACAGCGGATAATAGATCATCGGTTTGTCGTAAACCGGCATAATCTGCTTTGAAATTGCCTTTGTCAGCGGGTAAAGTCTCGTCCCGGCTCCCCCTGCAAGAATGATTCCCTTCATGATACCCTCCCTTATTTTCCCAGTGTGTCTCATCATACGGTATGCATCTTAATATTCTGATCCGACAGACATTAATTCTTTCTTAAAGTTCGTCCGTTTTTTGTAAAATGCACGGATCCGACGATTGTTTTCGGGTCATTTTAAAACGCAAACAAGCAGTATCGTCCGAAAGACGGTACTGCCGTTTGGTTCCTATCTGTTCTGATACATGTCCTCATAGTACTTCTGGTAGTCTCCGCTGGTGACGTTTTTCATCCACTCTTCATGTTCAAAAAACCACTGGATCGTTTTTCTGATCCCCTCCGCAAACATCGTCTCCGGCTCCCAGCCAATCTCTGCGCGGATCTTATCGGGCGCGATCGCATAGCGCCTGTCATGACCCTTGCGATCTTCCACATAAGTAATCAGATCTCTGCTGACCAGCTCTCTTCTCGGATCGCTCTTTGGAAGCATCTCGAGCAGCGTATCTATGATGATGGTCACAATCTCGATATTCTGCTTCTCATTGTGGCCGCCGATATTGTAAGTCTCACCGAGACGTCCCTTCTCCATAACCATATCGATCCCCTTCGCGTGATCGTCCACATACAGCCAGTCGCGGACATTCTTTCCGTCGCCGTACACCGGCAGTGTTTTTCCCTGCAGCGCGTTGTTGATGATCAGCGGGATCAGCTTCTCCGGAAACTGATACGGCCCGTAATTATTCGAGCAGTTCGTGATGTTCGCCGGAAAATGATAGGTGTCGATATAGGATTTTACCAGCATGTCCGAGGATGCCTTGCTCGCGGAATACGGGCTGTGCGGCGCATACGGCGTCGTCTCGTAAAAATATGTGCCTTCCTCCTCCAGCGATCCGTAGACCTCATCGGTCGACACATGTAAAAATCTCTTTCCCTCTGCAAATGTGCCGTCCGGCTGCTCCCAGGCCGCCTTCGCGCAGTTGAGCATGACCGCGGTTCCGAGGACGTTGGTCTTTACAAACACCTCCGGATTCTTAATGCTGCGGTCCACATGGCTCTCCGCCGCAAAATGCACGACCCGGTCGATCTCATGCTCCGCAAAAATCTTCTGAATCGCCTCTTTGTCCGTGATGTCGGCCCGGATAAACATGTAATTCTCCCTGTTCTCCACGTCGCGCAGATTCTCAAGATTTCCCGCGTATGTGAGGACATCCACATTAATGATGCGGATCGAATCCCCGTATTTGCGGAACATATAATGAATATAATTTGAGCCGATAAAACCTGCCCCGCCGGTTACCAGATAAGTCTTCATATTGTCCTCCGTTCTTTTCCTTCTTTTTCGTTCTGTATCCATCAGCACGAGTCTTATTTATTCTCGGTTATTTCTAAAAATTTCATGCACCCCGCAGCACAAAAGCCCGCAGAGCCGGTGGAATATCTAGGATTTTACCATATTTTCCTAATAAGCACAAGTTTAAGACGGCAATTCCTTTTCATTTGCATCCGCTCCCGATATTTCCCTGGCGATGTAGATCGGCCGGTGTTTCACCTCAAGATATGCCTTCGACAGATACAGCCCGAGAATCCCCACACAAAGAAGCTGCAGCCCGCCGATCAGAATCACAATGCATGCCATGGACGGCCACCCGTATGCGGAACCGCCGAACAGCAGCTGGCGCACGATGATAAACAGGATCGCCATCACCGCAATCCCGCACATTCCCGCTCCGAGAATCGATGAGATATAAAGCGGCGTGGAGGAAAATGCTACAATTCCGTCCAGAGAATACCGGAACAATTTCCAAAACGACCATTTCGTCTCTCCGGCAACGCGCTCGACATTTTCAAATTCAAGCCACTTTGTCCGGAATCCCACCCAGCCGAATAATCCTTTGGAAAAACGGTTGTATTCACCGAGTGAGAGCAGCGCGTCCACATATGCCCTGCTCATCAGCCGGTAATCCCGTGCCCCGTCCATCAGCTCCACATCGCTGATGCGGTTCATCAGATGATAAAACCTCCGCGCAAAAAACGAGCGGATCGCCGGCTCGCCTTTTCTCGTGACACGTCTTGTCGCCACCGAATCATACCCTTCTTCTGTCACCGCGTGGTACATCTGCGGCAAAAGCGAAGGCGGATCCTGCAGATCCGCGTCCATGATCACCACATAGTCCCCGCCCGCATGCCTAAGCCCGGCATACATCGCGGCCTCCTTCCCAAAATTCCGGGAAAATGACACATACGCCACCTTTTTATCTTTTGCTGCCAGCTCCCGGATCACCTTCATCGTCCCGTCGCGCGAACCGTCGTCCACAAACAGATATTCAAACGCCGTTTCCGTCATCTGCGCCGCAACACGCTGTATCTCCTCATAAAAATAATGAAGAGATGCTTCCTCATTATAACACGGAACAATTACTGTAATCTTTTTCTTTCTGTCCTTACCACCAGTCATTGTCTGTTCTCTCCGTTATCCCCGACAGACGGACCACCACAAAATCGCCCGTCACCTGCACACAGCCCTCGGCCGGAAAATCCGGCATCCCGGCAGCAAGCACCGCTGCGCGTTCCTTCTGCTCCTCTGTCGCCTCTTCATTCAGTCGGTTTTTCGTATATGCCTGCACAAATCCCACAATCCGGTGCGTCGCCCCTGTAGGTCGTTCCACGCTGTAATCCCACTCAAAAAACGACCATCCGTACATCTCCGTGCGCCGGCAGACGCCGGTGAGTTCGGCAGACTGATATCCCACAAAGATCACCGGAATCTCAGGCAGACTGCCGTTGTTTACCCGCTCAAGCTCCGCGAGCAGGATCCTGGCCCGCTCCGCGTCCTGGCGGAATCGCACCTGATCCGTGTATGCCAGCCAGACATGAACGGTGCACTGAATGACAATCGTCGCCGCCACGCACAGCCATGCTGCCCGGCGGATCCAGATGGCAGCACCGCGCCTGCGTTCTCCTGCATGTCCGGCCGCATTTCCCGACCGGATTTCTCCGGACGGGCCGGCCTCTGTCTGTTTCCCGCCCCGGACACGCTCTTCCGGGACGCCTCCCGCCTCTGTCTGCTCTCCAAAAACATGCTCTTCCGGGACGCCTCCCGCCTCCGTCTGCTCCCCCCGGGCAGTCACGGCGCGGACTTCTCCGAACGGGCCGGCCGCGGGCCGCGTCTTATCCTGCAGTACCCAGAGTCCGTACATGCCGAGAAATGCGGCGGAAACCGGCAGTGCAAACTGTGACCGCGTCACCAGCATCTCTCCCATATAGATCGTCATCAGAAACGGCGCCGCGATGATCCCTGCCAGTGTCAGATAACGCCAGATCAGATTTCGCCTTCTCCCGTCCGCTGCCGCATCACGGGATGGCTCTCTTTCCGCCGCCGTACCCGCTGCATACGCCCGTCTCCACATCACGGGAACTGCCATCAGCACAAGAATCACACCCGCCGTATAAAACGAAAAGTTCCGCGGCCCGTACCCGATAAGCACATTTCTTACCGTGCGCAGTATGTTTTTGATGCATTCCGTGACCGGAAGCCTGCCCCAGCCCATCTGTCCGTCCATATAGTCCGCCCCGGCCATAAACCAGGTGTTGGCGATAAAACGGTACATGACATAGGACAAAATGAAATGCAGCGACAGCATAATCGCCGGCATCAGACGCCCCCCTCCGCGCTCCCTTCTGCTGTCCGTATCCATGAGAAACAGCGCGATACAGATCACAATGTAGTAGGAGGCCAGCGCCTGGTAGGCGCCAAGTCCGATCACAAGGAGCACTGCGGCAGTCAGAAGCGCACTGATACGGCGCAGCGCCGTACCGGAAAGACGTCCTTTCTTTTTCCCCGACGGATCCGGGTCGTTTTCCTCCCCCGCAATACACGCCCGCACTGCGAGAACCGCCGCGATGATCAGAAGAAACATCGCAAACGCCACCTCGGCGTGCTGCAATGTGAAATAAACCTGGTAGCTCCAGATGCCGGACGTGACATACAGCATCAAAAAGACCGCATACGGATAGTCCTCCCGCTTCCCCGAAAAACGGTACAGCTCATAGGTCAGCAGATTGGCGCCAAGCCAGAAAAACAGCAGAAACAGCACGCCGGATATCACCGGATGATAAGCGGACAGCCCGAGCAGGCGTTTTAAAAACACCAGTCCGAACCGCCCGATCGTAAGCCAGCCCACCGTTGTCCCCGGCCGGTTGATCAGTTCCTCCGTATCAATCCGGATCGTTCCGCCAAACAGCAGAAAACCGAAGCAGAAGATCACTGCTGCCCCCGACGCCGCGATTAATAGCCGATACTTCTTTCCATACTCCCGCAGGTCACACATCACAACACTTCCCCTCTGATCCGGTTTTCCACTTTCTTTAACAGCTCTTTTCACACAAAATATACTCGTCAAATGCACGTTCCCAGTCCGCCATGCGGTACCCGTCGGTCAGCCGCATCATATAATTGTCCAGAATCGAGTACGCCGGGCGCCTCGCCGACGCCGGATTCATGACGGCATACTGCTCACTGGTCACCGGAATCACCTTCGTATGCATTCCGGTCTTTTTAAAAATGACTTCCGTAAACTCCGCCCAGTTCGTATCGCCCTCACAGGTCGCGTGAAAGATCCCGTAGTTTTCCGTCGGTTCATAGTGACGGATCACACGCGCAAGCTCAGCCGCGCTGGTCGGCGATCCCTGCTGATCGTTCACGACACTCACCGTATCGTGTGTCTTCGCAAGGCGAAGCATCGTCCGGACAAAATTCTTTCCGTCACCGTAGAGCCATGCCGTCCGGAAAATAAAATAATTCCGGGCAAAATCCCGCACAAACTGCTCGCCGGCAAGCTTCGTCTTTCCGTAAGCGCTGACCGGATCCGGCGTGTCAAACTCCGTGTAGGGACGCTTTCCGTCCCCACGGAAAACATAATCCGTGGAGATATGGATCAGCTTTGCGCCTGTCTCCGTCGCGGCGATTGCAAGATTGCGTGCTCCGATCGCATTGATCCGGTACGCCGCGTCCCACTGCTGTTCGCACGCATCCACGTTGGTATGCGCCGCACAGTTGATCAGCACCCCGGGATGTTCTGCACGCACCGCCGCAAGCACCGCGTCGATATCCGTGATATCGAGCGCCCGGCATCCGTCCGCTGCCGCGACATCCGTACAGATAAAATCCGCCGCATCGCCGTATTCCGCGCGAAGCGCACGTCCCAGCTGCCCGTTGCAGCCGGTAATCAGAATCCGTTTCTTTGTCATGTTCTATTCCCCCAGCCCGTTTTCGATTGCGGTCACAAGCGCTGCGAGCGCCTCCGTCTCATCCTCGCCCTCACACACCAGCTCGATCTCATCGCCGGACTTGATACACGCGCCGAGTACGCTCAGTACACTTTTTGCATTCGCGATATTTCCCCGGTAGAGAAACGTAATATGCGCCTTAAACTGCATTGCTTCCTTACATAGGATGCCCGCTGGCCGTAAATGTAATCCTGTCGGATTTTTAATTGTGACTTTCTGACTTACCATACAAATCCTTCCTTCCAGACATTCCGTTTCTTTCGTCTCTCCACCATGCAGAACACTTCGCCTAAAGCATAATCTTTGTAATCAGCCCGGCCAGCTTCCTGGCCTCCTCGTCAATCACCTTCTGGTCCTTGCCCTCAATCATCACACGAACCAGCGGCTCTGTTCCAGACGGCCGGATCAGCACGCGTCCCTCTCCGTTAAACTTCTGCTCAACCGCGGCGACCGCATCCGCAATCTCCTGATAATCCATAAACTTTTCTTTTTTATGCTCCGGCACCTTCGCATTGACTAACGCCTGCGGCAGAACCTCCATCACCGACGCCAGCTCGGACAGCGGTTTTCCTGTGCTGACCATCACCTTCAGCAGGTGAAGCGCGCTTAACAGACCGTCCCCCGTCGTATTGTCATCCAGGAAAATAATATGGCCTGACTGCTCTCCGCCGATATTGTAACCGTTCTCCCTCATATTTTCCAGGACATAGCGGTCCCCGACCTTCGTCTTTTCCACATGAATGCCCTCCCGGTCTCCCATCAGCGTAAAGCCGAGATTGCTCATAACCGTAACTACGATTGTATCCTTTTTCAGCGTGCCCTGACTCTTCATGTGAACCCCGCAGATGGCCATCACCTGATCACCGTCTACAAGCACTCCGTTCTCGTCCACGGCCAGCATCCGGTCCGCATCCCCGTCAAAGGCAAGCCCGAGATTCGCCTTCTCATAAACCACCCGCGCTTTCAGCTCATCCATATGCGTGGAGCCGCAGTTGGCATTGATATTCGTCCCGTCCGGATCCGTGTGAATCGCCACCAGATCCGCGCCGAGATCCTGCAGCGTCTTCACGGAGGTGTAATGTGCAGCGCCCTCCGCACAGTCCACAACAATCTTCATTCCGCTCAGATCAACGGGCACACAGCGCTTCATAAACGAGACATACTCGTCGCGCAGATCAAACCGGTAGCTGATCTTTCCGACGCCGGAACCGACCGGGAGGACGACATCCTTCATATTGTTTCGGATCAGCTCTTCAATCTCATCCTCCATCTCATCCGGGAGCTTGTAGCCTTCTCCGTTAAAAAACTTGATACCGTTAAACTCCATCGGATTGTGCGACGCGGAAATCACAACACCCGCGTCCACTTTATGCCTTCTCGTCAGGTACGCGATCGCAGGCGTCGGCATCACGCCGACAAAAATCGCATTCGCCCCCACCGAACAGATCCCCGCCATCAGCGCGCTCGCCAGCATACCGCCGGATATTCTCGTATCGCAGCCGACGATAATGGTCGCCTGATGCTCCTGTTCCTTTGTCAGCACATATGCACCTGCCTGCCCGAGTTTTGTCGCAAGCTCAATCGTGAGCTCCGAACCTGCAATTCCACGGACACCGTCTGTTCCAAACATTCTGGCCATAATAATCTCCTTTTCTGATCCTCACTTTATACAATACTATATTCCGCCGGTCTTTCCGGCTTCACGAATAACCGCCGTCATTCCCCGGCTCCGGCCGCCGGCGCGCCGTCTCCGGCATGCGGACTTCCTGCCGCACCGGCATCATCCGCCGGCGCATTGTTTCCCTGAGAGGCAGCGTCACCGCTCTGCTCACTGTCTGCCGTGCCGGTTCCGTTTTCTCCGGAAGACGTGCCATCCCCGGGCTGTGTGTTATTTCCTCCGGAAGACGTGCCGTCCCCGGACGGTGTGTTATTTCCTCCGGAAGACGTGCCGTTCCCGGACGGTGTGTTGTTTCCGCCTGCCGGCGCATCCGGATCCCGCTCAATCGTCGCCGGAACCGTTACGGGAAGTCCGATCCAGCACTGCTCGCGATTGACTTCCAGCGTCACCTCCAGTATGTGTTCTCCTGCGCCCAGATTGCCGGCGTCTGCACTTCCGGTCAGATCCGCCGCTGTCAGGCCCTCCATCTCGCTCTGCGCACCGCGCACTTCCACGGGAATCGTGGCTGCGTCGTAGGACGCCCGGTAGCCCTCCCTTAAATTCTGTATCGGAATGCCCTGAGTCGGAAGTTCAAGTACCCTGGTAATCACAGGCTCCACATGGACGGTAACCTCCACCTTTGCGTCGGAATTTAACACCAGCGAGGTCCCTGACGGCAGATAAGAGCTGATGTCCACCGTTGTCACGAGATTTTCCCGGATGCCGGTGATATCCAGCACCTCCTCCGGCACTGTGATCTTATTTAACGGATTGAGCACTGCCGTCTTTCCTTTGATTCGCACCGTGCCGGGTGTATACGTGACATCTGTCATCACATACCCGTCCGCCGCCTCCCCTGTCGTCGCAAATTCAAGCTGCACATCCTTTGTATTCAATATCTGTGCGGATACCGTCACTGTATTTAAACTCAGCGTCAGCTTTGATGTATCGATCACTTCCCCTTCCTTATCATAGAGTACGGGAATGACACTGTCCGTCACGTCGCTCGACATCCCGTCCACATTAATCGTGGCCGATACCGTATCGATCTGGCTGACAATCGAAGCCGGGCCGGAAACCTTAAGAAGGTTTGAGCCGACAATCTGCAGATCGCCGAGCGCACAGCCGTCCGCTACCGTTCCCCTGGTATTTGCCGCAATTGCTTTCTGACATGTCCCCAAATCCTCTAACATGACATCCATATACTGCTCTCTCGAAGAAATCTCCACCTGATCGCCGCTGTATTTGGAGGTTGAGATACTGATCGGCACGCGCCACATCCCGCTCTTTTCATCATATACGATCTTTTCCAGATCGGCCGTCGCCGAAAAATCCGCATTGGACAGCTTCTCATGGACATTCCGCTTGGCGGAGACATTGAACGACACGGTATTGTCCCCGTCCAGCCATTCATAATATTTTCCCTGTGATGTAATATAATCCTCATTCGTCGGAAGCACGCTCGTCTTATACGGCCTCTTGATCATCGGATCATCGATATTAGCCACCACCATCCACATGACCAGAGCAGACAGCAGCGCAAGTATCTTAAGGCCGAGATTATTTATCAGCTTTTTTCCGATTCTTTTTAGCATCCTTCAGCCTCCTCTTCCACATTTCAAATCTTGACGCCTCCTGCTCCCGCTTCTGGACATAGGCCAGTTTATTCTTTAAAAATTCCGCATCCACATTGCGGTAGAGTTCTCCCCCTATGGCGATGGAGACCTTGCCGGTTTCCTCTGACACTACAATTGTAAGCGAATCGCTCGCCTCACTGATCCCGACAGCAGCGCGGTGCCTGGTTCCGAGATCCTTGCTGATGGAAAGCGAATCCGTAAGCGGCAGATAACAGGTCGCGGAAACCACCCGGTCTCCCCGCACAAGCACCGCCCCGTCATGCAGCGGCGTGTTTTTTTCGAAAATGTTGATCAGAAGCTGGCTGGTGAGAATTCCGTCCACCTCAATCCCTGTCTTTTCGTATTCTGACAGCACGATATCATTCTCCACCACAATCAGGGCGCCGGTCTTCACCCGCCCCATCTCATAGCATGCTTTGACCATCTCGCTGATCGTCCGGTCCGAAAATTTTCTCCCGTCGTTGCGGGAAAGTTCAAACGGAAACAGCGCCGTGATAAAATTCTTCCGCCCCAGATTCTCCAGCGCCTTGCGCATCTCAGGCTGAAAGATAATGACCAGCGCAATCAGAGCCACGCTTAACGTATTCTCCGCAATCCATATAATCGTATTCATCTCAAATACAACTGCCACTCCCACAAACAGCAGGATCACGAGAAGGCCACGCAGCAGCATCCAGGCTCTGGTATTTTTGATCCAGACCAGCACATAATAAAACAGGAATGTAATAATGACAATCTCGACGAGATCCGTCGTGCTCATCTTAAGCGGGTACATGTACATGGACAGCTTTTCCCACAGACTGTTCAGTGTCGCGATTATATTCTGCACGAAGTTCACTCCCTTAATCTAATAAATCCTCATCAATGTCCATCTCTTTTGCCAGCTGTTTTTTTGTCAGGCGTTCCTCCTGGTCACCCTTTCCCGCGAAACGCTTTACCTTTTTATCCGATCCGGACACAAACGCCTTCGGGATCGCTTTGACATAGTAATAATATTCGTCGTCCTCAAACTGCAGCCGCTCCGTCCTGGAATAATCCAGATTGAAAAACAAAAACTGAATCACCAGCGCAATCAGGGCGCACAGGACATTCCCCACCAGTACGCCGACGGTCTTACCGGAAATCCCGATCAGCATATACCCGGCGATCATTCCGATCGTCTGAAACAGGACGCCGGAAATAATCGCTACCGTCCAGGCATTCTCAATCGACATCCTGCGGATGATATAGACGATAATGAGCGTGGCGGTCATGATTCCGATCACAAGATACAGCTCCTTGTTTCCCACAAGCTGATTCAGGGCGATCACAATCTTTGACACCATATTTCCTTCCGCTTCATCCGTCGCACTTAAGACGGGCGCATTCTCCTTCACCCCGTTTAGGAAAAACCACACCACCGTACCGCAGATCAGCGCAAACGCGGAGTACACCTCCCGAAGCAGTCCCATGCCGACCGGCATAATATACGGAAGCTTCAGATGGAAAAACAACGGCATCAGCAGCACATCATAGCCGTGCCTGGGCGCAAAACGGAAATACACGAAATAGATCACAATAAACAGCAGCAGCGCGACCAGGCATACCTCAAGCGACAGCGCATACAAATGCGCAAGGATCACCGCGGTCACGAGAAAAATCGTGCAGCTGACCGGAAAAATCGAACAGCCCAGCGCCAGAATCAGCGCCACCGGCGTTCTGCTGATACTTTTCATGTAACCAATATTGGTGTTGACAAGCGTAAACATCACAAATGCCATCACAAATTTGATCACCGGCGTAATGAACACTTCATTTTTTCCGTAAAAGCGTATCATTTTCTCTTTTAGTTCCAGTATGGTTGTCATATCAGCCTCCCGTTATTCCCAATCTTTATGTTCCGGCATTTTCAGCCGTTCTTCACGCTCATACATCTGATTGATCTTTTTTAAGCTGTTGTAATACTTTTTTACTTTTCTGCGCCCTTCCGAATACTTCAGCTGAAACACCACGCACGTCGCGCCGAGATAAACCAGCATAAAGACCAGGTATGATACGCCAAGCCGCGTCAGCGTTCCTATGATGTCCAGCCGGTTCAGCTGCACCATCAGCTCTTCCATCGAATACAGCCCCCAGAGCAGCAGCAGAATCCCGAAACAGATCGTTCCGGTCACAAAACTGCCAAGAAGCCGCATGGACACATAATCCTTTCTTGCATACTGCGTCATTGGCTTGCACTGCTTTCCGTCATTCGTATCAAACCGGGAAACCCGGATCAGATGCCGCAATCGCTCCTCATTCACCATATCCCAAAATCGTCCTTTCCCTGCCGCGCAAACCGGCTTTCTGACTCTGCCACCCCTGTTTTGCCCGCAGTTACGCATTCTTATCAGCATTATAACACAACTGTCCGCAATTTCAAAGAAAAAAAAGAGCCGACCCATCATCTGGACCCGCTCTTGTATTTTTTTCGGATTCCGGCGCTCCGGCGCTTCCGCGCAGCCTACTGCAGGAAACGCATCCGGTTCCCGTCCTTCTCCTGCTTTTTGACCGGTGCAGGCTTTGGCTTGTCAAGCGCTTCGTTCAGGGAATCTGTCATATTCGACTTGCACTTTTCGCAAAACCGGCCGGTTGTGATCGGTGCGCCGCAGTGCTCGCAGACAAATCCGTCCGCTCCCGCTCCGGAAAATGACAGTCTCTCCTCTCTGACCCACTGTTTGATCTGCTTGACCGAGACATCCATCTCCTCCGATACCTGACTGACCGTAGCCTTCGGATTCTCCCTCAGATACTCCTTCACCGCCTGAAAGGTATCCTCGAGCTTCCTCGTACAATCCGGGCAGATCGGCATCCCGCCCAGGTAATTAAATAAACGTCCGCAACTTCTGCAATTTCTAACTTCCATCGCCTCTGAACCTCCTGCATAGATTGATTATCTGTCAGAATCCTGCTCCGATACTGATACAGATAGAATAAACATTTCTGACTCCTCCCGCAAGCAGCGTCTCCGCCACCGCATCGATCGTGCTTCCGGTCGTATAAATATCATCGACGAGCAATACCTGTCTATATTCTACTATATCAGCCTGCAATTGAAAAGCATTTTTTAAATTATGCTGACGTTCTTTTTCATTTAATTCTTTCTGCGGCACCGTATTCTTTACCCGTCGGATCAGCCCCGCGTCCACCGGAAGGTCCAGTTTTCTTCCGAGCGCACGTGCAAACACTTCCGCCTGGTCATATCCCCGCCGCCGCTTCTTTCCGGAAAACATCGGCGCCGGCACGATCACCTCGATCTGATTCCGGCGGACCCACGCCCCGTAAAGCGCTGCGGCCCGGTCCGCGTAAAACTCTGCGTACTCCCTCCGGTTCGCATATTTAAACCGGTACATGGACTGACGGATCCCGCCGCGATAGACAAAAACCGCCTTTCCCTGACAATATGTATGCTTTTTATGCGTGCAGTCACCGCAGTATTCCCTTCGCTCGTTCTCAAGCGGCTTTCCGCATTTTTTGCACACCGGCTCCTCGACCGTACGGACTTCCCCGCCGCATCCGGGGCAGATCCGCCCGCCCGGCGCCATAATGCCGTCGCAGACGGGACACCGCGGCGGATACAGCCAGTCCAGACTGTCCATGAGCCACGCGTGCAGCCGTTCGCCCCGCTCCTTTACTCCCGATATGCGCACCGGCATCTGCCTCTGCTTTTTTTCCTGCTCCTGTCCTTTGTTCATGGCATCCCGCGAAACCCTCCCTGCCGCCCGGTTCCGTTTTTTTCCATATTTCACGTCTCTTATCCTAGCACGTCCGGGGTTTTCATACCATAAAATATTTCTTAAATTTTTCATAGAAAATACGAAATCGCGCTTTCTTTTCATATTTATATTGACGAATGCAGGTTTCCTCACTATAATTTATCTGATAAAAGCATTAATACATTAATGCATTAAAGGAGGAATTTTATGAAAAAATCAACAAGATTCGTGTCTGTTCTCATGGCCGCAGCCGTGACGGTTTCCCTGGCCGCCTGCGGAAACGGCGACACAGGTTCCAAAGCTTCGGATGCAGGCTCCGCTTCGGATGCGGGCGCTTCCGCCGATGCCGGTTCCGCAACCCCGGATGCGGGCACCGAGGCTTCGGTGCCGGACGGCGGACAGAATACCGCGCCGGCAGACGGAAAGGTTTACAACATCGGGATTCTGCAGCAGTTAGAGCACCCGGCGCTTGATTCCGCGACGGAGGGCTTTAAAGACGCCCTGACAGAGCTTCTCGGCGAAGACGGCGTTACGTTTGAGGTACAGAATGCACAGGGTGAGCCGGCAAACTGTTCCAGCATCGCATCTACATTTGTCTCCGGCGATTATGACCTGATCCTGGCCAACGCCACCACGGCGCTGCAGTGTGCATCCGCTGCGACAAGCACAATACCGGTCCTCGGAACCTCTGTCACCGATTACGCGACGGCGCTTGAGATCGACGACTGGAGCGGCGCAACCGGCAAAAACGTATCCGGCACCTCGGATCTCGCCCCGTTAGACCAGCAGGAGGACATGCTTCTTGAGCTGTTCCCGGATGCGAAAACCGTCGGGATCCTTTACTGCTCCGCGGAGCCGAACTCCGTGTACCAGGCAAATGAATTTCAGAAATACCTCGACGAGGACGGCATCGCCTATAAAGTATATACCGCGGCCGACTCCAACGATATCAACGCCGTTGTCCAAAATGCCATCAGCGAGGTCGACGTTATCTACATCCCGACCGACAATACAATGGCGAACAACACGGAAACCATCAATAACATCACGCTTCCGGCAGGTATCCCCGTCATCACGGGGGAGGAGGGCATGTGTGCAGGCTGCGGCGTCGCAACGCTCTCGATCAGCTACTATGATATCGGATACAAAGCCGGCGAGATGGCATACGACATTCTCGTAAACGGCTCGGATATTACCACTATGAATATTGAGTATGCGCCGAATGTCACGAAAAAATACAACGCAGAGATCTGCGGGCAGTTAAACATTCAGATCCCGGATGATTACACAGCCATCGAAACCGAATAATACATACAAAGGGGGTTCCCATGGGTTACTTTATGTCATTAGACCCGATGGCCCTGCTCCGGTCCATGCCCGGCGCGTTTGCGCAGGGCATGGTATGGGGGCTGATGGCCTTAGGCGTCTATATCACCTACCGTCTTCTGGATTTTCCGGATCTGACCGTTGACGGTTCTCTCGCAACCGGAGGCGCTGTCGCAGTCATGCTGATCCGTGGCGGCATGAATCCGTGGCCGGCGCTTCTTTTTGCGTTCCTTGCGGGCATGGCGGCCGGTTTCATCACCGGAATTCTTCACACGGTTCTCGGCATTCCGGGAATTCTCGCGGGTATTTTGACGCAGATTTCGCTCTATTCCATCAATCTGAACATTATGGGATGCTCAAATCAGGCCGTCAGTGTGGACAAATATCCTCTGATCGTTTCGCTGCGCTACCTCACGGAGTCCTCCGGATCTCTGATACGGCTTTTCGTCACCTGTATTCTTTTTATCGTCGCCATTGTGGTCCTTTCCTACTGTTTTTTCGGAACGGAACAGGGACAGGCGATCCGCGCGACAGGCTGCAACCAGCAGATGGCAAGGGCGCAGGGCATCAACACAAAGTTCCACACCGTGATCGCCCTGATGCTCTCAAACGGGCTGGTCGGGCTCTCCGGCGGACTCTACGCGCAGTATCAGGGTTCTGCCGACGTCAACATGGGCCGCGGCGCCATCGTCATCGGTCTGGCCGCCGTCATCATCGGCGAGGTTCTCTTCGGAAAGCTCTGCGAGGGGAAGCATTTTGCGTTCGCACACACGCTGTTCTCGGTCGTGGCCGGCGCAATCATTTACTATATTGTCATCAATATCGTATTATGGCTGAAGCTGCCTTCCGACGACTTAAAGCTGTTCTCCGCCATCGTGGTGGCCGTGTTCCTCGCAATCCCCTATCTCAAGGTAAAGCGCAAACGGAAGGAGCGGTGACACATGGCAGAAATGTTAAAAATCGACAATATCAGAAAAACGTTTAATCCGGGTACGATCAATGAAAAAATCGCGCTTGCCGGCGTAAACCTCTCACTTGCGGAGGGCGATTTTGTCACAATGATCGGCGGAAACGGCGCCGGAAAATCAACCACGTTAAACGCGGTCGCAGGTGTGTGGCCCGTGGATTCCGGAAAGATTTTCATTGGCGGCATCGATGTCACGCGTCTGTCCGAGCACAAACGCGCACGGTATCTCGGCCGTGTTTTCCAGGATCCGATGACCGGCACCGCCGCCACGATGTCCATCGAGGAAAATATGGCAATCGCATCACGCCGCGGCGACCGCCGCAGGCTCACCTGGGGTGTGACAAAAAAGGAGCGCGACGCCTACCGCGAACTGCTCGCCACACTGGACCTGGGACTTGAGGACCGGCTTGCTTCCAAGGTCGGCCTGCTCTCCGGCGGCCAGCGTCAGGCGATCACCCTGCTGATGGCGACATTAAAAAAACCGCAGCTTCTGCTGCTCGACGAGCACACTGCGGCGTTAGATCCGAAAACAGCGGCGAAAGTTCTCGAGATCTCCGACCGGATTATCGCAGAGCATCATCTGACCGCCATGATGGTCACCCACAATATGAAGGATGCCATCGCACACGGCAACCGCCTTATCATGATGCACGAGGGCACGATCATCCTCGACATCCGCGGTGAGGAAAAGAAAAAGCTGACGGTCGAAGATCTGCTTCATCAGTTCGAGCGTGTCAGCGGGGAGGAATTTGCCAGCGATAAAGCGCTGTTATCCTGACCGGCAGTGTCTGCCGCCGTATTTTACACATTCATTATATAACAAAAGTTACAGTTCAGCCATGCTCTGTGAAATGTGCTCATTCACGTAAGTATGATTTGCACATTTCGCAGAGCATGACTGTATGTACTTCTTTTTATTCTTCCTTCAGGCGTGCGCACAGTCCGCTGTAGCGTTTCTGCTGTGATGTGTTCTTCACCATCCCGTAAAACGTCGCCTCGTTCCCCACCAGCGTCACACAGCGCCTGGCGCGCGTCACCGCCGTGTAGAGCAGGTTGCGGTTCATCAGCATCGCCGGCCCGCTTAACAGCGGAATCACAACGGCCGGATACTCGCTCCCCTGCGATTTGTGAATCGTGATCGCATAGGCAAGCTCAAGCTCGTCGAGGAGCTTATAGGGATATTCCACCTGCCTGCCCTCGTCAAACTCCACTGTCATCGTCTCGGAAAAATCATTGATCTCCCGTATGATTCCCATGTCCCCGTTAAACACGCCGGTTCCCTTGTCCACCGCAAGACCGAATTTTGTGCGGGTCTCCCATTCGAGCTGGTAATTATTCCGAATCTGCATGACCTTGTCCCCCTCGCGGAAGACAATCTCCCCGTGCTCTTTTTCCAGCTTATTCCGAGCCGGCGGATTTAAGTATCGCTGCAGGATCCCGTTGAGCCGCTCCACTCCCAGAAGTCCTTTTCTCATGGGCGTCAGCACCTGGATATCATAGGGCGTGGCCTCCACAAACCGCGGAAGCTTCTGCTGTATCAGCTGCAGCACCACGCTGATGATGACATCCGCCTCATACCGCTTCAGAAAGAAGAAATCCATGCTTTTATTGTCAAGCCTCACTTCCTCCCCCTGATTGATCCGGTGCGCATTGACGATGATATCGCTGGTAGATGCCTGACGGAAAATCTTTGTTAGCTTTGCCACATGACAGATCCCGGAATTGATGATATCCTTCAGCACACTGCCCGGCCCGACACTGGGAAGCTGGTTGACATCGCCCACCAGAATCAGACGTGTTCCCACCGCAACCGCCTTAAGCAGGGCGTTCATCAGGGAAATGTCAACCATGGACATCTCGTCTATGATTACGACATCCGTCTCGAGCGGATTCTGCTCATTCCGCTCAAATCCGGCCGTTCCCTCCACGCCGCCGTTCAGCTCAAGCATCCGGTGAATCGTCCTTGCCTCAAAGCCGGTCGTCTCGCTCATCCGCTTGGCCGCCCGTCCGGTCGGCGCTGCAAGGTAAATATCCATTCCCTCCAGCTCAAAATAACGGATAATGGTGTTGATGGTGGTCGTCTTTCCGGTTCCCGGACCTCCGGTAATCACAAGAAGTCCGTTGCGCACCGCTTCTTTCACCGCCGTCACCTGATGCTCGTCGAGCGCCATCCCGGTCTGTTTCCCGATTGTGCGGATCCGTTCCTCAATCTCGATATCCGGCACATCATAGCTCACATCGAGCTGTTTCAGCATGGACGCGGTATTCGCTTCCATATAATAATAGGCCGATGCATATATCTGCGTCGCCTGACTCTCTGTCTCCTCGCCCATTTCACGTTTTAGGATGACCTTCCGTTCGATCGCGAGATCCATGTACTGCTTTTCCACCTGTTCCGCATTGACCCCGAGCAGCTGCACCGCCCGCCTGGTCAGCTCCTCTTTCGGCAGATAGGTATGTCCCTCCCCTGCAGCCTGCAGCAGAAGATAAAGAATCCCGCTTCGGATCCTGAAATCCGAATCCAGGCGGATCCCGACACGGGAAGCAATCTCATCCGCCGTCCGGAATCCGACGCCGTCGATATCGTCCGCCAGCCGGTACGGGTTCTCCCGGATGATCCCGTAAACTTCCTGCCCGTACGCCTGATAGACGCGCACCGCGAGGTTCATCGTGATTCCGTATTGCTGCAGAAAAATCATCGCCTGGCGAAGATCCCGCTTCTCATTGACCTGAGCCGCGATTTCCCTCGCCTTCCGCTCACTGATCCCCTTGATCTCAGCCAGCCTCTCCGGCTCCTCCTCGATGATGCGGAAGGTGTCTTCCTTAAATCTGCGCACAATCCGCGCCGCAAGCGCAAGTCCCACGCCCTTAATCGCCCCGGAACCGAGATAACGCTCGATCGCCTCCTCATCCTCCGGCGCTTTCTCCTCAAAGGATTCCACCTTAAACTGTCGCCCGTAGGTCGGATGATCCGAAAAATCACCGGTCGCCTCGATATTTTCCCCCTCCGCAATCGCGGAGAAGACACCGACGCATGTCACCTCCTCCTCTCCGCTCACCAGGTTCAGCACCGTATATCCGTTATCTGCATTTCTGTATATGATATGCTCCACATATCCCGTCAGCTTTTCCACCTTTATTCTCCCGCATAAAACAGCCGGCAAACGCTGCCTGTCCGCAGCGCCTGCCTGTCCCTGACGTAAGAAAAACCTTGAAGTAAGTTCAAGGTTTTTCATGTCGTCTTTATTTTGTTCCGTCACTGCTCTGTCATCGTCCCTGCGGCATACCACCGAAGCTTACGTCTCACGCAGTCACATCGTCAGCAATCCCGTAATTGCGCTTCATCTGCTCAAACAGCTGCTGGGTAAAGGACGATCCCGACTGATCGACAATCTCGTCTGCAATCATCTCAATCGCGCTGTCCATATGAAAATCTTTCAGCGTACCGATGGAAGAATCTTCATCCTCATCGTCATTCAGCGTCATATTTTCCTTTACTTCCTTTAACACCTCCTCGACAAAATAAGAGGCAAAGTCTTTGCAGACCGTCATCAGCTCTTCCTCTGTCGATTCGGATGACAGACCGTTCGCCGAGGTCTTTAAGGTCGCCGCACTGCCGGCCGCGGCACTGTTTTTCGTATTATCAATCATTGCGGCAATACTGTCAACTCCCATGCTCATATGTCATACCGCCTTTCCTGTCCCATCGTTATATTATATTCTAAAAGTTAACTTCCGTTCAGCCGCGCCATTCGCAAAACCGCTCACCTGGAGCTCTCCGCTACTGACGCAGCTCATTTTGGCTCATAAACAGGCGCTCACCTCATGCCTGGCAGAATGTGCTCATTCATGCGAGCATGATTCGCCCATTTTGCCAGGCATGGCTGAACTTTAGCGCTTCAGATTATTCGCCTGATCAAGCATCTCGTCCGAGGTCGTGATCGCCTTGGAATTCAGCTGGTATGCGCGCTGCGCAATAATCAGATTGACCATCTCGTCCGCCACCTGAACATTTGATCCCTCCAGATATTTCTGGCGGACTTTACTACGGATCAGGTTTGCGTTTGTATTCTCATTGAGCGGATCTCCCGAGGCATCGGTCACTGCCAGCAGGTTATCCCCGACTTTCTCGATTCCCGCAGGGTTGTTGAACTGAAACAGTCCGAATCTCTGATTCATGCTCACATATGTACCGTTCTGCAGCCGGTAACCGAATGATCCGTCCCCGGATACCTCAACGCTGCCCGAGCTCACGCCTGCCGGAAGCCGGATCGGCTGATTCGCCGTGTCGAGTACCGGATATCCCTGCGTATTGGTCAGAACGATTCCGTTTCCGCTGACTGCCCAGGTAAAATTACCGGCTCTCGTGTAGTAAGTCTCGCCGTCCGCACCGCGCACCGCAAAAAAGCCGTCGCCGTCAATCGCAAAATCCGTATCATTCTCACTGGCCATCAACGGCCCCTGCTTGTAAATCGAGGTGTTCGACGCCACACGCGTACCGAGACCCACCTGCGCAGAGATCGGCTTCTGCTCACCGTTCGCACTCGTCGTCCTCGTCTGAATGTTCTGGTAGAGCAGAGACTTAAACTCGGTCTTTTCCTGCTTGTAGCCTACCGTATTGACATTTGACAGATTGTTTGAAATATTATCCACATTCGCCTGCTGCGCTAACATACCGGTCGCTGCAGTATAGAGTGATCTCATCATAAAAAGCTACCTCCCCGTTAAATCTTTCCGACTTCATTGACCGCCTTGCCCAGCGTCTCATCGATGGCATTGATCATCTTCTGCCCCGCCTGATATGCCCTGGAAACCGAGATCATCTCCACCATCTCGGAAACCACATTGACATTGGAGGACTCAATAATCCCCTGCTCAATCTGCGCATCCGACTCCGTCACCGTGCCGCCTTCCACAAGGTCATACATATTCTCGCCGAACTTGGCAAGATAGTTATAATCTTCAAAATCCACAAAACCGATATTTGCAACCTGCTGATTGTTCTGGAAAATGTTTCCGAACTCGTCGACAACAATCTTTACATTCGGATCCACCTGAATCCGTCCGCCCGCATTGCCGTTTCTCGCGTCGTTCATACTCAGCACGTAGTCGCCGTCCTTTGTCACCAGGTAACCCTGCCGGTTCACGACAAAAGCGCCGTCCCTGGTATACTTCACCGAGGAATTACCTGCCTTATCCGTATATGCAATCGCAAAAAAACCGTCGCCGCGAAGTGCAAAATCCGCCTGGTTATCCGTAATCCGGAAATTACCCGAGGTGTAATCCGTATAGGTCTCTCCGATGTGAACGCCGAGACTCACATCCCCGAGGCGCTGCGGAATCCCGTGTACAGAGCTGTCTTTAATCCGGATCGCAAGTTCATCCGCAAATGTCTGTGAGGTCGCTCCCTCTTTTTTATAGCCATTTGTGTCTGCATTCGCCAGATTATTGGAAAGGATATCCATTCTCCTCTGTTCGTTGATCATCCCTGTATATGCCGTATACAATCCTTTAACCATACATCTGCTCCTTTATTGTTACCATTGTGATGGTATCCGTTCTGCAGCCAGCGTCCCGCGATTCCGTGCGGAAACATCTGCAGAATCCCGGCAACGTCCCTGTCGCTCTGTTTCCATACTAATATTATATCGGCCGGAACACGTCAGATCTTAATCGTCATCCCGTCTTCCGGACAAAAATTCCACAAATTTCCCCGTACCGATCGCCACACAGGTCATCGGCTCATCCGCAGTCATCGTATTAATCCCGGTTTTATCCTCGATCAGCTCCTCCAGTCCGCGCAGCAGCGCACCGCCGCCGGTTAAAACAATCCCGCGGTCCGCCACATCGGCAGCCAGCTCCGGTGGTGTCTTCTCCAGCACGGAATGCACAGCCTCCACGATCTGCAGCGTCGGTTCCCTTAACGCTTCCTCCGTCTCCTCCGAGGACACTGCCACCGTCTTCGGGAGTCCCGTCACCAGGTTTCGTCCCCTGACATCCATCGTCTCGTTCTGCGCCAGCGGAAAACAGCTCCCGATCTTGATCTTGATATCCTCCGCGGTTCTCTCACCGATCAGAAGATTGTGCTTCTTTCTCATATAGCGGACGATCGCCTCGTCAAAATCATCCCCCGCGATCTTGATGGATGTGCTGACAACGGAACCTCCCAGCGAGATCACGGCGATATCCGCCGTACCGCCCCCGATATCAACAATCATATTCCCGCACGGCTTTGAGATATCGATCCCTGCCCCGATCGCAGCCGCAATCGGCTCTTCGATGATCGTCACCTCCCGCGCGCCGGCCTGATAGGTCGCGTCTTCAACGGCTTTCTTCTCCACTTCCGTCACGCCGCTGGGCACGCAGACACTGATCCGCGGCTTGCGGAATGTCTTCTTGCCAAGCGCCTTCTGGATGAAATACTTGATCATCTTCTCCGTCACCGTGTAATCGGAGATAACCCCCTGACGCAGCGGCCGGACCGCCACGATATTCCCCGGGGTCCTTCCCAGCATCAGCCTCGCTTCCTCTCCGATCGCTTTGATCTTATTTGTATCACGGTCAAACGCCACTACCGACGGCTCTTTTAACACGACACCCTTTCCCTTGATATACACCAGAATACTTGCGGTGCCAAGATCGATACCGATATCTGTACTCATATTCCCAACCTTTCCTTTCGTTTCAACTGCTGCGTCTTATCTATCCATAAATTTTCTCTGCAGATCCTTATGCCGCTGTACGCAGCTCAAAAAAGGACATAGAGATTCATTTAATCATATTTTTACATATACAGCCTTATTATATACAAAAACTGGGAATTTTCAAATGATTTTTTAACCGGTATCCATTTTTTTCTAAAAAATAAGAATTTCTTCATTTTTCATTTTTCCGTCACAAAATGATCACAATCGGACGGTATAGTAATCACGTACCAGGTAATTCCACCTGACATCATTTCCAGGTGGTGTGCCCCAGGGCATAAAATTCTTCATAACTCAGCCTGCCGGGACGCTGACGCATCCCGGCAGGTACTCCCCAGAACATTCATTCGATCTTTATCTTTCCGGTCCCCCGCAGCTGGCTGATGAAGTCTCCGATCTGCGGCGCGGTATTCGCCAGAGATTCATGCAGACACGGCATCCGGCTCATTGCACGCAGGCAACCCGGCGATTGCGCCCCGGAAATGTCCGCGGTATTTTTTATTGATTTTCCAGATATCTCTTTACATACTGCCCGGTGTAGGACTGCGGCATCCCGGCCACTTCCTCCGGCATCCCCTCTGCGATCACGGTTCCGCCTCCGTCGCCGCCCTCGGGTCCCATATCGATGATGTAATCCGCCGTCTTGATCACGTCGAGATTATGCTCAATCACCACCACGGTATTGCCTCCCTCGGAGAGACGGCGCAGAATCTCGATCAGTTTGTGCACGTCCGCAAAATGAAGCCCCGTTGTCGGCTCATCAAGGATATAAATCGTCTTTCCGGTGCTTCGCCTGGAAAGTTCTGTCGCCAGCTTGATGCGCTGTGCCTCACCGCCGGAAAGCTCCGTCGAGGGCTGTCCGAGTTTTACATAGGATAATCCGACATCGTAGAGCGTCTGAATCTTCCGGTGAATGGACGGCACGTTTTTAAAGAATTCCAGCGCCTCCTCAACCGTCATATCCAATACGTCATAAATACTTTTTCCCTTATATTTCACCTCAAGCGTCTCGCGGTTGTAACGTTTCCCGCCGCACACCTCACAGGGCACATAGACATCCGGCAGAAAGTGCATCTCGATCTTTAAAATCCCGTCGCCGGAGCAGGCTTCACAGCGGCCGCCCTTCACGTTGAAGCTGAATCGCCCCTTTTTATATCCCTTTGCCTTCGCGTCCGGCGTCGCCGCAAACAGATCGCGGATCATGTCAAACACACCCGTGTACGTGGCGGGGTTCGATCGTGGGGTCCGGCCGATCGGCGACTGGTCGATGTCAATTACCTTGTCGAGCTGATCCATTCCGTCAATCCCGTCATGGATTCCCGGTATGCAGCGCGCACGGTTCAGATCACGCGCAAGATGTTTGTAGAGTATCTCGTTTGTCAGGGAGCTTTTTCCGGAACCCGACACACCGGTGACACAGGTCATGACTCCCAACGGGATTTTCACGTCAATATTTTTCAGATTGTTCTCCCGTGCGCCGCGCACCGTCAGAAAACCGGTCGGCGTCCGGCGCTCTTCCGGCACAGGAATCCGGATGCGGCCGCTTAAGTATGCGCCGGTGATGGATTTTTTATTTTTCATAATATCCTGCGCGGTTCCGCAGGCCACCACCTCACCGCCGTGAGAACCTGCGCCCGGACCGATATCCACGATATAATCCGCCGCCATCATCGTGTCCTCGTCGTGTTCGACCACGATCAGCGTATTCCCGAGATCCTTCAGATTCTTCAGCGCTCCGAGCAGCTTGTCATTGTCTCGCTGGTGCAGTCCGATCGACGGCTCATCCAGAATATAGGCCACGCCGACCAGTCCGGAACCGATCTGTGTCGCCAGTCGGATCCGCTGCGCCTCGCCGCCGGAAAGGGATGCCGTCGCACGGGTCAGAGACAGGTAATCCAGCCCGACTTCATTTAAAAAGCCCACGCGCGCGCGGATTTCTTTTAAAATCTGATCCCCGATCAGATGCTGCTGCCGGTTCAGCTCCATGTCCGCCAGAAACGCATTCAGATTCTTTACCGACATCACGGTCATATCGTAAATGTTTTTATCCGCAACCGTCACCGCCAGGGATTCTTTTTTCAGACGCCGTCCCTTACAGTCCTCACAGGGCGTGATACGCATGAACTGCTCGTACTCCTGCTTCATCGTCTCGGAACCCGTCTCCCGGTATTTACGCTGCACATTACGAAGCAGACCCTCAAACGCAACGTCGTAGACGCCCTCCCCGCGCATTCCCTTATAATGAACCTTGACCTCTCTGCCGTCCGTACCGTGGATCAGCACCTTCTGAATCTCCGGGGGATACTCCTCGTACGGCGTGTCCATCGAAAAATGGTATGCTTCGGTCAGTGCTTTTAAAATCGCGTAGGTGAAACTCGACGGATCGGTACAGGACTGCCAGCCCATCACCTGAATGGCCCCCTGCGCGATCGAAAGCCGCTTGTCCGGAATCATCAGATCCTCGTCAAACTCCATCTTATAGCCCAGTCCAAAGCAGGTCGGACAGGCGCCGAACGGATTGTTAAAGGAAAAGCTGCGCGGCTCCACCTCGCCGACACTGATCCCGCAGTCCGGACAGGAAAAGCTCTCGGAAAACTGAATCGGTTCCCCGTCGATGACATCCACTGTCATACGTCCCTCCGCCAGCTGAAGGACACTCTCGATCGAGTCTGTCAGCCGCTTCTCAATCCCTTCCTTTACGGACAGACGGTCCACCACGATCTCGATGTTGTGCTTTTTATTTTTATCCAGCTTAATCTCCTCAGTCAGCTCGTACATGCTGCCGTCCGCGATCACACGGACATAACCGCTGCGTCTCGCCTGTTCGAACAGCTTCTGATGCTCTCCTTTTCTTCCGCGGACCACCGGGGCGAGCAGCTGAATCCTCGTGCGCTCCGGCAGCCCCATAATCTGATCCACCATCTGATCCACGGTCTGTTTTTTAATCTCTCTGCCGCACTTCGGACAATGCGGGATTCCGATCCGCGCATAAAGAAGGCGAAAATAGTCATAGATCTCCGTCACCGTCCCCACCGTGGAACGCGGATTACGGTTTGTCGATTTCTGATCAATCGAAATCGCGGGGGATAGCCCCTCGATTTTTTCCACATTCGGCTTTTCCATCTGCCCTAAGAACTGTCTCGCGTAGGACGAGAGCGATTCCATATAGCGGCGCTGTCCCTCCGCGTAGATCGTGTCAAAGGCCAGCGAGGATTTGCCCGATCCGGACAGACCGGTCAGAACGACAAATTCGTCACGCGGGATATCCACATCGATACTTTTGAGATTGTGCTCGTTTGCTCCGCGGATTTTGATATATTTTCTCTCGGATTTCTTTTTCATATTGACTGTTTCCTCTTTCTATTTATCTGACAGGCTGTTTCCTCTTTCTATATTATCTGATTGATCTGATTTCCCGCTGACCGCACCTGCCCGGGCCACATATATGTTTTCTTTTCATTGTCTTTCCCGGTGTACGGACCTGCCCCTTTCGCTCTGTCTTTACAGATCTCTCAGCATATTTTTCAGCTCGACCATCTTGTCGCGGTATTCCGCTGCTGCCTCGAAATTCAGATCCGCCGCCGCGCTCTCCATCTTCTTCTGAATCTCCGCCACGAGCTTCGTGAGCTCGGACTTATTCATCGATTCCGGATCCTTCTTAAAGTTCATCTCTTCCTTCGCGACCTTCTTCGACACGGAAATCAGCTCGCGGACCGACTTCTGAATCGTCTTCGGCGTAATCCCGTGCGCTTTGTTGTACTCCTGCTGAATCCTGCGCCGGCGCTCGGTCTCGTCGATCGCGACACGCATCGAATCCGTAATCTTGTCCGCATACATGATGACATGTCCGTCACTGTTGCGTGCCGCGCGCCCGATCGTCTGTATCAGCGATGTCTCAGAACGCAGGAAGCCTTCCTTGTCTGCATCCAGAATCGCAACCAGCGTGATCTCCGGGATATCCAGTCCCTCACGAAGCAGGTTGATCCCGACCAGCACATCAAAGACATCCAGACGCAGATCGCGGATAATCTCGGCACGCTCAAGCGTGTCAATATCCGAGTGCAGATACTTGACACGGATCCCGATCTCTCTCATATAGTCGGTCAGATCCTCCGCCATACGCTTGGTCAGCGTTGTGATCAGAACTTTGCTGTTCTTCGCAATCTCTTTGTTCACCTCTCCGACCAGATCATCGATCTGCCCCTCAACCGGCCGGATGATCACCTCCGGATCGAGCAGGCCGGTCGGACGGATAATCTGTTCCGCGCGCAGCAGCTCATGCTCCTTCTCATAGACATTCGGCGTCGCCGACACGAACATCATCTGATCGATCCTGTTCTCAAATTCCTGGAAATTCAGCGGACGGTTATCCTTTGCAGACGGCAGGCGGAATCCGTATTCGACAAGTGTCGTCTTCCTGGACTGATCCCCGGCATACATCCCTCTCACCTGCGGGATCGTGATATGTGATTCGTCCACGATGATCAGATAATCATCCCTGAAATAATCCATCAGCGTGTGCGGCGTCGCACCGGCCGGAAGCCCTGCAAGATGCCTGGAATAATTCTCGATCCCGCTGCAGAATCCGGTCTCCTTCAGCATTTCTATATCAAAGTTCGTCCGCTCCGCGATCCGCTGCGCCTCTAAAAGCTTGTCCTCCCCCTTAAAATACTTCACGCGCTCCTCAAGCTCCTCCTCAATATCCCCGCAGGCCCGTAAAATCTTTTCCTGCGGCACGACATAGTGAGAAGCCGGGAATACTGCAAAATGCTCTAACCCGCACTTAACCTCCCCGGTCAGCACATCGATCTCCGTGATCCGGTCGATCTCATCCCCGAAAAACTCCACGCGAACCGCCGTCTCCCCGTAGTTCGCCGGAAAGATCTCAAGCACATCCCCGCGCACGCGGAAGGTGCCCCGATGAAAATCCATCTCATTTCTCGTGTACTGAATATCGATCAGCGCACGGATCACCTCGTCGCGGTCGCGCTCCATCCCCGGCCGCAGGGATACCATCATCCCCAGGTAGTCGTCGGGGCTGCCCAAACCGTAAATACAGGAAACGGATGCAACAACAATCACGTCCCGGCGCTCGACCAGCGCCGCCGTGGCGGAGAGGCG
This sequence comes from uncultured Roseburia sp., assembly GCA_910587865.1. GTDB lineage: Bacteria > Bacillota > Clostridia > Lachnospirales > Lachnospiraceae > Roseburia. The sequence continues at coordinate 115,932 of CAJUNX010000009.1, forward strand.
CAGCTTGTCAATCTCCTCGTTGATCGCGGAGTCCTTCGCGATGTAGGTATCGGTCTGGGGGACGTAGGCTTCGGGCTGGTAGTAGTCGTAGTAGGACACAAAATACTCCACCGCATTCTCCGGGAAAAATTCCTTGAACTCTCCGTACAACTGGGCAGCAAGGGTCTTATTGTGCGCTATTACCAAAGTGGGCTTATTAAGCTGCTGGATCACGTTTGCCATGGTAAATGTTTTTCCCGAGCCAGTTACCCCCAGTAAAGTCTGGAATTGATTGCCTTCCCGGAACCCCTTGACCAAGGCTTCTATTGCCTGCGGCTGATCGCCAGTGGGCTGGTATTCGCTATGAAGTTTGAATATATTTTGTGCAGTTTGCACAAATACCACCTCCAAAATCTATAGTAAAAAAGTTCGACATTTCGCCAGAAATTCGTCGAGGTACATATTCCGTTTTCTAAAAAATGTCCCTTCGACGAATTTGTGTTACTAAACTCAATTTTCCGAACTATACGAAATCAACAAACTACTGCGGATAAATCGAGACATAAAACTGAGATTGATTATAACATACCGCTCCCTATTTGTCTATATCAAAACAAACGTTTGTTCGTTTTTTGTTCTCTATTTATCTTCCCCAGTGTCCATATAAATACGGCTTTCGTCCAGGCTTTCTATTGTTCCTGATTTCTTTTCGGGCAGATAAGCATCCATATCAATCATTATATCCTGTATATTACTTTCAGAATCACCATTGCCGAATTTATCTGGCATAACCTCCTCCATATAAGAAAGCAGTTCGGGTATTTCTTCAGGAATTATATTAGCATTGTCGGCATACACATCCATTGCCGTCCTTCAGCATCAGATCCGGGGAAATGCGGTACAGCAGATGGAAGATGCCAGAGCTGTAACCGTTGATAAGCGTCGCTGTCATTCCAACTACTTTCTTTGCTGCCTGGAATAACTCCCCCATGGCGTCACCCTGACCGGAATTATTGTTGTAATTGTGAAGCTCGTCTACAATCAGCCCGTCTATTTTTCCGTGCATATGGCGCTTGATGTAGGTTGACAAAGGGAACCGCCTGTATGCACCCGTATTGGGAAAGCATCCGTCCGGATCATCCGCAACCGCCTGTACCGCATCATACAGTGCAGGCTTCTTCTTCAATCCTTTCAGGTACTGGGCGGCCTGCCTGCGGTGGACGAAACCGAAGTTTGAGACCTTCACCCATTCTGACTGCTGTTCCGGGCGCAGCGCTGTCCATAACAGGGAGCCGCAGTTTTCGCACTTGTGGTTCTGCTTATTTTCCCGCTTGAAGAATAATGCATCCGCCGGAACCCTGTATTTTGAGCCATCGTCAGTCAGTTCCATCTCTATTGTCTGGCCGCAGTCAGGGCAGAGGAATGCTTCCCTGCGCCCATTCCATCTGACTGCAGGACGCTTCATATAGCCGTCGCGGGCTTTCTCCTTTGACATAATCACGTAACAGGTTTTCGTGTCCCTTTCATATGCAGCATAGGCGTTTTGCAGTTCCGTAATGCTGTTTATGACTACAGCGAAAGTATCCGGCAAAGATTCCTCAATTTCCCGTACCCACTTCTTTGTCATATGGGAAGGACACAGGACAATATTGAAATGTTTTTCCGGCCGTTCTCCGGGAGTTTTCCTCTGCTGGTAAGAATGGAGCGCAGCCAGCCCAATCTTTGTCTTCCCTGCCCCGCATTCGGCGATACACAGGGTAGCCTTCCCTCTCTCCAGGCAACGTTTATGCGCTTCACAAACGGCAAGCTGGGCGTCATACAGGCTGTATCCTGCATTCTTTTTGATATTCTCATTTACTGCCAGTATCTCCGGCGACAATGCTTCCACAGCCGGGTCAAACAGCGGCTGGAACTGGTTTTTGATGCGCTCTGCGATCATAACGCCAAATGCATCCAGATACTTCGTCACGGAACGGACAGCAGGAAATTTATTTCCGTTAGTGCCTGGGATTGCGATAGCGCCGGATTTCAGCCCGTCATTCATTACGGAGATAACGTTCTCTTCACCCTTTGTCACGGAAAACAGCCATACGTCAAACTTCTCCCGGCAGGAAACCACCTGCAGGGGCTTCAATATCTTCCTGTCCTGTAATTCTGATAGCACATACTCCTTGAATTCCGGTATCAGCGGGACGCCGGTTTTCTTATCCAGTTCCTCAAACAGCCGATACCTGTTGCCCTGCTCGCAGAACAGGTAGCATTTACGGGGCATGTCCGGCTTATCTGCACTTTTGTTTTCCTCCCCGTCATTGTTGTTGTCGGCATTCACTTCCCCATCACGGATTATCAGGGTAGCTTCTGCATAAATGCCGTCATGGGATAATTCCCTGCGGTATTGTTTCATGCGGCTACATAAAATAAGCGGCTCGCCGTCAATTTCAACCGTTACGGAACCGCCCCCGTA
>CAJUNX010000010.1 GCA_910587865.1 uncultured Roseburia sp.
ACCAAGACAGGAAATCAAGAAAAGGTTTCCTGTTTTTTTGCGCCCATTTTTGGCGTTTTCAAAAATCGCCAGTATTATGCGTAAACGGTATCTACCGTTTACGTGTAAAATAAAGTGTGTAAGTTAAAAATACAGCAACTCTGACTGCACACTTTATTTTACACTCCCCAAATTTTTAAATTTCCCCACATTTCACCATCATGAAATGTGGGGAATGAACTGTAACCTACTCATTGGTTAAGGTAAAAAAGAGATACTCTTCGTCAATCAAACCGTCTACAGGGTAATCGCTCATGCGCTCCAGGGAACTCACTTCACCATGAGTCGGCCTAACCCCTCTGTCGTAGTCGAATCCCTCAATCATTTCTACGGCCTGTCCCGTTTCCTGCGCCCAGTCACGAACCCCGAAGACCGCACCGTCATAATCTGCGGGACAATAAACGGTCAGTTCCAGAATCCTTTCCGTCCCTTGTTTCTCCAGGCTTGCTGTATAAAACACCGCCTCCTTCAAATATTCATCTTCCCCCCATAAGTCATACATATTCCCAAGATACTCCAGACAGCCGCCTTCCACAGACCGGATCGCATCCCATGGAACAGAGGTTCCTCCCACTACAAGCCCGGCCTGCCCTGCACCGCAGGACAGTCTGTAACCCGTATCGCGATCAAAACAAAGCCATGAAAATGCAGACTGCCTCATCTGTCCGTAAGGGTCTTCCACGTCAGCCGGCAATTCGTCATAATAACGTTCAAGCCCGGACTCGTCATATTTAAATTGAAACACAACCTCTTTGTGATCGTCCACCAGGTTTTCTGTGATTGTCACACTCCCGGTTGTACTTTCTTTCCCCTGGATCGCAAAATCCCCAGGCCAGGACATACTCTGGTAGTTTTCCGTCCCATGTACCGAATAAGTAAATGCAAAATCGCCCTGCGGCGTAACAGCCAGGCCTTTCTCGGAGAACCAGTCTGTCTCTTCTTTGAGCCCTGCTTCATTTTCCGTCTCCTCCTGCAAAGCCTCTTTTCCCGTTTCCTCCTGCAAAGCCTCATTTCCCGTTTCTTCTTGCAATGCCTCATTTCCCGTTTCTTCTTGCAATGCCTCTTTTCCCAATCCCGGCTGCACCTCACTTTTCTTTCCGCAGCCGGAAAGCAGCATCCCTGTTACAGCCGCCGCCAGCATCCCTGCGAGAATCTTTTTCTTCATACTCCCCCATCCTCGGTTTATTTGTATCCGCCAAAACTGCAGACAATTTAATTATACCCCCCCCCAAAAAAGTTTTTTGTCAAGTATTCTGCCGGCAAATCGTATGGGGCAAATGAATACGTTATCAAAGCGCCAGACACCAGGCCGCAGAGTCGATAACCAATGAGAATCAAACTCATGTCTGCCGGCTTTTGTATATTCCTATAAACAGTGCATGCCTGCCGTATAACGGCAAAAGAAAAAACACAGGCTCCACGATATGACTCATGCGTTTGTCATGTTCCGTGTCTGCGGATTCATCTTCCGCCAGCATCGAAATAAACAAAGCCACTGGATGTAAAGCGTAACCCCGCTTGTCTCTATCTGCGGCAGCCCGGCCTGTTTGAATGCTACAGATACCTGTCGTTTCGTCAGAAGCCCCCTGCCGCCGCAGATGCCGTATTTCATCGAATGTTCCAGAAACCTCTGAAATTCGCGGTATTCCTCCCGGTTCAGATCCGGCGTTTTCTTTCTGGCGAAGTGTACCAGCACCGAGTCCACAGACGGCATCGGGTGAAAATCCTCCCGCCGGAAATGATATGCGATGTTCATCTTCCAGTTTGCTTTCAGCAGCAGCGACCGCGTTGTCTCCTTCGGCGTGCCCATAAAGCGTTTTGCCGCGCCTTTTTCCATGACAAGCCAGATATCCGACGGCGGATTTTGCGCAGCGGTCAGCTTCTCCACAATCTGTGTGGTGATAAAATACGGGATATTGGAAAAAACCTTGTACGTGCCTTTTGCGGGCAGGCGGTAATTCAGGAAATCCCCGTGAATCAGCGTCAGATTCCCGTACCGCGCCAGTCTGTCCCCGGCGCTCTCGTAAAGCTTCCGGTCGATCTCAATGGAAATGACGCTGCCCGACCGCTCACACAGCGCCTTTGTCAGATGCCCTTTCCCTGTCCCGATCTCAAGCACCGTATCCTCCCTGCCGATCCCTGCCAGACGTATGATCCGGCCAATCAGCCTGCGTTCCGTGATAAAATTCTGTGAATCCGATAATTGTCTTCTGCTTTTCTGCATTGCCTTCCTCCTGATCTTCAAGGTAAACGTTCAGCCAGGCATCGCAGAAGGTGCAGATCATGCCCGCATGAATGAGAACATTCTGCGGTGCATCAGCAAATCTCCTGATGATGAGCGCACATGCCTGCGGCATTTGCGCCGGAGCATGCAAAGCAGCCAGAAGCACCGAAAGGCTGCCCGGCGCCAGCGGCACCTGTCTGGCAGCGACCGGAGCAAAGACCCCTGCGAATAACGCGGCTGAACATGTTAACGTATTTGTAAAAAGGCAATAAAAAAGCAGGAAACACTTCGAAAACGAAATATTCCTGCGCAAACGACACAATCAGGCAGACAGCACAGGTCTGGCCATCGCCACACCTGTCTGTCGGACATACGGTACTATTTTTGTGCACGCAAAAAAATCCCATCTTCTGAGACTATGAATCTGCTTTCTTATCGCCCCTGCATACGGGTACGTGCACAACGAATAATAATACCCACGTCCAAACCGCCTTTCTTTTTCAGATATTGTGTACAGCTTATCACATACCGGTCTGTAATGTCAAGAATTTTCAGACTGCCGTCAGGACATTGCCGCCTGTGACATACCGCTCACAAAATACCAGAAAATACCGGAAAATACTGGCCGTATCTCACGTTTCTGACGAAATATAAGAGAGTAAATCGCATGTGAAACCAAAGCTCACACAGACAAGGAGGAAACACGATGCAGACCATCCACGCGAACGGATTACACCATATGATACATCCGGGAAAAGACAAAAAGACAGGGACAGAGCGCATTCTGACCAATTTAAGCCGTTCCGAATACGGCACCGTCAAAAAGACCGGCCCCTCCGCGGGACTCGACAGCTTTACGGTCACACAGCAGATCTCGGAGCTCTTAAGCCCGGCCTGCGGCATGAGCGAGGAAGAAAAAGCCTCATACATGGCAAAAATCATGGCAAAGCTAAAGAGCGGCAAGCGTCTGACCGCGGAGGAGATGCGATTTCTGCAGGCCGAGAATCCGGTGCTCTATCAGCAGGCGGCCCGCATCCAGGCCATGCGCGAATCCTTAGAAACCCGCTTAGCGCACTGCTCCTCAAAAGAAGAGGCCGAAGAGATCTATTCCTCCGCCCTCTCCTTTCTCTCCGAAGACGATCCCATGAAAGAATATCTGGTTGCAGCCTATGACGATGTCTACCGGGAATTCCGGGAGTCCGACACGTATCAGTCGCTTCCCCAGAAAGATCCGGAAGAGGAAATGCAGCAGGCCGGAGAGTCTTAGACTCCCCGGCCTGCCGGATCTGTCCGCACGGATTCCTGCCGGCTGTCCGATTCCTTCCAGGCAGCAGATGTCCGCGTTTACCACCTTTGTGTCCTCCCGGATTTCCTCCGCCACGGCCTCAATAAAATCATGATTTTATTTCCAGGACAATTCGTCCGGATGAACTGTCCCAAGCTCTCTCAGATACGTCTCGATCGCCTCCGCCGGCGAAATTTCCGTCTGCATGGCTTTTGCCGCCATCTCCTCCGTCAGTTCTCCGGACGAGACTGCAAGCGTATAAACCTCCTCATCCGAAAGCCCGCCGTCCCCTTTTACAAACAGCAGATACGGGTAAGGATTCCCGTCTCCGTTCAGATCAAAGCCCGCCTCCTGCATGGCCTTAATCTCCGCACCGGTCATGTTCAACACGGAAATCGTATCCGACCTGGGGCGGATCATGGTGATGATATCTGAACTGATCTCCCCCTCATACAGATACCAGGCCAGGCCCTGCTGATTGGTTTTTCCCTCCCCATGATACTCATTGGTGGAAATCAGCGCACAGTCCGCCGAGACGGCTTTCCCCTCCGCGATCGCCGTAAGCCGCGCCGTCTCCTCTATGGTCATCGTCCGATCCGCCACGGCGCACACATCGTCCGAGGAACCGTTTCTGATGTCGTCATTCGTGCTGTCAAACAGCGCGGAGAGCTCCTGCGGCGTAATCTTTCCCTCGATCAGAAGACGGATATCCTCTGCGATCGGCACGATCTGCTTTTCCCAGCCGACATAGACCAAAGGAACCGTTCTCCCCTCTTTTACCAGCCCTGCGACTTCATGGTACGGGCTGTCCGCCGAAAGCTCCTCCTCGTTCAGGGAAGACATGTAATAACCGTTTCCCGCCATGAGCGCGCGCTGCCCCTCCGCCGTGGAAATGTATTCCATGAATTTCAGTGCATCCGAAAGCTTCTGTTCCTCCCCCTCCTCCTCCAGTGCGCGGCTGAGTCCCAGATACACGCCGACATTTCTCGTCAGCATATTATCAGAACCGTCCTCGCTTAACCAGGGAAGGATCCCGAATTCATATGTCGTTCCTTCTTCCGTCGTATACTCATACTGGCTTAAGCCAAGACACAGGTAAAAAACGCACTCCCCTTCCATAAACTGCGTCTTACTCATGTCCTCTGTCGTGATAAACCCGTTTTCCACCCACCGGTTAAAATAATCGATCGTCTCCTCCAGCCCGCTGTTGCCGGCCGCCCGGGTCTCCCCCTTCGGAAACTCCCGCTTCCACTCCGCCCCCTGCGGCGTCCCGAAATACCCGGTATTGCCGATATTAAAAAAATAATTAAACGGATATCCCTGCAGAGACATTCCGTGTCCCATCGTCCGGTATCCCGCCGCCTCAATCTGCCCGGAAAGCTCCAGAAGCTCCTCAAAGCTCTGCGGTACCGCCCATCCGTTTTCCTCCAGAATCGTCCGGTTATAATAAATTCCGATCAGCTGGTATCCCGCCGGCAGAAGATATATGCTCCCGTTGACCTCAAGAGAATCCAGAAGTCCCGACGAATAATTGTTTACAAAATCATACCCGGACAGGTCCAGAAGATATTTCTCCTGCGACTCTCTGGAAAAATTCTGCGTGGAGAGATAAATATCCGGAATATCGCCGTTTTTCAGCGAGTTCAGCGCATATCCGCTGCCGTTGATCCCCGCATAGCTTATGATTTCCAGCTTCACATCCGGATATTTCTCAGAAAACACATCGTAAAATCCGGGCGGGATCAGATTGTTAAAAGCAGAAATCGTAAGCGTATCCTGCCCTTTTTCCCGCTGTCCTTCTGCGGCAGGCTCTCCCTGCCGCACTCCTTTTTGTCCGCAGCCGGCAAAAACCCCTGCCAAAGCTGTCAGACACACCAAACATACAGCGATCCATCTGGCTTTTGTTATCCTCATGACTGTTTCTCACCATTCCTTTATTTATTCCGTGGTCCGGTCTGCCCGCAGCAGCCGGCAATCGTGCTTCTGATGACATCCGCGTGGAGCGGTTTGGTCAGATGACCGGTCATGCCGGCTTCCCCGGTCGCCCTGATGTCTTCCTCATAGACATCGGCGGTCAGCGCCAGGATCGGGATGCTTTTTGCATCCGTCCGGTCCATGGCACGGATTGCCTTTGTCGCCGCAATCCCGTCCATCACCGGCATATGCACATCCATCAGAATCACGTCAAAGGCTCCCTCTCTGCTCCCGCGAAAGGCATCCACCGCCTCTTTCCCGCTGCTTACTGCCGTGACGATGACTCCCATCTCTTCAAGCATTTCCTTCGCAATCTCAAGATTCAGCTCCACATCGTCCGCCAGAAGCGCGCAAAGACCGGTCAGATCCGCTTTTCTGCGCTCTCTCCCGCCCTCCTGTCCAAACTCCGAAAGTGTCTTTAACAGCAGACCAATATCAATCGGCTTGGACAGATGCGCATCCATGCCCGCCTTTCTGGTATTCTGAATATCCTCCTCATACGCATTTGCGGTCATCGCGAGAATGGGAATCTTCCCCGCGTCCTCCCTCTCCATGGCACGGATCGTCTTTGTCGCCGTAATCCCGTCCATGACCGGCATCATGATATCCATCAGAATGACGTCAAACGTTCCGGGCGGATGGCCGGCAAAGGCATCCACCGCCTCCTGCCCGTTCATCGCAGTCGTGATCACAACGCCCTCATCCTCTAAAATGCTCTGCGCGATCTCAAGATTCAGCTCTATGTCCTCCACAAGCAGAACCTTCATCCCCCGCAGATCGACGTGATGCTCCGTCACCGCCCGGTCCGCTTTTACATCCAGATTCCGGTCTATCCACACCTCGATGACAAATTTCGTCCCGCGTCCCGGCTCACTTTCGACCTCGATCGTTGCCCCCATCAGATCCAGAAACTGCTTTGTGATCGCCATTCCGAGTCCGGTGCCCTTATAAGTCGTCCGCGTCCCGCCGTCCTCCTGTGAAAACGCCTCAAACAGATGCGGCACAAATTCCGGCTTCATCCCGATCCCCGTGTCCTCGAGTTCGAAACGGAAAAACGCTTTATCGTCCGTACTTTCCTTCTCCACAGCCCGGAAGAAAATGCGGCCGCCGTCCGGCGTAAACTTTACGGAATTCCCCAGAATATTGATAAATACCTGCCGCAGATGCAGTTCGTCCCCGATCAGATGCGGATGCGCGAACTCCTCCGCCTCCCTGACCAGTTCCACCGACCTTGTGGTGAGCTGGCCCCCGATGATCGAAATACAATTGTCGATACAGACCCGCAGATCAAACGGCTCATGGTTCACCTTTGTCTTGCCCGACTCAATCCGGCTCATATCCAGGACGTCATTGATCAGGCCCAGCAGATGCTGTGACGAACCGCTGATCTTCCGCAAACAGTCGAGCACCCGCTCCTTCGTGTCAATATTTTTGATTGCGATCTCCGTCATGCCCATGATCCCGTTGATCGGCGTGCGGATATCGTGGCTCATGTGGGACAAAAAGTCGCTCTTTGCACGATTGGCGCTTTTCGCCTCCTCGGCGGATATCTGCAGCAGACGATTTGCCTCATCCTTCTGCCGCATCAGCTGCTTATCCGCCTTTGAAATCATCGCCGTTATAATCACCACGGCAATCAGCAGAACAAACAGCAGGGCAACCACCATAAAAAAACCAAGCGTCCGATTCATCAGCTGGATCGTGCCCGTCCCGAGCACATCCGTCGGAACAAACAAAAGGATACTCCAGTTTTCCGAGGAGAGCGGCGCGCTCGCGACAAACCAGTTCTGTTTTTCCCCGTCGGGCTCCACGAATTCAAATTCCAGCGCCGTATGCTCCCCGCGCTCCAGATGACCGATAAATTCCTCATGGGTACATCCGTGTACGATTCGGTACTCCTGAAAAGAATTCCTGATATTATACCCTTCTATAAAATGATTCGTGTAGGTGTTTTTGTAAAGTCTTCTTCCGTCCTCATTGACAAGATATGTATAGCAGCGGTTTCCGTACCCCTGGACCGATATATTCTCCTGCATTGCATCAATATTCACCGCCAGCGCAAGATGCGTGATCGCGCCTCCCTGACTGCCGATGACAACGGGATCCTCCAGACGGCTGATAAAAATAAAGTAATTTTCCCCCTCCTTGTGCGGAATCTCCGATACGATCTGCTGCCGTCTGCCTGCGGAATCGGTCAGAAGCTCCGGAAGCATCCAGCGGCCCGTATCATAATCCGACGAATAACAGCCGGCGAATTCATCAATCGCCAGAATAACCGATGTCTCAAAATCAATAAAATCCGATGCGGAGGCAAGCACAGAAAGAAGCTCCTCCTCTGTGCGGATCGGATCTGTCTTTATCATATGCTCGCAGGCAGCCACCTGCTGCCAGGAATATTCAATCACGCTGTCCACAATCTCGGAAGCCTTGCCGGTAAATTCCTCAATGTGAATCTTTCGTGCCTCAAACAGCTGCTCGTCGAGATAAGAAAAATAGCTGCCCAGAACCGCCACCAGAACGACCACGATGATCCCGATTGGAACTGCGGGACTGATCTGCCACCGAAACGTTCTTTTCTCCCTCTCCGCCGCATCCTTCTTTTCCTGTCTGTCCTGCCTGCCCATACCGATCCTCCGTACCGTCTTTGTAACAATAATTGTATTTTATCACAAAATACGCTGTGAAGCATCCCCTTTTTGTCAGAACATATCACCTGCCGTTTCGCACCGTCGGCGCGCTGCACGGGCCTGTGCAGAAAAAAGCCGCTGCAGAATCGTTCATCCCGCAGCGGCCCTTCCTTATGTATGGCATCCGGCAGTCATCAAAGTATGATGCACACCATCCCGCCGTTGTTGTCGTTTACAATCTTCTGCATCGTATCCTGCAGCTTCATCTGACACTCGTCGTCCATCATCGCTATCTTGCTGCGGATTCCGTCTTCCATCAGCTCGCCCACGGATTTGCCGAAGATATTGGTTTCCCAGGCGCCCTCCTCGCTCTGCTGCCCTTCTTTGATGTAGGAAATCAGATCATTCGCCTGCTCCTCACTCCCCACAATCGGCGCGATCTCGGTCTCGATATTCGCCTTGATCATATGGATGGAAGGGGACACCGCACGCATCTTTACGCCGAATTTATTGCCGTGCCGGATCAGTACCGGCTCTTCCATCTTAATATCGGAAAGCCCGGGACCGACCACACTGTAGCCTTTCATCTGTACCGCCTCGAATGCATCCGCCACCTTCTCGTAGGCCACCTTGCGCTCCGCGAGTTCCCGGATCAGAGAGATCAGCTCATACTCTCCCGAAATCGGCACGCCGGCCAGCTCGCTCATATTCTCATAGTAATACTTTTCAGCGAGATCCATGCGGATCCGCACACATCCGTTTGCAGGATCGAGCTCCTCCACCTTAATCTTCGATATGTACTGTTCCGGGGCAAACGTCTGCGCGTAGACATCGCCCGTGCGCTGCATACCTCCTAAGATTCCGGAGGCCGTGCGGATGATCTCCGCCTTCATCGGGTGCTCCGCCTCGAGCATTTCCGCCCACTTTGGAATGAAAAATTCCACGCGCACCACCGGGAATTCATAGAGCAGCTGTTCCAGAATCTGATTCGCGTCATCCCTGCGCAGCTGCTCACAGTTGACCGGGACGACCGGCCGGCGGTACTTCTCCTTTAATTCCTCCGCGAGCCGCGTCGTCTCCTCGCTGTAAGGTTTCTGGGAATTCAGCACAATCACATAGGGCTTTCCGATGCCCTCTAACTCCCGGATCGTCGTCTCCTCCGCCTCCACGTAGTTCTCCCGCGCAAGCTCGCCGATCGAGCCGTCCGTCGTGACCACGATCCCGACTGTCGCGTGGTCCCGGATCACCTTCTGCGTCCCGACCGACGCAGCCTCCACAAACGGGATCTCGTAATCAAACCAGGGCGTTTTCACCATGCGGTTCGCGTCCCCCTCCATGTGCCCGGACGCGCCCTCCACCATAAAGCCCACACAGTCGATCAGACGCACGGAGACCTTCGTGTCGTCGCCGAGCGAGATTTCCGCGGCATCCTTCGGGATGAATTTCGGCTCGGTGGTCATAATCGTTTTTCCCTGCGCGGACTGCGGCAGCTCGTCAGTCGTCCGCTCCCTGCTATGTACATCTTCCATGAAGGGAAGCACCATCAGATCCATAAAACGCTTGATAAACGTGGATTTGCCGGTGCGGACCGGGCCGACGATCCCAAGATACACCTCGCCGTTGGTGCGGGTTTTTATATCTTTGTACAGATCAAATTCTTTTTTACTGCTTGTGTCCATAAACATACCCCTTCCGTATTTACTAAAATGTATGAGAAGGATATGGCATTTATTCCTTGAAATATGGATTGGCCACGGGTAAGATGGAACGTAGGCAAAGCACCCGAAGCGCACGATAAAGATACAATAACAGGATCACGTGAAAGATACCGCTGACGTGATCACATGATACAGAAAGGATCACAGACCTATATGAAGATACGACACGCCTCCTTAAGCGATCTGGCCGCCATGCAGCAGATCTACGCCTGCGCGCGGGAACAGATGAGACAGAACGGAAATCCTTCCCAGTGGGGGAACAGCAGTCCCGCCACGGACATCCTGCTTCGTGATATCCGTGACGGCAACAGCTATCTGCTTCTGACAGATGACCGCCCCTGCGGCGCGTTCTCCCTCCTGACCGGCGACGATCCGACCTACGCCGTGATTGAGGACGGACACTGGCCAAACGACCTGCCCTACGGCACGATCCACCGCCTCGCGGGAGACGGCACGGCAGGAGGCATCTTCCGCGCCTGCCTGGCCTTCTGCGAATCCGTGATCCCCAATCTGCGCGCCGACACGCACCCGGACAACCATATCATGCGGCATCTGCTCGAATCAAACGGTTTCATGCGCTGCGGCATCATCTATGTGGAGGATAAAACGCCGCGCATCGCCTACCAGAAGACAGTGTGATTCCGCCTCTCTGCATCCCGGGCTTTTTGCTCACCCGGCCGGGACGCACCCCGTAATGCGGCATATCCGCGGCAGGGCTTTTTCTGGCTCTCTCCGGCTGACTGCCGCACGCCCCGGGCTTTTTCATCCCTTCTCTGACTCTTCCGTACATTTCCATATACCGGTAGAGCTTCTCTGCAAGCGCATCACTGATCTGCCCGGGAAGCGCGCGCCACTGCCAGTTGTCCCCGAGCGTCGAAGGCGTATTCATCCTGCCCTCCGAACCGATCCCGATCAAATCCTGCATCGGAACGATCGCAAGCTCTCCGACCGAGGACCAGGCGCCGCGCATCATGCCCCAGTTGTATCCCTCCTCCTCCGTGAGATTCAGATACTCTTTTGCAAACCGCACACTCTCGGGCGGCGCCGTCTCCATCCATCCGAGCAGGGTATCGTTGTCATGGGTGCCGGTGTAGACCACACAGTGCGGCCCGTAGGTGTGCGGCAGATAATTGCTGCCCTCCCTCGAATCAAACGCAAACTGGATCACCTTCATGCCCGGAAAGCCCGAATCCTCGACAAGCTGCAGTACGGAAGGCGTCAGAAAGCCCAGGTCCTCGACAATGATGTCAAGCCTGCCGAGCGTCTCCTCCAGCGCCCGAAACAGATCCATGCCGGGTCCCGTCCGCCATTCGCCGTTTCTGGCGGTATCGTCCGCCGCCGGGATCGCATAATAGGAATCAAACCCGCGGAAATGATCGATGCGCACGATGTCATAGAGCCGCGCCATCGCCGCGATCCGCTTCGTCCACCAGGTATAGTGATCCCGCTTCATCACATCCCAGCGAAACAGCGGATTGCCCCAAAGCTGTCCGTCCGCGGAAAAGGCGTCCGGCGGACATCCCGCAACGTCAATCGGATTTAAGTCCTCATCCAGGTAAAACTGTTCCGGATTCGCCCACACGTCGGCGCTGTCCCCGGCTACATAGATCGGCGTATCCCCGATGATGCGGATTCCAATGCTGTTCACATAGGACTTTAAGCTTCTCCACTGTTTGAAAAACAGATACTGCAGCATCTGATAAAACCGGATATCCTCTGCATGGTTCTTTCGCGCGGCGGCGAGCGCCTCCGGCTCTCTCCTCTTAAGCGCCAGATCCCAGGAAAACCAGGCGGCGCCGTCATTTTCGTCCTTTAACGCCATAAACAGTGCGTACTCGTCAAGCCACTCCGCCTCCCGCCTGCAAAATCCCGCAAAATCAGCCGGCCGCTTCTCCTCAAACCGCACAAATGCCCTGCGCAAAAGCGCATAGCGGGAACGGTACATCGTGCCGTAGTCCACCCGGCAGGGATCGTCGCCCCAGGGAAAAGACCCGCACTCCTCCTCCGTCAGAAGCCCTGACTCACACAGCATCTTCAGATCGATAAAATAGGGATTCCCGGCAAAGCTCGAAAACGACTGGTACGGGGAATCCCCGTAGCTCGTCGGACACACCGGCAGAATCTGCCAGTAGCTCTGCCCCGACTTTGCCAGAAAGTCCGCAAACCTTCTCGCCTCCCGCCCCATCGTGCCGATCCCGTACGGGGACGGCAGAGAGGAAATATGCATCAACACACCGCTGCTTCTCGTCATCCTTGTCCTCTTTTCTGTAGTGGGATACGCCCAAAGCGTTCCTGTGCCTACCTGTTTTCTTTTCCTTATTCTGCCATACGGAAGCTTCGTTTGTCAATTATCTTTACGATCTGCCGCCCGCCGCGGGAAAACAGGAGGACAAATCACCCCTTGACCGCGCCCGCGACCACGCCGCGGATGATATACCGCTGGCACGACGCATAAAACACGATGACCGGCACGATAGCAAGCACCAGCATCGCCATCATCGTCCCCCAGTCCACAGCGCCGTAGCCGCCTTTCAGGTACTGGATCACGATCGGAATCGTCTTGTATTTTTTCAGATCCAGCACCAGATACGGCAGCAGATAATCATTCCAGATCCACATCGCCTGCAGAATCGCCACCGTGATCGTCGTGGGTTTCATGATCGGGAATACCACCCAAAAAAAAGTCTGCAGCGGCGTGCAGCCGTCTATCATGGCGGCCTCCTCGATCTCTAACGGAATGCTCTTTACAAATCCGCAGAACATAAACACGGCGAGACCTGCCCCGAATCCCAGATACACGGGAATGATCCCGACCGGGCTGCCAAGGCGCATCAGATTCGCCAGTTTGGACAGCGGAAACATCACCATCTGAAACGGCACGATCATGGAGAACAGGCACAGCGTATAGATCGCCGCGCTCACCCTGTCGTGCACCCGCGTGAGATACCAGGCGCACATCGAGGTGCACAGAAGGATCACGGCCACCGATCCGACCGTGATGATCACCGAATTTTTCGCCGCCGAAAAGAAATCCGTCTTTTCCACGCCGTTCACGAAATTGCGGATCCCGAAAAACGACCGGGCATCCGGCAGCCGAAACGGCTCTCTGGTGATGAACGCTTTCTTTTTGAACGCATTGATTCCCACAAGATATACCGGATACAGCCATGCGGCCGAGAGCACCGAAAAAAGAATCGTACCGATCCAGCCGTGCTTCGCGCGCCGCAGCGAACTCACCTGATTTTCGTCCCTTTGCTTTGCCATTACTGCTGCACCTCCCTGCTCTTTGTGAACCGGTTCTGCACCAGCGCGATCGCCGCTACGATCAGGAAGAAGACGACCGCCTTCGCCTGGCCGGCGCCCTCCCAGCCGGTTCTCGCATAAAACGTCTCAAAGATATTGAGCGCGAGCATCTGGGAGCGGTTTGAAGGTTCCCCGGCCGTCAGCGCCAGATTCTGGTCAAACAGCTTAAACGAATTGGTCAGTGTCAGAAACGTGCAGATCGTGACCGACGGCATCACCATGGGTATGATTACATTTGTCAGAAGCGTTCCGGCCGGCGCGCCGTCCATCTTTGCCGCCTCAATCAGCTCATCCGGAATGTTCTGAATCCCTGCGATATAAATCATCATCATATACCCGGTCTGCTGCCAGTTCATCAGGATCACCAGCCCGAAAAAACCATAGGCAGACGAGTAGGTGAGCGTCTTTCCGAACCGCTCCAGGACACCGTTTAAGAGAATCTGCCAGATATACCCCAGCACAATGCCGCCGATCAGGTTCGGCATGAAAAAAACGGTGCGGAACAGGTTCGTCCCCCGGATCCCCTTCGTCAGAAGCATCGCGATCGTAAAGGCAGCCACATTGATCGTGATCACCGACACAATGGTAAAGAGCGCCGTATACCACAGCGCATGGACAAACGTGGCATCCGAAAAAATCTTCCGATAATTGCCAAGCCCGGTAAACACCGCATCCGTCACCGTCGTAAACCTGCAGAAAGACAGACCGATCCCCATCAGAAAGGGGAGAAGAAATCCTGCAGTAAACGCGATAAGTGTAGGAAGCACAAATATAAAAAACTGTTTTCGAATCGCTTTCTCCATATGCGCTACCTACCTGTGCGACGCCGCATACTCTTCTGCCCAGCCGTCCACAAACGCGGACACCACGTTATCCCACGATCCGGTCCCCTGAGCATATTCTAACAGCGCGGAACCGACGCCGTTCTTCCATGTCTCGGAGGGAATCGTCGAAAAATTCCAGGTGACCGGCGTCCTCCCCTCCGCCGTGTACGCGGCATCCGCCCGGATAAAGACATTGTCCGCCGTATACTCCTCGCCAAACGTGTCAAACGGTGTGGTAAATCCCATGCTGTTCGCCATGGCATCACGCCCCTCGTCCGAAGTAATCACCCAGTTCAGGAAGTCGAGCGTCGCCTGCTGATCCCCGGCAGATGCCTGGCTGTTCACACACCAGTAGTTCTCGGAGCCGGTGCACAGTCCCTGATTTTCCTCACCTTCAACGCCGATATAGACCGGCATCATGCTCATATCCTCCGCCGTCACAAGGTATCCGTTATCCGGGTTCGTCAGATTGCCGTACTCCCAGGTGCCGTTCTGGTAAAACACGGCCTCCTCCATACCGAATTCAGACTCCGCCTCATCCCCTGTTTTGCCCGAGAGCAGCCCCGGCTCACAGGTCGCATCCGTGATATACAGATCCCATATCTGTTTGTAATGGTTCAGATAGGTTCCCTCGATCGCATCGGTACTGCTGATCCCGCGGTCTCTGTATTCATAGTAGATCGGCAGATTCGCCAGATGCGTCTTAAACCGCCAGTCCGACGAACCGTCCATCCCCGCTGAGGTAAACGCACCTTTCAGCTCATAGCCGAACGTGTCGTTCAGCTCCTCCTTCCTCTCCTGAATGTCGTCCGCGACCGCCTTTAACGTCTCAAAGCTGCGAATCTCCTCCGGTGCGGATATCACCGCATCGTCCAGCGTGCAGTAATCGTTCAGGATCTTCTTATTATAGATAATCCCGTAGGTCTCGATCGCATACGCGATCCCGGCCACCTCCCCGGCATCATTTTTTAACGCGTAGTCCTCACTGGTCAGATGGGAGTATAATGCACTGTCCGAGAGATCCATGCAGTATTTCTCCCAGTTTCTGAGTCCGACCGGCCCGTTCACCTGAAAAAGCGTGGGCGCATCCGTCTTTGCGATCTCGGACTTTAACGTCTGTTCATACGTGCCGTCCGCAGCGGTGATTACGACCACCTCCACGCCGGTCTGATCGGTATAGCGCTCCGCCAGCTTTTGCCAGGCATCGTTCTGCTCCGGTTTAAAATTGAGATAATACACCGAGCCCTCCCCGGAAGAAGGCGTGTTCCCGGATATTCCGTTTCCCGGCGCTTCGGTCCCCTCCGTTGTCTGCTGCACGGCATCCGCCGCGCTGCCGCCCGGCGTCCTCTCATCATCCGTCTCCTTTTTTCCGCAGCCGGCAAACGCGGACACTGCCACGGCAGCTGCCAGCATGACGGATATTGTATTTCGTTTCATCGCAATCACCCTCCTGTTTCTGAATACTATGATGCCAGGTGAGGAAGGTCATGTGTTTCACGCAAGCGTGAAACCGCATGACTTTGTGGCCCGCCAAACATGAGAAAGCAGCTGTTTTTCACAGGAAAATGAGCGGATTTCGAATGTTTTTCGGATTTCGGGAATGTGAAACACGCAGAAATCCGAAGGCATCATGGGGTCAGATGCTTTTGACCCCAACATCATACTATATAGAGTGATCCGATTTTCGCGAATTATTCGTGTTCGGACGCAGATAAAAACCGGCCGCAAAAAAATCAGTCCGTCCGCCGGAGCTTCGCAGCCGCACGCCGCGAGATACGCATACATTCGGAAATGTAGCTCATGCTAAGCACCAGCCAGATCACAGTCGTCATGACGACCGCCGCCAGCCCCATCCCCCATGCGAGCATTCCGGTCACAGAGAATATCCAGCAGATCATGCAGGCCATCTGGGTCGCCCGGTAGGAACGGTAGGATGCCTGCCAGATCTGCATCTGCTCCATCTCGTCACAGCTCTCCATCCAGCGCTTCTGAAAGTGCACGTCATACACGCTCCCCCGCTTCTCCGGGTTCAGCTCTTTTGTCAGATTCACAAACCGCTTCTGCAGACGGACAATCAGCACCGCCATACAGCCAAACCCGGCAAAGATCGCAAGAAGACGGATCAGAAAATCCGCTGTCTCCGGCGAGTCCATATCTATCGCCCACAGCCCCAGCGCAAAGAAAAAGAAGCCCGCAATCTGCCCGATCACCGCAAGCGCCATGCCCATGCTCAGCACATCTTCCATCTCACCTGCCGTGGCCTCGTCCTCGCCGTCCCATCCGGCATACAGTCTGCGGTATCTGGCAGTCTGCCGTCCCCCGGCCAGAAAAAGACCGGCGGCGAGCGCAAGATTCAGCCAGGGCGCAGACAGCCGGATCGCATCAGAAAGCGGCTTAAAAAATGCCCCTCCCGTCCGTGCAAACTTCACCACGCAGAAGCCGATGGCCGCCCCCACTGCCGCGGAAAAAAGCAAAAGCCAGATATATTTCTTAAATGCTCTTTTATCTTCCTGACAATTCTCCGTAATCTTCGCATCTTTCCATTGTTTCTGATCTGTCCCGTCCATCTGCTGCCCGTCCTCCTGCCCTGTCATACCGCTTCCGTTCTGACGTATGTCTCCCATCATTCCTCACTCCTCTCTGCCTGCTCTCCGTCCTCTTCCTCGTAGCGAAACAGACGCTCCACAGGCACGCCGAATACACCGGCAAGCTTTAGCGCCAGTGTAACCGACGGCGAGTAATCGCCACGCTCGATCTGGCTGATCGTCTGTCTCGATACACCGACCATCCGCCCCATCTCAAACTGATTGACCCCGAGTCTGGTCCGATATTCTTTCAGATGATTATGCAAAGGCATTCCTTCTCTCCCCGCTCTCTTACTGACAACTTTTCTTGTCATTTCATTTTAGCATTGACAACTTTTCTTGTCAATATTTTATTTTCCGATCCCGCGCGCCAATGTTAGATCAAATGACGTTTTTTACGTATTATGTCAAACAATTCATTGTAAGTATGTCAGAAAAGTGTTAAAATTTATAGTAGAATGATTGCCTGCAGATACTGCGGGTACTGACAGATTATGAGTGCACTGCTTCAAAACGGCACGGAAACGGGGACGATTATGACAAAAGAAATGCTACTGCTCAGATCAAAAAAAGCACTGCGGCGTATCCGCATCTCGTTAAAATGGATCCTCTTTGCGGTGATCTCCGGCGCGCTGATCGGCTCGGCCGGAACGTTTTTCTATCTGTGCCTGTCTTTCGTGAATCTGGTCCGGTCAAAAAATCCCTGGCTGATCTGGCTTCTGCCGGTCGCCGGTCTTCTGATTGTGGGCGCGTATCAGCTGCTGCGCGACGAGGATGATCCCGGGACGAATCTCGTGCTCTCCGCCATCCATTCGGGGGACAGGCTTCCGGTGCGCATGGCGCCCCTGATCTTTTTTTCCACGCTGGTGACGCATCTGTTCGGCGGATCCGCAGGCCGGGAAGGCGCCGCCTTACAGCTCGGCGGCAGTATCGGAAACGGACTCGGGACTCTGTTTCGTTTTGAGGAGAAAGACCGGAATATCATGATCATGTGCGGGATGAGCGCCGCCTTCTCCGCGCTCTTCGGCACACCGATGGCGGCCGCCATCTTTGCCATGGAAGTCGTCAGCGTCGGCGTCTTCTATTATGCCGCACTGCTTCCCTGCGTGATCGCCGCACTGGTCGCACAGGCCGTCGCGCTCTCGTTCGGCGTGGGGCCGGAACGCTTTCTGCTCGCATCCGTGCCCTCCTTCACTCTGCGCACCGCCCTTATGACCTCTCTCCTCGCCGTATTGTGCGCGCTGATCTCCATTTTATTCTGCATCGTGCTGCACCAGGCGGAGCACCTGTACCGGCGTTTCCTCAAAAATCCGTATCTGAGGATCTTTGCGGGCGGCTGTCTGGTTCTGCTCCTCACCCTGCTCGTCGGCGATCATCGCTATAACGGCGCCGGCATTTCCATCATCGAGGCATGCATGGAGGGCGAGGTACTCCCGGAGGCGTTTCTGGTGAAAATGATCTTTACGGCGCTGACGATCGGCGCCGGCTACAAGGGCGGAGAGATCGTCCCCTCCTTTGCCGTCGGCGCGTCCGCGGGCTGCCTGTTCGGATCTTTAACCGGTTTTTCCCCGCAGCTGTCCACCGCAATCGGCATGGGCGCCGTATTCTGCGGCGTGACCAACTGCCCGCTCACCGCTCTGCTCATCAGCTTTGAGATGTTCGGATACGAGGGCATGCCGTATTTTCTTCTCGCGGTCGCGTTCAGCAATCTGCTCTCTGGCTATTTTGGCCTGTATCACAGCCAAAAGATCATCTATTCCAAATACCGGATGAACTACATCAACCGGAAAGCGGAATGACAGCCGCAGACTTCTCCTGTATGCGGCCGTCAGGCAGCGTTTCTCTTCCGATCGTTCATGCCGCAGACAGCCAGTGTTTTTCTGATCGGAACCGCTGCCAGATACGCACCCGACACCGAGATTACATCCTTAAACAGATACGGAAGCGACACCGACACAAACGCGGCCGGAACCGATACCGACGCCACGACGGCAAACTGAATCACACCGATCAGATGGCAGAAGAAAAGGCCTGTCAGCCCGCACGCCAGCTTCACTGCCATCAGACGGCGCTCCATCCCGAATCCGCACAAAAACGAGAGAGACAGAAATCCCCAGATAAATCCCCCGCTGTAACCCGCCAGCCAGGACGGACCGCCTGTCATCCCCGCAAATACCGGGACGCCCACCGTTCCGAGCAGTATGTAGACTACCGTCGCCGCGAATCCTTTCTTCGATCCGAGCACATAGCCGCACAGCGCCACCGCGAACGTCTGCAGCGTCACCGGAACCCCGCTGGGCATCGGAATCGTCACGATCGACATCACGGAAAGTACCGCAGTAAACATTCCGACTGTCACAATGGTTCTTGTAGAAATTTTCATATGTTTCCTCCATTTCCTTCTGATCTGCCGGTCTGCAGAATTACACCGGCATTTCTCTGTTCCGGCAAAATCATACACGGTTTCCTTCTTATTGTCAACCAACATTTTTTTATAGTTAACAATCCGTGCGAACCGGACAGAAGCGGCGGAGCGATCCGGCAGAAAGCAAAAACCCCCGGCAGAATCTGCCGGGAGTCCGTCATTTTCGTTTTGTTTTCCTCTTCTGGCACAGTGTACCAGCCAGTGCAGCATTGCATTCATTCTCAGCGAATCAGCATTCACTGTTATGCCATTGCCGTGCCGGTGCCGGTCCGCGATGACGTCGTTTCCTTCCGCCGTCCTGCGCTGACGCAGACATCGGGCACTGACTGCTTCAGGATAAATGCAACCTAGAGCCTGGTATCCCACTTTCCGCAGAAGACCGTGTCGCTGGCCGTACCCTTAAATTCGCTTCTTCCGCAAATCTTCTCTATCGCGGCACGGATACTCGTCCGGGTGTTGCCGTAAGCATTGACAAATGTATGTACCTGCGGCACGTCAATCAGATGATTCGTGTAGTTTAAGCTGATGCCCACGGTCGGAACCTCGGTCACATACCAGGGAAGCTCGCTCGAATGGTTGCAGCTCCAGCGCAGTCTGACATGGTTCTCCTGCGCATAGCCTTTGATATTCAACACCAGAAATACCACGTCGTACTTCGCGGAAAAGTCTTTCATCTTACCGCATTCCATCATCTTGAGCATGTGCTCCGGCTTCGGCCCTTCCTCAGCCTCAAGATCATGGAAGTTCGGAGCCACATCCACCGTAAAGCCTGCACGCGTAAGCTCCTCGACGACCACATCCTTCACCGGATCGCCCGCATAGCTTTTGCTCGTCGGCGTGGACTGGATAAATACCAGACGCGCGCGTTTTCTCTTCTCCGGATCGATCGGAAGGTCGCCCTTCGTATCCTTTACCAGCGTAATACAGCGCTCCGCCGCTTCCTCCGCAAGCTTTTTGTGCTCTTCGCACCCGACCACCTGCTCTTTTACCTCCGGCGCCGGAGTGACGTTTTCTTTTTTGTAAAGGCCGAGCTTTGCCTTGAGTCCTAAGATGCGGTGCAGCGCGTCGTCAAGTCTCTCCGCGGTGATGACGCCGTTTTCGACCCCGGCTTTCATATAGCCGAAATCTTCCTCCGCATTATTGGAAAACAGGAACATATCACAGCCGCTGGCAATCGCTTTTGGAACCGCCACTTCGCGTTTTTCCATGCAGGCGATCCCTGCCATGTGGGATGCGTCCGTGATCACCACGCCGTTAAATCCCATCTCGCCGCGCAGTAAATCGGTGAGAAGCTCCGGCGCTAATGTCGCCGGCATGATATCCTCGTCCTTAATGCCCGGGCGCAGCTTCCGGCTCATCTCCGGCAGTGCGATATGACCCACCATGATACTCTCAAGCCCCTCGTCGATCATCGTCTGGTATACCTTCCGGAAAGAAGCATCCCATTCTTCCACGCTCAGATCGTTCACGCCGAGCACAAGATGCTGATCGCGCTCCTCCACGCCGTCGCCCGGAAAATGCTTGCAGCAGCAGGCAACGTTGCTCTGATGGATCCCGTTGATGTAGGCACGGATATTCTCAATCACACGGTCAGCATTGTCGCCGTATGCCCTGGTGTTCACGATCGTATTGCGCCAGTTCATGTAAATATCCGCGCAGGGATTGAACATCCAGTTGACACCGACAGACGAAGCCTCGCGCCCTGCCACATAGCCGCTGTCATATGCCGTCTGCGTGCCCTCTCCTGCCGCAGCCTCGGCCGCCGTCGCCACAAAGGTTCCCTCGCTTAAGCAGCCGTCACCGCCGTTATCGCAGTTCGCCGCAATCAGAAGCGGAATCTTTGTGTTCTCCTGATAGGTCTTATTCTGATTGTAGACCTGATTCCGGTCGCCGCCCTGCCAGCGCAGTCCGCCCTGATGCCAGGTGTCAAGCGTCTTTTTGATCTCCTGCTCGTCCAGACTCTTTCTCATCTGAACGAACAGCTGTCCGACCTTTTCGTCAGGCGTCATGGAGGCAATCGTCTCCTCCACCCACGCAATCGCTTCCCCGCTCAGACAAAACGGCTTTTCTTTTAAATTTACCATTTACGTATCCCCCTTACCCTGTAATCTGACGACTGACTACGTCATAGTTATCATACCTTTTTTTACCCGAAATTGACAGGAAAATTTTTATCTTTTCCGGTCTGATTTTTGTTCTTCCGCACGCTCTTCCTCCCAGTGCGGAAGCCATTCTTTCACCTGCCTGCACGCGTTTCGTTAAAAATAATATCGTAATTTATTTTCTGATAAAACATCTGATCTATGGTTCTCCCGTCATCTTTCGCATTTCCGAGGATCCACATCAGCTTGGCGATGACCGACTCGAGCGTCATATCGTAGGATTCCAGGAAACGACAGTATTTTTTCATGTCATGCCCGACCTCGTAAACAGTCATATCGCTCCCCTCGTGGGCTACCTGGGTCGCCATGACTACCGGCCTGTCTGGATACTTCCGGCAGAGACGGTAAAAGTCATCCGCGATCGACGCCGGCACGCCGCCCACGCCGAAGCTCTCCACGATGATACAGTCATACTGTTCAAAGATCGCGGAAAGCAGATCGGGACGAATCCCCGGGATCAGCTTTAACAGAAAAATCTTCTCATCAAGTTTTTCGTAAAACCGTACTTCCTCCGCAAACGGGAGCATCGGCAGATAGCGCATGATGTTTCCGTCCTGGATCGTCGCAAGGCACGGAAAATCAATGCTGGAAAACGCGTTGTAGCTCTTGGATCGTACTTTTTTCGCCCTGGTCCCGGCGATCACCTTCCCGTCAAAAACGATCTGTACCCCCTGCGACGAATCGTCCGCCGCGTAGCGGAAGCTGTCGAGCAGATTGATCCTCGCATCCGTATTTTCAAGATCAATCGGCTTTTGCGCGCCGGTGATCACCACCGGCTTTGCGGAATTCTGAATCATGTAGGAAAGCGCTGCGGCCGTATAGGCCATCGTGTCCGTTCCGTGTGCGATTACAAAACCGTCGTACGACGCATAGTGCTCCCGCACGGCGCGCACCATCTCTTTCCAGTGCTGCGGCTCCATATTCGAGCTGTCGATATTGAGCAGCTGTATGGCCGCAATCTCACAGATCTCTCTGACCTGCGGAATATAGTGTAACAGCTCCTCCGGCGTAATCTGCGGCTTAAGACCGCTCTCCGAGCGCTTTGACGCGATCGTACCGCCGGTTGCGAGCAGAAGAATCCGTTTCTTCCGTGACATCGTTCCTCCGTTCCGCCGCCGTGATGCGGCAATTCATGTTCTTTTGCGGCCGGACCGCCGGGCTGCAGCACTCTGGCGGCTCCGGGACTTCTCTTCCCTCTCCGCAGACGGCTGCAGCGCTCTGGCGGCTCCGGGACTTCTCAGTCTGCCGGCAGCAGCCTCCTTATGTCTGACAGCAGCCGGTCGACATGCTCCTCCTTCGTCGCCCAGCTCGTGCAGAACCGCACCGCACGGTGCGTCCCGTCCACCCGATTCTGACAGGTATATGTATAATTTTCCTTCAGTGATTCCAGCACTGCGTCCGGCAGAATCGGAAACAGCTGGTTTGTCGGCGAATCAATCAGAAAAGGGATTTTCATTTTTATTAATCCGGCTTTTAACTTTTCAGCCATTCTCATTGCATGTGCTGAGATCTCGAAGTACCTGTTTTCCTCAAACAGGGTAAGGAACTGAATGCCCAAAAGCCGTCCCTTTGCCAGCATACCGCCGCGCTGCTTGATATTATAACGGAAATCCTCTTTTAACTTCTCGTTCGTGATCACTACAGCCTCGCCGAACAATGCCCCCACCTTCGTCCCTCCGATGTAAAAGACATCCGTCAGACGCGCGATGTCGGGAAGCGTCAGATCATTTTCTCTGCATGCAAGCCCGTATCCGAGACGCGCGCCGTCCAGAAACAGATACAGCCCGCGCTCACGGCACACGCTGCTTAACGCTTCAAGCTCCGCTTTCTGATAGATCGTTCCGAGCTCCGTCGGGTTTGAGAGATATACCAGCTTCGGCTGCACCATATGCTCAAAGCTCTCATCCGCATAATGTGCGTCGACATAAGCCGCAACCTGTTCCGCGGTCAGTTTTCCGTCCGCGCTCTTAAGCGCAAGGCACTTGTGACCGCAGGCTTCCGGTGCGCCTGTCTCATGGCCATGAATATGGCCGCTCTCCGCCGTGATCACGCCCTGATGGTGCCGGAGCGCCGCGGAGATCACCGTCATGTTCGTCTGTGTGCCGCCGACCAGAAAATGTACTGCTGCCTCCGGGGCTTCACAGACCTCCCGGATCCGGTCTGCCGCCGCCGCACACCATGCATCTTCGCCGTACCCCGGCGTCTGCTCCATATTGGTCTCCGTGAGACGCTTTAAAATCGCCGGATGACAGCCTTCTGTGTAGTCACTGTTAAATCGTAACATTATTTCCTCCTTTTTCCTTTGATTTACGATGGATCTGCTTATGTCTCACTGGAATCCGCCGCCTGGCACTCAAGTACCCGCTCCCGGAAACGCTGCACGCACGTATCCGGTATGCCAAGTCCTTCCCGGATATAATGCTCTGCGTCCTGATACTGCGTGTCGATCACCGAAAAGGCAGCTTCTATGTACTCCCGCTTTGCGAGATACGCCTCTCTCACCGATACCGCCGCCGTCCCGCTCTTGCCCGATGCCAGAAGCTGCTGATATATCGCTTCCGCCTTCGGCTTATTCACTTCATTTGTGATAAGATAATCCTCCATGATCTGCTCCCTGCTCACAGACAGCGCCGTCAGCAAAATCGCGGTGACAAGTCCGCAGCGGTCTTTCCCTTCCGTGCAGTGCCACAGGATACTCCCCTGATCCGCCGGATGTTCCATCACGGTGCGCACGGCCCGGCCCAGATTTCTCCGGCAGGACTCCTCCGACACCATCATGCGGTAGAGATCTTCCAGCGGCGGAATCAGCGCTTCCGTCTGCTTCATGTCAACCTCATTTCTGCGCACACGCGATTCCACATGGCGGGATTGTGTCAGGTGCGCTCAGACACTGTCCCATTACAGGCATATCTTTCCTATATATTAAATACTGTTTTTATTTTCCTCCCGGACAGAAAACCGTTTTACGGGCTGCAGCGCCTGCACGGTTCATAGCCTGCATCGATCAGCTCCTGCCTGCTTCCGGCAAATTCGGCCCGGTTTTCGGCATGAATATCCTCTGCGCTTTTACAGGACGGAAGGTGGAATTTTTTTGAATTCTGATTTAAGATATACATTTCTTCCTGATTTTCTGCGTTCTGTTCCACATCCTCCGATTTTCCCGAAACGTCTCCTGCCGCCACCGCATCCCCGTCCCGGTAGTCCTGAGTCGGCCCGGTATTCCAGGTAATCGTCTTTCCGTCGCTGTACGCTGTCAGCGTCCCCTGCAGATCCGTGCGGTAAAGCGCCGCTCCCGACGCCATGATCTCATCCAGCACCCGTCTGGCCGGATGTCCGTAAGAATTCATTGCACCCGCGCTGATCACCACAACGTCCGGATCCACCGCCTGCATAAATTCCGGCGTGGAGGACGCGCTGCTCCCGTGGTGGCTCGCCAGGTACACGTCGGATTTTATGACAAGACCGCTGCCCGCCATGACCTCCTCCACCTCCTCACCGGCATCCCCGCAGATCAGAAAGCTGTTCTCCCCGTACACCAGCCGGATCCCGATGGAATTGTCATTGTCCTGCGAATAATCATAAGCATCCGGACAGACAATCGTGAATTCGGCATCTCCCAGCTGATACTCCTCCCCCATCGCAGGATATGCAAGCGGGATCTCCCGCTTTGTGATCACATCGCAGAAGGACTGGTATACCTTTGTGTCCGTGACATACTCCGGCGCAAGTACCTGATCACAGGGAAAAGCGTTCAGCACGCCGACAATCCCGTTTAAATGATCCGCGTCATAGTGGGACGCGATCACGTAGTCAAGTTCCGTCACGCCTTCGTTTTTCAGATATCCGACGACAAACGAAGAATACTCTCTGTCCCCGCCGTCCACCAGAAGATACAGGCCGTCGCATTCCACCAGCACGGCATTCCCCTGTCCGACGTCAAGAAAGGTGACCTCCATGTGACCGGCCGCACCGTCTGGCGATGCAGTCTCATCCTCCCCCGTCATCCCGCCTGCCTCGCCGGATACAGTTCCGCCTTCCTCCCCGGATGCGCTTCCGCTTTCCTCCCCGGATGCGGTTCCGCCTTCCTCCCTGGATGCGCTTCCGCTTTCCTCCCCGGATGCGCTTCCGCCTTCCTCCCCGGATGCGCTTCCGCCTTCCTCCCCGGATACAGTTCCGCCTTCCTCCCCGGGCCCGGCTCCTGTCATTCCGGACGAAGCTCTCTCTCCTGCGTTTCCGCAGGCACAGATACTGATCGCCAGAACACAAAAAAGGCTGCAGATGATCCCTGCTGCTTTTCGTCTTTTTCGCTCCATCGCTGTCACTGCTCCCTCCACACATAAATCTCCGCCATGACAGCCGCAGTCACGTCGCGCATCCGTCCTCTCCGGTCACCGGATTTTCTGTTCTCCCGAAACGGACTGCGGCACAATCTCATTTTCCTGACTCCGGCAGGGCTTTCGCGCAATCACTCCGCCGCGATGCCCCCGGCACAATAATACTGCCCTAAAACAACATCAGGGCAGCTCCTTTACCATGGCAATCGCCTGCTCAATAATATTTTCAAACGACTCGATCAGCACGCCTTTTCTGCTGTCGTCGATATCCATCCTGTCAATAATATCACTGTAAATACTGGCGGTGCCGGCAAGAGAATCCTGAACCGTCTTTACGTACGCGCGGTTTCTCTCCACCGCTCCTTCAATCGCCTCCCGAACCTCCACTGTACTGGCGGCGCTTTTTTTCACCTCGTCAAAATATCTGCCTGTCTCTTCTATGCTTCTTAGATTGCAGACCATCGCTTCGTCGGATGCCTGGATAAACTTATTTAAATCCGTGCTCTGAAGCTCTACCTCCACAATGCTCCCCCGAATATCCTCCACCATGTTGCGGCTCATCTTTGCGAGCTTGCCGACCTCCTCCGCGACAACCGCAAAGCCCCTTCCCTGTTCTCCGGCTCTCGCCGCCTCAATGCTTGCGTTGAGCGCCAGAAGATTGGTCTGATCGGCGACCTCCTTGATCCCCGCCAGACTGTCCCTGATTTTATCAAGCGTGCCCTGAAGCAGATCAAACGTTTTTGACATATTTTTAAAATTATCCTGCAGAGAATTGGAATCCCGTTTCATCTGCTCCATCTGCTTTTGCGCCTCCGAGACGGACGCCTCGATCTGGGCCTCCACATCGTTAAAATGCTCCGCCGCGGTCGTAATATCCAAAAATCCTTCATCCAGCGCGCTCACTTCCCCCTGCGGTCCCACCATCTCGTCTTTCAGTCCCGAGAGCTGTTCCGTCGCATAACGCATTTTCTGTGTCGTCAGAAACACATCCTCCGCCAGCTCATTCACAATCCGGTATGCGCTCTCCAGCGCGTAATCCAAAGGATGCCTGTCAAAATCCGTCTGCTTCTTCACCGACATGGCAGATCCGGACTCCGTTAATAAATCGTCCTTTCCCGCGTTCCCAAATAATCTAAACAACTCTTCTTCCCCCTACTCAAATGCCAGACAGCACATTGTCTGATTGACAAACTGCGTATTGTAATGTTCTCCGACGCCAACCATGCCCGCGTGTGAAAAGCTCCGGCTCATCTCCGCCAGGTAGCTGTCCCAGTAGTGTTCGTCGCTGAACATAATGTACCGGAACAGGCAGTTGACGGAAAGCACTGCCGATATGCTGCCAAGGTCATGTTGCATCCTCGAAATCGTATCCTGCACCACCTCGCGGTAGTCGCCCATGCTCAGTATGGTCAGAAAGTCCATCTTGTTTGCAGGGCGGAAGGTCGTGATGCTCCCGTCCGCCTCCACACCCTTGATGGAAACGATATATGTATCGGAATTACAGACATGCCCAAACGGATTCCGGAAGGTCTGCGTCGTGATCTTATCCCTGCTGATTCCCAGCTCGGACGTATATACTTTCTCGGCGGATATATTCTCGAGCGTGCGGATTTTGTACTCCTTCGGATTCGCCTCCGTCACCATGAACTGTTTTTCGTTCTCCTTCGAATGTACGTATATGTTTTCTTTATATGATTTAATTTTCCCTTTTAGATTTTTAAAGATGAAAAACGCGCAGGCATCCTTATAGACCTTTCCGTTACAGGCCACTGCCTCCGAGTTACTCGTGCCGCCCGCAAGGTCATATCCCCGGCGACAGAGATAATCCGAGAGCGTCGTCACGGCCCGGACGTCCGCGCCTGCCGAACAGATGTCGAAGCAGGCTGTTTTCCCCCGCTCGCCTCCCACTGTCTTTATGGCATTCTCAAGCCTTCTGATATATTTGATCGGCATGACGGATGCCTGCTCCAAAACGTCCGCCACAACCCGGATGCTCTCTTTCATCGCAATCACGGTAACGCCCTCGTCAAAAAACTTCTTGTCCAGGTATGCCTGTCCGACTCCTCCGATCGACGCGACACCCGGAAAGATCCGCTCAATTTCCCTGGCCGTGCGCTCAAGCATCTCCTCCTTCGCAACAGAAAAAAACAACGCCGCAGGCTCCGTAATATTCCTCAATGCCTCTGCCACATCGCCTTTCCTGCTGCTGCCACATTCTAATTTCATCTCTGCTTCCTCCATTCCTGCTGTCAGATGTCTTACTGCAATCATATCATAAAAAATGCGCTTTTCCTACTGTTTTCTATATTAGAAGTTCAGCCATGCTTCGCAAAACGGGCGAATCATGCCCGCATGAATGAGCTCATTTCGCGAAGCATGAGCGCAGCGCCCGTTTATGCGCAAGGTTAATCGCGAAGCAACGTGAAAGCGCCATTGGCGCCCTTGCGAATGGCGCGGGCTGAACGTTTAAAAGAAACGGTTATTCGTAATCCGTCACCAGCCGGATCGCGATCTCCTTCGCGTCTGAACTTTTCACATCCCTGCCTTCCGTCCGTCCAAGCCAGACACAGAAACAGACCGGGCCCTTCTCTCTGTCCGCAAATCCTGTAAACCAGGCGTCAACGGTGATGCCGTCCGTCATTCCCATTCCCGTCTTTCCGTAAACGGGGCATGTCCCTTCTTCCGTCGGGGTCAGCATGACCTGTTTTAACGTATTCTGCGTATCCCCGGAGCAAACCGATCCCTCCCCGAAGATACGGCTCATCACCTCAGTCTGTTCCATCGGAGAAATCAGAAGAGACGACTCAAGCCAGAATCCCGTCAGCGCCCGGTTGCCGTTGTTCGTATTCAGCCGCCCCTCCCAGTCGCTCTGGTCACGGTTTCCGTAGGAAAGCGCATCCAGCTGCGCCTGCATCCGTTCCCGGCCAATCTCATCGATCACCTCCCTGAAATACCAGACACAGGAGGTGCGAAAAGCGTCCTCAAACCCAATATCCCTGTTCCAGTCCTCATTCCAGAACCATTCCCCGCTCCACGCACGGACGGAATCCGCCGTGTCGATCACCCCGTACTCAAGCGCCGCCATGGAGGAGATGATTTTGAAGGTGGAACAGGGTGACCGTCTCGTCTGCGCCGCTTCTCTGTTGTATACCGCATAGATTTGTTCCGATGGATCATAGAGAACCGCCGTTCCGTTTAACCCGTCAAAATAATCCGACCAGTCCTCCTCCACGATCCGTGGCTCCTGCTGCAATTGTTCTCCCGTTTTCTGCGCCGCGGATCCCGTCTCCGTCTGACTGGTCTTTGTCTCCGGCTGGCTGTTTGTCTCCGACTGAACGTTTTCCGTCTCCGGCTGGCTGTTCGTCTCCGGCTGACCGCTCTTCTGCCCCGGATGACCGGATCCCGTTCCCTGATTTCCCTCGTCTCCCGCACCGTCAGCCGCCATCCGGCTTCCCTCTGTTCCTCCGCTTCTGTCTGCACAGCCGGATAAAACCACACCGCACACACACGCCAGATATACTGCCTTTAAGATGCGCTCCTTTGTTCTCATATGTACCCTCCTCTCTGACGCACGCTCTCCCTGTTTCCTTCTGCAGCCCATATACAGTATCGTCGGTTATGATATCACAGATTCTGGCATTTCTCCACCTCTTTTTTTAATCGTAATTCGGAAACTTCAAAACCGGCTGGAAATACTCACTCTGCTGTGTTATACTACCCCTGCAGACACAAAGGAGACACACATGAACATACTGATTATCGACGCACAGGGAGGCGGTATCGGAAAACAGCTTGTCGCTTCCGTCAGAAAAAATCTGCCCGATGCGGACATCACGGCAGTCGGTACGAATACCGTGGCGACCACCGCCATGTTAAAGGCCGGAGCGGACCGCGGGGCGACCGGCGAAAACGCCGTTGTCGTCAACTGCCGGCGCGCTGATGTAATCATCGGCCCCATCGGCATCGTGATCGCCGACGCGCTGCTCGGCGAGATCACGCCCCTCATGGCAGCCGCCGTGGCACAAAGTCCCGCAAAGCGGCTTTTTATCCCGGTCAACCACTGTGACAACATTGTAGTCGGCGTCGAGGATTTAAATCTCGGCCGTCTGGTGAAGGGTGTGATCGAAGAACTGCAGAAAATGACACATTTCTGAAAAATCCGGTTTTCTGGTCTTGATTTTTTCCGGGATATTGTGTACTATTTTGAGGGCGGCAGGAAGCTGTCTTTTCGGGTGCAGAAGCATCCGCCATTTTATCAGAAAAACAGACCGGTGTCTTTGCGCGCTGATCATTCACAATCAATACCATGATGCCAGGGTCATAAGGTCATGTGTTTCACGCCTGCGTGAAACAGCATGACTTTGTGGCCCGCCAAACATGAGAAAGCAGCTATTTTCCATAGGAAAATGAGCGGATTTCGAATGTTTTTCGGATTTCGGGAGTGTAAAAACACGCAGAAATCCGAAGGCATCATGGGGTCAGATGCTTCTGACCCCAACATCATACCATGAAACCGTATGCCAGGAAGGCACACATTTCCTTAGAGAAAAGGATCTGTGTGCCTTTCTTTCTATATTAAGAAAGGAATCCGCCATGAATACAAAAAAACTCTCCCCCCTGCTTTTGGCAGCGGCTGTTCTCTTCGCCGCAGGCTGCGGAACCGGCAGCACGGCAGGCAGCTCCGCCGCTCCGCAGTCATCCGGCTCCGATCCGTCCGGCAGTCCCGAAAATCCGCAGTCATCCGGCTCCGATCCGTCCGGCAGCCGGGACAGCGTGGTAATCGCCATCGGCTCCGAACCCGAGACACTCGATCCCACCAAAGGCTGGGGACACGGCAACGCGCCGATCGTTCAGAGCACGCTGGTGACCTACACCTCTGACCTGTCCTTTGAACCTGACCTCGCCACCGGCTATACGCTCTCCGACGACGGACTGACCTGGACGTTTACCCTTCGGGACGACGCTTTTTTTACGGACGGGGAGAAAGTCACCGCTTCCGACGTCGCCTTTACCCTGGAGACGGCCAAAGCGGCGCAGGGCTCCGTTGACCTGACCTACATGGAGCATGCCGTCGCGGAAGATGATACTACGGTTGTCATCACTCTTTCCCGCCCCACCTCGATTTTCCTCAACACGCTCGCCTCGGTCGGCATCGTCCCCGAACACGCTTACGGTGAGGATTACGGCACGAATCCGATCGGTTCCGGCCCGTACCGTTTCGTCGGCTGGGATCCGCAGGAGCAGATTCTCTTTACCGCCAACGAAGATTATTACGGGGGCGCACCCGCCATCCGGGACGTGACCGTAGTCTTTATGTCCGAGGATGCCGCGCTCGCAGCCGTACTTGCAGGCCAGGTCGACGTCGCGTATTCCACCGCAACACTTGGGAAGACGGAGGCGGACGGCTATCATGTCGAGGCGCTTCCCTCTGCCGACAACCGCGGATTCACGCTCCCCCTGCTGCCCGATACGGGGCAGACGACACCGGACGGCGCGCCGATCGGAAACAATGTCACCTGCCGCCCGGAAATCCGGCAGGCCGTCGCTTACGCGATCGACCGGCAGCAGATCGCGGATACGGTGTTAAACGGGTTCGGCAGGCCCGCCTACTCGGAAAATGACGGTATGCCCTGGAGCAATCCGGACACCGTGATACAGACAGATATCGAATATGCAGAACAACTGCTCAGAGACGCCGGATGGAGCGACACGGACGGCGACGGGATCGTGGAAAAAGACGGGCTTAAGGCGGAATTTACCTGCATCTATCCCTCCGGCGATTCGGTGCGGCAGGCCGTCGCCATGGCCGCCGCGGAGCAGGTATCCGGAATCGGCATCAGGATCACCACAGAGGGCGTAAGCTGGGATGAGATTACAAAGCGCATGTTCTCCGATGCCGTTGTCATGGGCTGGGGTTCCGCCATCCCGAATGAAACCTATTATCTCTACCGCTCCGAAGGTGCGTTTCTCGACGATTTTTACAATCCGGAAGGCTATCAGAGCGAGGTGACCGACGAATATTTAACGGCCGCCATGGGAGCGCTCACCGTTGAGGAGGCAAATGAATACTGGCAAAAGGTGCAGTGGGACGGCACGACGGGCACTTCCATGCGCGGAGAATGCCCCTGGATCTGGATCGTCAACTTAGACCACGTCACCTATGTCCGCGACGGTCTTTCCATCGGGGAACAGCCGGTGCACGGCCACGGGCACGGGCTGCCGCTGATCCAGAATCTTCAGGACTGGCGATGGGAATAACCGGCGATGCCATTTGAACCATCCGGGTCACTGACACAGACGGAGAATTCCTGTGAAAAATCGGCTTGACAGCTGATGTTTCACACGGCTATTTGTGCCGGAGCGTCACAAAGAAGCCCTGTCGGCAAACACAGATATGTATCGCCCCGTCGCATAAACGCTCCGGAATGGAGATTATGAATGAACCGAGACAAAAAACATTTTCCTTTGTTTACCTGTGCGCTCCGGACGGTTTCTCTTCTTGCGGCCGTGAGCATCCTTTCCTTTGCGCTCGTCACCGCGTCGCCCGTCGATCCGGTGCAGCAGTATATCAACGGGCTGAAAACCGCCGTTTCCCCGGAACAGCGCGCTCAGATCGAGGACTACTGGGGTGTGAACGATCCGCCCGTGGAACGCTATCTGAACTGGCTTTCCGAGATCATGCGCGGCAATCTCGGCGAATCCTCCCTGTACCGCAGGCCGGTGGCGGATATCATCGGCGAGCGGTTTGTCAATTCGCTGGCGCTGATGTGTTCTGCCTGGATCCTGTCCGGCCTGACCGGATTTGCGCTCGGATGCCTCATGGGCATGTACCGGGACAGATGGCCGGACCGTCTATTAAAAAAGCTGTGCTATCTGCTTGCCTCGCTTCCGACCTTCTGGCTGGGCCTGCTGTTTCTTCTGGTGTTTTCCGTGTGGCTCGGCTGGTTTCCGATCGGTTTTTCCGCGCCGATCGGCGTGCTGCGCGAACAGACCACCATCGGCCAGCGGCTGTATCATCTGATCCTGCCCGCCGTCACCTTAAGCCTGATGTCCTGCCCGAACATCGCCCTTCACACGCGCCAGAAGCTTTGCGTCGTGCTGGACAGCGACTATGTGCTGTTCGCGCGGGCAAGGGGCGAAGGCCGCTCCCGCATTCTCTTTCGGCACGGGCTGCGCAATATCCTGCTCCCGGCGCTGACCCTGCAGTTTACGTCCTTTTCGGAGCTTTTCGGAGGGTCCGTCATCGCGGAAAATGTGTTCAGCTATCCCGGTCTCGGCAGCGCGGTATCCGCAGCCGGTTTAAATTCCGACGTGCCGCTGCTCCTTGGTGTGACGCTCTGCTCCGCTCTTTTTGTCAGTGTCGGAAATATGACCGCAAATCTGTTATACGGGATCGTCGACCCGCAGATCCGGGAGGTATCCGAATGAAACGAATGCATCGCCGCGCCGCGCTGTCTGTCTCCGCGATTCTGATAGCAGCCGCGCTGATCCTGATTTATGTCCCGGGCCTTCTGATCCCGGAGACCGCCGTTGCCGGCAGCTTTCAGAATGCCGGGCTGCCGCCCTCCTTCGCGCATCCCTTCGGAACCGACGCGCTGGGACGCGATCTTTTGATGCGCACCTTAAAAGGCCTGTCGGTCAGCCTGACGATCGGCTTTCTTGCCTCGGCGGTCAGCGCGGTGATTGCCGTGTGCGCCGGCATCGCCGCAGCCTCCGGTTCCTCTCTGGCCGACGCCCTTGTCGGCTGGCTGACCGACCTTGTGATGGGCATCCCGCATACGATTCTCGTGATCCTGATCTCGTTTGCGCTCGGACGCGGCCTGCCGGGGCTTTTCGCCGGCATCGCCGCCACGCACTGGTGCAGCCTGGCGCGCCTGATCCGGGCCGAGGTTCTGCAGCTTCGCTCGCAGCCATATATCATGGTTTCCCGCAGGCTCGGCAGATCCGGCGCCTGGATTCTGAGCCGGCATATGCTGCCCCATCTGCTCCCCCAGTTTTTTGTGGGACTGGTTCTGATGCTGCCGCACGCGATCCTGCACGAAGCATCTGTATCTTTCCTGGGATTCGGCCTTGCGCCCGAACAGCCCTCCATCGGCATCATCCTCTCCGAGAGTATGCGCTATCTCTCCGCGGGGATGTGGTGGCCTGCGGTACTGCCCGGTCTCACGCTTGTCGCAATCGTTCTTTTCATCGACCGGACGGGGGACTGCCTGCAGCGGATCCTTGACCCTGTTCACGCACAGGAATGACTGTATATTACAACCAGGAGGCTTCTATGGAACAGAACTCAGACTCACTGCTGGAAATTCACGATCTCTCCGTCTCTTTCCGCATGTATGATCACGGCATGACACAGACCGATCTGTGCGTCATCCGGGATCTGCATCTGACGGTATTCCCGGGCGAGATCGTCGCGGTCGCCGGCTCCTCCGGCTCCGGGAAAAGCCTTTTGGCATCCGCGATCTTAGGTATCCTGCCGGACAATGCCACAGTGCACGGCCATCTGCATTATAAAGGGGAAGAACTGACCGCCTGCCGGCAAAAGCAACTGCGCGGAACCGAAATCGCTCTCGTGCCGCAGTCCGTCACTTACTTCGATCCTCTGATGAAGATCGGCGCCCAGGCGGACGGCCATAAAAAACCGCGCCCGATCAGACGGCGCAGAGAGCTGTTTTCCCGTCTGGGCCTGCCGGAGCACACAGAGCGTCTCTATCCGTTTGAGCTCTCTGGCGGCATGGCAAGACGCGTTCTCCTATCCACCGCCCTGCTCACGGACGCGTCGCTCATCATCGCAGACGAGCCGACCCCGGGAATGAGCACGGATCAGGCGGTCGAAGCGCTGACCGCATTCCGGGAACTGACGGATCAGGGACGTGCCGTTCTTCTCATCACACACGACATCGACCTGGCGTTTGCCTTTGCCGACCGGATTGCCGTATTTTATGCCGGAACCACCGTGGAGACGGCGCCTGCCTCTGATTTTGCGCAGGGGCCGGACGCGCTGCGCCATCCGTATTCAAAGGCTCTCTGGCGTGCGCTGCCGCAGAACGGCTTTACCCCGATCGCGGGTTTTCAGCCCGGGGCGGACAGCCTGCCGCATGGCTGCCTGTTTGCGCCGCGCTGTCCATCTAGAACAAAACAATGTGAAAAAGAAATGCCGCCGGTTCGATATGTCCGCGGCGGCGAAGTGAGGTGTTATTATGGCGCTTGAAGCAAACGATATTTTTTTCCGCTACGACAGAAAAGGGCCATGGATTCTGGAACACTACTCTTTTCGCATAGAGCGCGGGGAACGCGTCGCGCTCCTCGCCCCGAGCGGTTCCGGAAAAACGACGCTCGCCATGCTTCTCGCCGGCTGGCGGACGCCGGCCCGGGGGCGGATTCTGCTGGACGGGCATCCCCTGCCGGAAGCGGGCGTCTGCCCTGTCCGGTTTATCTGCCAGCACCCCGAGACCGCTGTCAATCCCCGCTGGAGACTCGGACGCACGCTCGCGGAGGGCGGTCCGGTGCGGGATGAGCTTCTTGATGCCCTCGGCATCGAACACGCCTGGCTTTCGCGTTTCCCCGCGGAATTGTCCGGGGGTGAATTACAGCGCTTCTGCGTGGCGCGGGCGCTCACCCGCGGCGCGGACTACCTGATCTGCGATGAGATCAGCGCCATGCTCGACGTGATCACACAGGCGCAGATCTGGAATGTCATCCTCGCGGAAGCAAAAAAACAGTCGTCGGGCGTTCTTATGATCACACACAACCGCCATCTCGCAGCGCGGATTGCAGACCGCATCGAAACGCTCTGACCGGCGCGTCTTATTTACAGATCCATGATCATCTCCGGAACCTGATCCGGCAGGATCGGATGTGCGCAAAGCAGCTCATGAAGACGCGCGACATCCTCCTCTGTCACCGGAATCATCTGCTCCTGCGCCAGTGCGGCCAGCGGCACATTCTCCACCCGCGCCATCGGAAGACGTGCAAGCTTCGGCTCCGCAGCGGTCAGTTCCTTCCAGACCGCCTCGTCGGCAAAAAGCTCTCCCACCGTCATCTGCGCGCTGTAGCAGCGGTTGTAAGGCTTTACGGGCCGATAGCGGAAGACGTATGTGCCGGCGTCAAGCTCAAATGCCGCGCAGCCCTCTTCCATACTCACGCCGAATACCGGTTTCCCGTTTACCGTGATCCCGTCCGCCGGCGCGTCGGGAAGCAGCGCATGCGCGCTTCCGCCAAAAGGCACGGTCAGCGTTAATTCAAGCGTGCCCTCCCCGATTTTATAGCTGCTCTCATAAAGCCCGAGCGGGGAGTCATACCGCACCTTCGCCCCGGACATCCGGTAATCCGGCATCGGTTTCCACAGGATCCGCGCAAATCCGGGCAGATCCTCCACGGGACTGATCCCGCCGATATAGCGGTACATCCACTCCACGATCGCGCCGTAGGAATAATGGTTCAGCGAATTCATGCCCTCCGGGTTGATCGTGCCATCCGGCAGAATCGAATTCCAGCGCTCCCAGATCGTCGTTGCGCCCATACGCACCGGGTAGAGCCAGCCCGGACAGTCCTCGTTTAGCAGAAGCTGATACGCCAGTTCATTGTATCCGCATTCCGAGAGCACTTTACAGATGTAAGGAGTTCCGACAAAGCCGGTCATCAGCTTTCCGCCGTCCTTTTTGATCTTCGCGCACAGATCCTCCGCCACACGCGCTTTGTGCTCATCCGGCACAAACCCGAACGCCAGCGCGATCACATACGCGGTCTGCGTGCCGATTGCAAGTCTGCCGTTTGGTGTGAAATACTCGTCCCGGATCGCGCCGCGCACCTTCTGCGCCATCTTCTCATAATAAACCGCGTCGTCCGTCTTTCCAAGCACAGCCGCAGCCTTCGCGGTCAGCATCGCCGACAGATAATAGTAAGCGGATGCGACGTAATACGGGTCGGTCGCTCCGGTCGGAAGCCGCGGATCGCTGTTGTCTAAGGCCAGCCAGTCCCCGAAATGGAAACCGGTCTGCCAGAGCCCGCGCCCGCCGTTTTCCTCGTCCTGCCGGTGGATATAGTCGATCCACAGCTTCATTGACGGATACTGCTGCCGTAAA
Organism: uncultured Roseburia sp.; assembly: GCA_910587865.1. GTDB lineage: Bacteria > Bacillota > Clostridia > Lachnospirales > Lachnospiraceae > Roseburia. The sequence continues at coordinate 36,585 of CAJUNX010000010.1, forward strand.
ATCTCCGCATCGCCGCTGAACACATAGGTGTTCCAGGGAATCACCGTGGCCGCGTCCGCCCAGGCCGCCGAGCCGCCCGGCCCCATGTGAAACGACGGAATCACCATCGGGACACAGCCGTCATATTTTTCCTGCTCCTTTAACATGTCATAGCCGTATTTGGAATAAAACGGAAAGACTTCCATGTTAAACGCCGCCGTGCCGGAAAAGACCTGCGCGTCCCCGGTCCATCCCATCCGCTCATCGCGCTGCGGACAATCTGACGGAACGTCGACAAAATTGCCCTTCTGCCCCCAAAGCGCGTTTAAAAACAGCCGGTTCACCAGCGGATTCGACGTCTCGATAAAACCCGTCTGCTCCATGTCCGAATAGATCACCTCGCCGGTAAAATCCGAAAGCGCCGGCTCACCGGTAAAGCCCTCAAGTTTCGCATAGCGGAATCCGTAGTAGGTCAGATGCGGGCGCACGACGCACTCGTTTCCGTCCGCGATATAGGTAAATTCCGCCTTCGCCTGTCTCAGATTTTCCCGGTAGAAATTCCCGTTCTGCAGTACCTCGCCGTACTGTATGTATAGTTTCGTCCCGGCCGCCTCCCGGCAGGTAAACGAAACCCATCCGACCATATTCTGGCCCATATCAAGCACCGTCTCGCCTGCGGGCGTGTGCAGGATCCGCTTCGGCCGTATCGTCTCTTTGATCACGACCGGCAGACTGCGCCGCGCCGAGAGTTTTTCTTTTTTATAAGAAAGAATCTCCACGCCGTACGCCTCATCCGCCTGGTATGAGGCGTCGTACACTTCCCCGTGGTAAATCTCCGCATAACGGATCTTTGTCTGGCGCGCCTTCCAGGACGCATCCGTCGTCACCGTCTCCGCACGCCCGTCCTCAAAGATGAGTTCCAGGTGTAAAAACGCCGCCTTTTTCTCCCCGTAGATCTTATTCTTTCCCTGAAAACCGAACACACCGCTGTACCAGCCCGGCGCCACGATCATTTCCAGCTCCTGCTCTCCCCCGGCCAGCAGATCCGTCACGTCAAATGTCATCACCTGCTGCCAGGAGTCATAATCATTGCTGTACGGTGTAAGGTACTCCTCCCCGGCCTTCTTTCCGCCGATCCGCAGTTCGAATATGCCGAGCGCCGTCGCGTATGCGCGCGCCCGCACCACCCTTCCGGTTACCGCAATCCGCGTGAAAAAGCTCACGACATCCGGCTCGTTCGCCGCGCAGGCGATAAACTCCCCGGACAGACCGTTTACCTCCGCAGGCGTCTCAAAATATGCCGCCGCACTCCGTGCACTGTCACCGTCATCCGCCTGCACCGTCACGTCCCAGTAATACCGCGTCGCCGGCAAAAGCTTAACCTCCTCTGGCAGACGGTACGCGAGACCGTTTACCTCCGCCGTCATGCCGCTGTCAAAGACCGGATCCGAAAGATCCTCATTGCGTGACACACGAATTTCCGCAGTCTTCTGCCGCTTTCCGGTGCTCTCCGCAGCCACGTAGGAAAAGACCGGCTGCCCCATCGCAAATCCGACCGGATTTGTGATATGATTTACCTTTAATTTTTCGATTCTCATGATACGATACCTTCCTTTCACTCCGTTTATTTTAACAGTTTTTCGGGAGGTACGTCTTCTATTATTCCGATCAGTTCTTGCATTTTTATGACATCTTCGCGTTTTCCGGAAACCACGTTTTTTGCCGCTAGTGTGCATTGCCGGCTGTCAAAATGCTGGCATTTGTCTGTCGGAACGCTGACATCCGCCCACCAGACACTGACATCACTACGCCCGCCAAAGCGCCGCAGGATTTGCTTTGACAATTCCGCAAAACCGGGTTATCATAATTACGTTCTGAACGAATGAATCGAAAATGACTGACAGAAATGAGGAGAAGCATGAAACAGACATATGTAGATCTACACGTACATTCAACCGAATCCGACGGCACCTTCACCCCCGAAGAGCTCGTCGCCGCCGCAAAAGAAGCCGGACTCTGCGCGTTTGCGCTGACCGACCACGATACGACCGCCGGGATCGCAGCCGCCGCGGCCGCTGCCAAAGAAGCCGGCATCACGCTCGTGCCCGGCATCGAGCTCTCCACGGAATATGCCATCCCGTCCGAAAACGAACAGACGCGGGAAATTCACGTCGTGGGACTCTTCATCGATCCGGACAATCCGAAACTTGCGGCAAAGACGAAGGAATTCCGCGACTGCCGCGATAACCGGAACGAAAAAATGCTGGAAGCGCTGCGCGGCAGGGGTTTTTCCATCACAATGGAAGCGCTGAGGGCTGAAAACCCGGACAGCGTGATCACACGCGCCAACATCGCGCGCTTTCTGTTTTCGCACGGTCAGCTGACCAGCGTCCGGGAAGCCTTCGAGAAATACATCGGCGACGGATGCTGCTGCTATGTCGGCCGGTTTAAAATCTCGCCGATGGAAGCGGTACATCTGATCCATGAGGCCGGCGGGATCGCGATCCTGGCACATCCGATGCTCTACCACATGAATCCCGCTCAGATCCAGCAGCTGATCGACGATATGAAAACCGCCGGATTAGACGGCATCGAGGCACTCTACTCCACCTACACGCCGGACGATGAGCGGCTGATAAAGGATCTCGCCGTCAGAAATCATCTGCTGATCAGCGGGGGATCCGACTTCCACGGCACGACAAAGCCCGCGATCCGGCTCGGCGTCGGAAAAGGAAATCTGCGCATTCCCGCCTCCGTGCTGGACGCGCTCACCGAAAAAGCCGGACAAAAATAAGCCGGATCCGCCTCTGTCACACACGGTTCGAAGGCGCTGACCGGCACTTTTACAGCCGGCCAGCGCCTCCGAACCGCCGGATCACCTCCGCGACACCGTCGTGGTTGTGATCTGCTTTTGTCACATAATCCGCCGCCGATCTGACCTCCGGCGTCCCGTTTCGCATGGCGACGCCGATCTGCGCGGCCCGGATCATCGGCAGATCATTTTCCTCATCTCCCACCGCCACGGTAAGCGGCCCGCCTGACGCGCCGCCTGTCCGGGCGGATTCGCGCCGATCTCCCTTCACCGCGGCTTTCCCGCACACAGCGGCGCCGGCAGTCTGACGCGGCCCGCCTGACGCACCGCCTGTCCGGGCGGGTTCCCGCTGATCTCCCTTCTCCCCGGCATTTCCGCACACAGCGGCAACGGCAGTCTGCGGCAGACAGCCGGTCTCTCTGCACGCCGGATCCTCCTCCCCGATCACACGCCCCAGGTATGTGACGGCGCTTCCCTTATCGACACCCCACGGGCAGTACTCCAGATATTCCGGGCTGGAGAAGACGCTGCTGCATCTTCCCTGCTCCCACGCGAGATGCTCCCTGCGGAAACGCACCAGCCGCTCTCTTTCCCCCGGCGCGATCAGCATCACCTTCTGCGGTCCGGCCGCAGCGCCGCGGGCCGGATGCGCTTTTATGTACGCCGCAATATGGTCCGTCACCACGCCTTCCATCCGATTATGCCTGCAGTACCGCGCAAGCTCCGGCGCGTAACGCGCGGCAAGCACCTTCCCGCCGCAGAAGGTCTGTGCATAGATTCCGGCCGCCTTTGCCTCGTCAAACAGGTACTGGATCACCTCAGGCGTCACTTCACGGCGCACCATCACGCGGTCCGCCGCACAGTCATAGATCAGTGCGCCGTTAAAGGCCGCGATATAGCCTCCCCTCTCCTTTAAAGAAAGCTCCTGTGCAAAAGAAGTCACGCTCTCGACGGCTCGCCCGGTTGTTAAGACCAGGCGCCCGCCCGCAGCGAACAGCTCCGCGGCCGCCTGACGGTTTCCCTCCGAGATCGTCTTATCGTCCGACAGGAGCGTCCCGTCCAGGTCCGTAAACAGTATCATCCTTTTCCCTCCCATGCAGCACATTGCAGAAAATACCGGAAGCAGGCAGTTATTCTATGGGTTCCGCGGGGATAAAGACGCGCTCCCTGTAAACATTATCTTCCTTCGGAAGCGCCTCGCCGGCCTCCGCACAGAACTGCTCCTGGGAATTGACCAGCGTCTTTCCGCGTTTGTCGATCTTTTCGTAGGAGCCGTCCGGCATGAGGACATGCGCCTTCACATTGTCCAGAAGCTCCACCTTTAAGATGTGCTTCACCTGCTCCCTGATCCCCTCGTCGAGCACCGGGAAAAGGATCTCCACGCGGCGGTCGAGATTTCTGGGCATCCAGTCCGCGCTTCCCATATAGACCTCCTCGTCGCCGTCGTTTAAGAAGAAAAAGATACGGCTGTGCTCCAGGAAATTGCCGACGATGGAGCGCACCTCGATATTCTCGCTGATCCCCGGGATTCCGACCTTCAGACAGCAGATGCCGCGGATGATCAGCTGAATCTTCACCCCGGCCGCGGATGCCGCGTACAGCGCCGCGATGATCCCCTCGTCGCACAGCGAATTCATCTTCGCCACGATCCGCGCCGGCTTTCCCTCTCTCGCATGCTTCATCTCGCGCTCGATTAAACGCATGAACTTCGTGCGCAGCCAGATCGGCGCCAGGGAGAGCTCGTTCCAGCTGAGCGGCTCCGAGTAGCCGGAAAGCATGTTAAACACGGCCGTCGCATCCTCGCCGATCGCCTCGTGGCAGGTAAAGATCCCGCAGTCCGTGTAGAGCTTTGCGGTGGAATCGTTATAATTTCCCGTGCCGAGATGCACATAACGGCGGATTCCCTCTTCCTCGCGGCGCACGACAAGCGCGATCTTGCTGTGTGTCTTTAAGCCCACAAGGCCATAGATCACGTGACACCCCGCCTGCTCTAACTTCTTGGCCCAGACGATGTTGTTCTCCTCGTCAAACCGCGCCTTAAGCTCCACGAGCACGGACACCTGCTTGCCGTTTTCCGCGGCTTTTGCGAGCGCGGCGATAATCGGCGAATTTCCGCTGACGCGGTAGAGCGTCTGCTTGATGGCAAGCACATCCGGATCCGACGCCGCCTGACGTATAAAATTCACGACCGGGTCAAATGTCTGGTACGGATGGTGCAGCAGAATATCGCCTTTCTGAATCGCCTCGAAAATATTTCCTCCCGGTTCGATCCCAGGCACACGCTGCGGCGTGTAGGGCTGGTAGCGCAGATGGTCACAGCCGGCCAGGCCGTACATCTTCATCAGAAACGTCAGGTCGAGCGGGCCCGAGATCTTAAAGATATCCTCCTCCGCCACCTTCAGCTCATCCTTTAAAAAGCGCAGCAGCTTTTTGTCGATCGCCGACTCCACCTCAAGGCGGATCACCTCGCCCCACTGCCGCTTCTTTAACTGCTTCTGAATCTCCTTTAACAGGTCCGCAGCCTCATCCTCGTCGATCGTGAGATCCGCGTTTCTCATGATCCGGTACGGATGCGCACAGAGCACGTGGTAGCTTAAAAACAGCTTGTCGATATTTTTCTCGATAATCTGCTCAAGCAGGATAAAATACTTTGCCTCCGGCAGATCCGCGTCCTCCCCGTCCGGCGGGATCTCCACCAGCCGCGGCAGACCTCCCGGCACCTGCACGGTCGCAAACTCGACGACCTCCCGGTTGGATTTTTTATTCTTATGCGAGAGCAGGGCCGCGATGTTTAACGTCTTATTGCGGATCAGCGGAAACGGTCTTGACGCATCCACCGCCATGGGGGTTAACACCGGATAAACGCTCTCCTCAAAGTAGCGGTCCACATAGTCCTTCTGCTTTTCGGTCAGATCCTCAAACTTCTCCACGATGTGGATATGGTTTGCGTCCAGAAGCGGGACCAGCGAACGGTTGTACGTACTGTACTGCGTTTCCACCAGCTCACGTGTCTTTACGTTAATCTCCGCCAGCTGCTCCGTGGCCGTCATTCCCGCGATATCCAGCTTGCGGTAATCCGCATAGACCATATCCTTTAAGGAAGCGACGCGCACCATAAAAAATTCATCCAGATTCGAGGATGTGATGCTCACGAATTTCAGACGCTCCAAAAGCGGGATGCTTTTATCCCTCGCCTCATTTAGTACCCTGGCGTTAAACTTTAACCAGCTAAGCTCCCGGTTCTCAAAATATTCCGGGAGATGAAACTCTTTTTTCTTTTCCACAGCAGCTACCTCCGTATCCTTTCTGTCAGTTGTTATATATTCTCTTCTCACGAATCAGCGGCCTGATGCTGAATACGTGTTCAAAATACGCCGTTTTTGCGTCAAAAAGCGCCTTTTCCAGCGCGATATCCTCCTCGGTCTCAAGCGTGATCAGAAGATCCCGGCCGCGCACCTGCGCTTTTACTTTCTTAAACTTCTGCTTGTGGCTCTGGTCGATCGCGTTTGACACGCGCAGAATCGCCGAGAGCTTCGCCACTGTCAGATAGCTCTCCTGATCCAGCCGGTCCGCCACCTCCCGGTATTCCGGAAGCGCAAGACGATTGTAGAGCACGGTGCTCGCGACTATTTCACGCTCCCGGTGCGACATCCCGATGATCTCCGACGAGAGGATGATGTCATACGCACACTGCGCCGCGTTTGCGACGCTGATATATTTGCCGCAGTCGTGCAAAATCGTCGCCACCTTAAGCAGCAGGCGCTGCCGCCTTCCGAGTCCGTGTTCCTTTTTCATCGTGTCAAAAATCAGAACCGAGATCTCAGAAAGCGTATCGACATGCGGCGAATCGCTCATATACCGCCTGGAAAGGCTTCTCGCCGCGGAGAGGATATCCGCCTCAAAATCATGCGCCTGTCTGCTCTGCTTGTGCCGTCCCGCATAGTCGCAGGCGATGCCGTCCGCCATGATCACCCCGGGCGCCCATAGCGATTTTGCCCCGAGCATCTGTGCGACGCACTGGCAGATAATCATATACGGCACAATCAGCGCGTCGCTCTCATTTGACAGTCCGATGTCCTCGGAAATCTGCGCGAGGCTTTTGCGCGCAAGCTTTTCCAGGTAGCGGATAAATTTCTGGATATCGACGGTTTTATTGTCATGATTCTTCTCCATCCTCTGCACAAGCTCCGAGGTGTAGTCACCCATCACAATCAGGTACTCCACACTGCTCTCGTTCAGATAGATCTTGCGGAAGGTCTGAAGCTCCTTTGCCGCCATCTCCCCGATCTGAAGCTCATACTGCGCGAGGTTGCTGCTTTTTGACTCGAGCTGCTCGCGCATCCGCATCGCGCCGAGTCCGAGGTGCTGCGTGGTGACGACGTCTCCGTCCGAAAAGACCGTGATCTGGAGACCCGCGCCGCCGATATCCACCACCGCCGCACTCTTTTTGATCATCTCCTCAAATTCCTCGCGCACCGCAACCGACTGGTAGCTGACGAACCGGTGTTCCGAATTGCTCAGAACATGCACGTTAAGTCCCGTGCGCAGCCGGATCTGCTCTAAAATAAACAATTCATTTGAAATGTCGCGCAGCACCGCGGAGGCATATGCCTCGCAGGCGTCCACCTGATATTCCTTCATGATTTTTGTAAATTCCAGGAGCGTGTCGCAGAGGGATTCCACCAGCTCATAGCCGATGCTGTTTTTGGAATAGGCGTCCCGGCCAAGCTCAATCCGTCTGCGCACATAGTCAATTCCGCGCATTTTTTTCTTCTCCGGCATCTCAAAAATCTTTAAGCTCACCTCATAGGAGCCGATATAAATCGCTGCAAACGTATGTACTGCCATCACTCTTACCTCTTTCCGTTCTTTTGAACATACTGTTTTTCGTTCTTCCCCTCACATCTGTCCGAGCAGGTAATTGATAAACTGCTGCGCCGTTCTTCCGGACAGTCCTCCGTGGGAGAGCTCCCAGCGGTTCGCCTCCAGAAGCAGCGTCTCCGGGTCCGTCTTCACCTGATATCGTTCGGCAAGTGCCGTCACAATCTTCTGGAATTCCTTTTTGTCCGGAGCCCCGTAATAGATCGTAACGCCGAACCGCGCATAGAGCGAGAGCTTCTCCTGCACCGTATCCGAGGTGTGCATGTCTTCCCTCGTCTCCTCCTTGTCGGAATAATTCTCGCGGATCAGATGCCTGCGGTTCGAGGTCGCATAGATCAGCACATTTTCCGGTTTTCGCTCAAGTCCGCCCTCGATCACCGCCTTTAAATATTTGTATTCGGTCTCGAATTCCTCAAAAGAAAGGTCATCCATATAGATGATAAACCGGTAATTCCGGTTCTTAATCTGCGTAATGATATCGTTCAAATCACAGAATTGATGTTTATATACCTCAATCAGACGCAGCCCTCTGTCGTAATACTGATTGGCGATCGCCTTGATGCTGGTGGATTTTCCGGTTCCGGCATCCCCGTATAGCAGGCAGTTGTTGGCCTCCTTCCCGCTCACAAAAGCCTCCGTGTTGTCGATGAGCTTTTTCTTTGCGAGATCATACCCCACGAGATCATCGAGCGTCACATGCGCGATATTGGTGATCGGGATAATCTTCGCCCCGGTATCCGTATGCTCCACGCGGAACGCCTTGTGCAGTCCGAGCCGCCCGACGCCGAATTCCCGGTAAAACTCCGTGACCGCATGGCCGAATGCCTCCACGGTCTTCGCCTCTTTTAAGTGCAGGGCGAGCTCTTTGATCCGGTCTCTGATCCGCCGGTTAAATTCCCGTCCGGCGCACGGTGTTCCCCGGTAGTTCTGAATGCTCTGCATACAGTCCACGTCAAAGCAGTTTCCGAGCAGCGTGAGGTCGAAGTTAAAATACTCCATCAGAATGCGGAAATCATGCGCCGCAATTTCGCTGATCGAACCTTCCGCCGCCCCCCGGATCTCGCAGGCGCGGCTGTAGGCGTTCTCGTGGTTTACCAGCAGAAACGCGATATAATTCTGCCAGAGATTCCCCGTAAACCCGTGGCTTGCGGCGAGCTCGAGAAGCGATCCGAGACACTTGTAGAGAAGACTTTCCACATCCTCCCTGCTGTGCGCTTTGTTCTGATAATGTTCCATGATCCAGGTCATGTCGTAAAACAAGTCTCCGTTTTTAAACTCTCTGTATAGGATCAGATTTTTTCTGTTTTTCATGTGAACTCTCCCTTCTGTCTGGTACAACGGAAAAGGTCAGGGTGTTCGTTACTTATTATTCGTTGTACTAGTAGCTTCCAAGTATCTTAAACCGGATACTTTCCGCCTTTAGACCCGTCAGCGCATTCAGGACGGCCGCATCGCCGAGATTTCCCTCAAAATCCACAAAAAAGCGGTATTCCCAGGCCCTGCCCGGCACCGGTCTCGACTCGATGTGGTTCATGTTGATCCCGTTATAGATAAAATGCGACAGCATGTGGTACAGCGAGCCGCTCTCATGCCGGATCTCAAAACAGACGCTTGTCTTTTTCGCATCCTTTTTATAGATATGCTGTCCGGTCACAATGATAAAACGGGTGGCATTCGTCTGATTGTCCTGAATGCCTCCCTTTAAGATCTTAAGGCCGTAAATTCCGGCATTTAAGCTGCTCGCAATCGCCGCCTTATGCCGCATCCCGTCCTCTTTCACCTTCTGTGCCGCTCCTGCGGTATTCCTCATGCTGTGACGCTCCCACTCCCGGTGTTCCTCCAGATACTTCGCGCACTGCATCAGCGCCTGCGGGTGGGAATAGACGTCCGTGATATCCGAAAGCGCTGCATCCGGCAGTCCCAAAAGCGCGTGGCTGACCGGAAGCACCTGCTCGCCCACGATGCAGTGATCGTACTCCGCCAAAAGATCATAATTCTCCGATACGATACCGGCCGAAGAATTCTCGATCGGAAGCACCGCATAACCGGCCTCTCCCTTTGTGATCGCCTCCATCGCATCGCGCCAGGTCTCCACGTGATAGCTGTCCGCATCCACGCCGAAATACTGCTGGAGCGCCAGCTGGGCATACGCGCCCTCCACTCCCTGAAAAACAATCCGCGCGTTCCTGTAATCCGGCGCGTCCACCTCCGAAAAATCCGGCTTTTCAGCCGCCCCGTGCTCCGCGAGCAGCTGGTACTGACGCTTCCTGCTCACAGACATGATCTGCTCGAACAGTTCACGGACCGCAAGACGCGCAAATCCGTCGCCGACCGGCTCCGTGAGCGCGGCAAGCTTTGCGAGTTCGCGTTCTCTGTCAAGCACCGGCTTCCCTGTCCGTATCTTGTACTCCGCCACCTCCGCGGTGATTCCCATCCGCTCCTGATAAAGCCGTGTGATCTGCCGGTCAATCCGGTCAATCTCATCCCTCAACTCCAGTAAATCCTTCATAACTGACCTCTTCGCAAAAAAATTGTCGTTCAGCACATTCATGCAGGCATGGCTGAACTTTTACTTATAATAATAGTACATTCAAATCCTAATGACAAGAGACCCTTGCAAGATATTACAGAAAAATGTTATAATAGCATATAACAGTTTACATGAATGAGGAAAGAAGGATAACCATTATGAAAAAGCTGATTCCAGTCGTACTGTTTCTCCTGATCCTGCTCCTTGCCATCGGAGGCGGTATCTACTATCATTTTTCACACAAAACCAAAGAAAACGACGGTTATGTCAACGGCAACACGCCCGGCAATCTCTACAATGAAGGGCTGATCTGCGAGTATGACGGCATCATCTATTTTGCCAATCCCTCGGACGGCGATAAGCTCTACTCCATGAATGCTTCGGGCGGCAGTCTCACAAAGCTCTCGGACGATATCGTCTCCTATATCAACGCGGACGAAAACTATCTTTACTATGTCCGTAATAATGTCGGGGGCGGCGGTATATTTTCCTTCCTCAATATCAACACAAACAGTCTCTGCCGGATGGACCGCACCAGCGGAAAGGGACGGGAATCCGTGCTGGTGCTTGACACCGATGCCTGCCTTTACGCATCCCTGGTCGGCAATTACGTCTATTACCTGCACTACGACAAGGAGACCGCAACCACGCTATACAAGGTAAAAATCGACGGCGAGGAACGGCAGAAGGTAAGCGACAGCCCCATCTTTACCTGCTGCGCGATCGGACAGTATATCTATCACAACGGCACTGACATTGACCACTACATATGGCGTATGGATACCGTGAATGAAGATGCCGTCGGCATGATCTACGGCGGCAACTGCTGGATGCCCATCGTCACGGAAGACGAATCCACCGCATGGTTTATCGACTGTGATAACGGATATAAGCTGGCGAGGGTCGATCTCGAAACGGAAGAAAAGGTTCTTCTGACAAAAGACCGCATCGACTGGTACAATCTCTGCGGGGACTATATTTACTACCAGAAAAGCGACCGTGAACACCCTGCAATCTGCCGGATGAACACGGACGGAAGCGACGTTGAAGTGCTTATGGAAGGAAATTACCGGAATCTCTGCGCCTCCTCCTCCTTCGTCACCTTCCGCGAATACACCTACGGCGACGCCTATTATATCGAAAATACCCCGGGGGCGAAAGTGATGCCGTTTGATCCGGGGATTGCCGCGGAGGATTAATACCGTTCCTTTGGAAACGACGTTCTGCTGCGCGACAGTCCCATCCCTGCACCTGTGAGAAAACCGGGACGCGGCAGCTGTCACACAGCTGCCGCGTCCCGCTTTTTGTTCGTTAAAAGTTAACGTTCAGCCCGCGTCATTCGCAAGGGCGCCAATGGTTCTTTCCCGTCGCTCCGCGATTAACCCTGCCCATTTACGGGCGCTCCGCTTATGCTTCGCGAAATGTGCTGTTCATGCGGGCATGATTCACCCATTTCGCAACGCATGGCTGAACTTTTTAGTGAAAATCGAACAGCGAGAGCTGATTCGACTCCGGCAGATCCCCGAGCAGCCCGAGATCCCCCATCAGGTCGATCACGGTCTTCGTCGCCTTCGTGCGCTGCCTGAAATCATCCTTTGACAAAAACTTCCCGTCCCTGGCGGCCTCCGCAACCGCAATCGCCGCGTTATCTCCCATTCCCTCGATGGAATTGAGCGCCGGCATCAGCTTCCCGTCGATGATCTGAAAACGGTCGGGTTTCGCCCGGTAAATATCGATCGGCGTAAATTCAAACCCTCTCGCATACATCTCCTGCACGATCTTCATATCGCGGTAGACATCCTGCTCCTTTTTCGAGAGCGCGTCCTTCCTGCGCGTGTAGTCCTTATAGAAATACTCCAGGCGCTCCTTTCCCTGACACATGATCTCATAGTCGAAACCGGTCGCGCGGATCGAAAAATACGACGCGTAATAGGCCAGCGGGTAAAATACCTTGCAGTAAGCGATCCGCCAGGCCATCATGACATATGCCGCGGCGTGCGCCTTCGGGAACATATACTTGATCTTTTTGCACGACCAGATATACCAGTCCGGCACGTCGTGCGCGAGCATCTCCTTCTCCCAGTCTTCTTTTAACCCCTTTCCCTTTCGCACGGATTCCATGATCGTGAAGGACTGCTCGCTGTCTAAGCCCATCTGGATCAGATAAATCATGATATCGTCGCGGGTGCAGATCGCCGTGGAGATCGTGGCCTTGCCCTGCTCGATCAGCGTCTGCGCATTGCCCAGCCACACGTCCGTCCCATGCGAAAGGCCCGAGATCCGGACCAGATCGGAAAATTCCTGCGGCTTCGCGTCGATGACCATCTGCATGGCAAACTCGGTTCCGAATTCCGGGATCCCCAGGCACCCGAGCGGGATGCCGTGAATCTCCTCCGGCGTCACGCCGAGTGCGGACGTATCTTTAAACAGCGACATCACAGACTCATCATCAAGCGGGATCGTCGTCGGATCGATGCCCGTCAGATCCTGCAGCATACGGATCATCGTCGGATCATCGTGCCCGAGAATATCAAGCTTTAAGAGATTGTGGTCGATGGAGTGATAATCAAAATGCGTCGTCACGGTCGCCGTCGTCATATCGTTTGCCGGATGCTGTACCGGTGTGAAGGTGTGAATCTCCTCCCCCACCGGAAGCACGACGATTCCCCCCGGGTGCTGTCCCGTGGTTCTCCGCACGCCCACGCAGCCCTGCACGATCCGGTCAATCTCACAATTACGTTTATGGATGCCGCGTTCCTCATAATATTTTTTGATATAGCCGAACGCAGTCTTATCCGCCAGCGTGCCGATCGTGCCCGCGCGGAAGGTCTGGCCGTACCCGAAGATCACCTCGCAGTAGGCGTGCGCCTTACTCTGATATTCCCCGGAAAAATTGAGGTCGATATCCGGCTCCTTATTTCCTTTAAAGCCCAGGAATGTCTCGAACGGGATGTCAAACCCGTCCTTCACCAGCATCCGTCCGCAGACCGGGCAGATTTTATCCGGCATGTCACAGCCGCTCCGACCGGAAAATGCCTTCACCTCCGGCGAGTCAAAATCGCTGTAGTGGCAGGAGGTGCAGCGGTAGTGCGCCTGTAAGGGATTGACCTCCGTGATCCCGGCCATCGTCGCCGCAAAAGACGAACCGACCGATCCGCGGGAACCGACAAGATAGCCGTCCTCATTTGATTTCCACACCAGCTTCTGCGCGATGATATACATCACGGCGTAACCGTTTGAAATGATCGAATTCAGCTCGCGGTCCAGCCGCTCCTTCACAATCACCGGAAGCTCGTCCCCGTACATACTGCGCGCTTTTGTATAACAGATATCCCGCAGCATCTGATCGGAATTCTCTATCACGGGCGGACATTTGTCGGGCCGCACCGGCGAGATCTTCTCACACATATCGGCAATCCGGTTCGGGTTTGTGATCACGACCTCCTCCGCCTTTTCACTGCCCAGGTACTCGAATTCCTTTAACATCTCCTCCGTCGTCCGGAGAAACAGCGGCGCCTGCTCGTCCGCATCCTTAAATCCCTTGCCCGCCATGATGATCCGGCGGTATACCTCATCCTCCGGATCCAGAAAATGTACGTCGCAGGTGGCGACGACCGGACGGTCAAAGGTTTCCCCAAGCTTTACGATCCGGCGGTTGATGTCAAGAATCTCCTCCTCCGAATTCACCGGCTCCCTGTCGCTTTTTAACATAAACGCGTTATTTCCGAGCGGCTGAATCTCCAGGTAGTCGTAGAACTTTACCAGCCGGATAATCTCTTCCTCCGGACGGCCGTTTAAAATGGCCCGGTAGAGCTCTCCCGCCTCGCAGGCGGACCCGAGCAGAAGTCCCTCCCTGTGGCGCACGAGCTGGCTTTTGGGAATCCTCGGCCTGCTGTGATAATAATTCAGATGGGACATCGACACCAGGCGGTAGAGATTGATGCGCCCGATGTCATTTGTCGCAAGGAGAATCGCATGGTAGGTCGGCATCTTCTGAATCGCCGCCGGGGATGATGCGCCCATCTGATTGATCCCGTCAAGCGTGGACACGCCTCTGTCCTCTAACATCTTTAGAAACTTTATAAAAATCTGCGCCGTACACGCCGCGTCATCGACCGCGCGGTGGTGATGGTCCAGCAGAACGCCGAGCGCCTTTGCCACCGTATCCAGCTTAAACCGGTTTAAGTTTGGCAGAAGCAGACGCGCGAGCGCCACCGTGTCGATCACGGTATAGTCGCACGGCAGCCCCTCCCGCTTACAGTTTGCCGCGATAAAGCTCATGTCAAAATCCGCGTTGTGCGCCACCATAACCGCATCTTTACAGAATTCCATGAACTGCGGCAGAATCTCCCCGATCTTCGGCGCGTCCATCACCATATCGTCCCGGATCGAGGTCAGCTCCTCAATCTGAAACGGGATCGGCGTCTCCGGATTTACAAACGTCGAAAACCGGTCCGTCACCGCACCGTCCACAACTTTTACCGCGCCGATCTCGATGATCCGGTTTTTTTCCGGCGAAAATCCGGTCGTCTCAAGGTCAAACACCACGCAGGTATCGGTGAGCTCCTGCCCCTTCGCATGGCTCACAATATCCTTTAAGTCATCCACCAGGTATGCTTCCATCCCGTAGATCACTTTAAAATCGTCATCCTTTGAGAGCGCATGGGCAGCGTCCGGAAACGCCTGCACATCCCCGTGGTCCGTGACGGCAAGCGCCTTATGTCCCCATTTCATGGCTCGCTTCACGAGATCCTTCACCTCGGATACGCCGTCCATATCGCTCATTTTCGTATGGCAGTGCAGCTCCACGCGTTTTTTTGCGCTGGTGTCCATGCGCACGGAGGTAAAATCCGGGATCTTCCGGATCCCCGTAATCGACCCGATCGTCAGATCACTGTCAAATTTGTCGATCGTCGTGACACCCTTTACCTTAAGAAACGCTCCTTTTGTGAGACCGCTCTCCGTGAGCTCGTCCATCTGATCCGTCCGGACAAACAGCTTGATCACGATCGAATCCGTAAAATCCGTCACCGACATAATGACAATCGTCTTTTCATTCCGAATCTCACGCGTCTCTAAGTTCATCACCTTACAGCGGATGACCACCTCGCCCATCTCGCCCATGATCTTATCGATCGTGATCGGCTCCTCCTCAAAATCGCGCCCGTAGATCACATCCGGGTTGTCCGACCGCCTTAAGCCCTCAGATCTGCGGCCGCCTTCACGCCGTCCGGCAAATGCTCCTCCGTCGCGCCGTCCGCCCGCAAAGCGGCTTCCTCCTCTGGCTCTTCCTCCCGCCGTGCTGTCCGCCGCCTGTTTTTCGCCTTTCTGTGCGCCCGCAAAACGGCTGTCCTGCGTCCTGCCGCCCGACGGCGCTTTCCCGCCGCGCTGTCCGCCGTCCGAAGGTGACGCCAAAGCAGCGCCGTGACCGTCCGTCTGTCCCGATGCTCCGCCGTATTCCCCTTCGTCAAAAGAGGTCTCATCCCCGTTATTTTTTAAGCTGATCCGCTCCATGATCCCGCGGATCTCAAACTGGATCTGAAGATCGCTGTCTTTTTTGTGGCGGCTCTCCTTCGGCTCCTCATAGGCCAGCTCCACGGAGAGATCAAGACCGCAGCGCTCACAGATCACCTTTTCTAAAAATTCCACGATCTCGTCCGATTTCGTCTGTGCAATAATCGTATTCTCAAGCGTCAGCCGCAGACGGCTTTTCGCCGGAAATTCCATCTGTGCCGTGCGCAGCAGATTGTACTCCATCAGACTGTATGTACGCAGCTCCTCTAAGATACTGTCCCGGTAGAGCTCCATCAGACTCTCCGGCGTATACTGATCCGACAGCCGGTACTTTTCGATCAGCGTCACCTGCATGCGCCTGCCCTTAAAGATCTGATCGCAGATCGCCTGCTCGGTCCGGTAAATCTCTTTTTTATGAATCAGCCGGGTGCTCGTGATATAGACGCGCAGCTGATCCTTCCCATGATTCATGGCCACCTTTGTCACTTCCGCGACGGACAGCAGCTTTTTTATCCCGTCATCCAGCTTCAGCGACGGAAACACGTCGAAAAAAAACTTTGTCATACTTGATCTACGCTTCCTCCCAGTGAATCAGCTCCTCGCGCAGCGCATCCAGCAGCTCGTCCTCCGGCACTTTTTTTAAAATCTCACCCTTTTTGATCAGAAGTCCCTCGCCGATGCCGCCTGCAATGCCGATATCCGCTTCCTTTGCCTCGCCCGGGCCGTTTACGACACAGCCCATCACGGCCACCCTGATATCCAGCGGGATATCCGCCGTCATCTCCTCGACCCTGTTCGCCAGCCCGATCAGATCAATCTGCGTCCTGCCGCAGGTCGGACAGGAAATCACCTCGATCCCCGCCTGTCTGAGTCCCAATGTGCGCAGAATCAGCTTCGCCGAGGAGATCTCCTCAAGCGGATCCCCGGTCAGCGACACGCGGATCGTATCTCCGATGCCCTGACGCAGAATCAGGCCGAGTCCGATTGCAGACTTGATATTTCCCCTGATCAGCGTCCCTGCCTCTGTGATTCCGACATGCAGAGGATGATCCGTCAGCGCGGCCAGCTGCTCATGCGCCTCCACGCACATCATCACATCCGAGGACTTGATACTGATCACAAGATTGTCGTATCCCATGTCCTCAATCCGTTTCACCTGGCGCAGCGCGCTCTCCACGAGTCCTTCCGCCGTTACACCGTGATACTGCTCCACCAGCTCCTTTTCGAGAGAACCGCTGTTCACGCCGACGCGGATCGGTATCCCGCGCTCCCGCGCCGCATCCACGACCGCGCGTACCCGTTCGGCGGAGCCGATATTGCCCGGGTTGATCCGAATCTTATCCGCCCCGTTCTCGATCGCAGCGATCGCAAGCCGGTAATCGAAATGAATATCCGCCACCAGAGGGATCCGGATCTGTTTTTTGATCCCGGCCAGCGCCTTTGCCGCCTCCATCGTCGGTACCGCGCATCGTATGATATCACAGCCTGCCGTATCCAGACGGTTGATCTGCGCCACGGTAGCCGCCACATCCTCCGTCTTTGTATTTGTCATCGACTGGATCAGAACCGGATTGCCTCCTCCGATTACCCTGTCGCCGATCGCTACTTTCTTTGTCATCTGGTTCTCCTCTCATCACAATATCCTTCTCACATCGTTAAACAGAACAAAAATCATCAGCGCAAACAACAGCAGCAGACCGACAAAGTGTACCATCCCCTCCTTGTCCGGGTCGATGCGCTTCCCGCGAATCACCTCAAGCAGCAGAAACAGCAGGCGTCCCCCGTCAAGCGCAGGGATCGGAAGCAGGTTCATCACCCCAAGGTTCGCCGACAGAAAGATCGTGATGTAGAGCATCTGAAGAAAGAGCGCCAGAAATCCCAGCGACACGCTCTGCTCATATCCCTCGCCGATCATACCGACAATCGCAACCGGGCCTCCCATCTCATTCATGCTGACCTGTCCGGTCACAAGCGCCTTCAAACTGCCAAGCGTGGCCGAAATCCAGTATTTTACCTCGTAAAAGCTGTATTTTACATTCTCAAAAACATTTCCCGTCGTGCGCTCTGTGCTTCCCAGAAAACCGTAGAGGTAGATGCCGTATTCCTCGTCGTACAGCGGCGTCAGCTCTGTCTGATACCGCTCCCCGTCCCGCTCATATACCACCGGCACGGTCTCTCCGGGGTGAAACTGCGCATACGTTCTGATGTCACGGTAAAAATGAATCCTGGTATTCCCGAGCTTTACGATCGTATCACCGGCCATCAGCCCGGCCTCGCTGGCCGGAAATCCCTCCGACACCCCGCTTAACACCGGCAGATCGTAGCCGATATTGCACAGCAGGATAAAGGAAAAGACAAACGCCATCAGGAAATTAAAGAACGGCCCTGCAATCACAACGCTGATCCTGGCCCAGACGGATTTTTTGCCGAACGACCGGTCAT
Organism: uncultured Roseburia sp.; assembly: GCA_910587865.1. GTDB lineage: Bacteria > Bacillota > Clostridia > Lachnospirales > Lachnospiraceae > Roseburia. The sequence continues at coordinate 54,743 of CAJUNX010000010.1, forward strand.
CCGCGCTCTCCTCGTCTTCCCCCTCCATCACGCAGGCCCCGCCGATCGGAAAGAGCTTCACGGCGTACTTTGTCTCCCCCTTCCGGACGCCGAAAATCGTCGGTCCGAGCCCCAGGCAGAATTCATTGACGCGGATGCCGTTTGCTTTTGCCAGCAGAAAATGTCCCAGCTCGTGAAACAGAATTATGATACTAAATACAACAATTGCTACAATAATCTTCATTCAGACAGCCTTTCTTCTTTGATATATTCATAAACCGCGGCCTCTGTCGCAAGAATCTCATCCACATCCGGATGCTCTGCAAACGGCACATGTTCCATACAGGCTTCGATGATTTCCGTAATCTGCAGATAGCGGATTCTTCGTTCCAGAAAGAGCTCCACCGCCTTTTCGTTCGCCGCATTATACACCGTCGGCATATTTCCGCCCCGTTTCATGGCCGTATACGCAAGCGCCAGTCCCCGAAACTTCTCCATATCCGGCGGAAGAAACGTCAGCTGCCCCATTTGGAAGAGATCAAGCCGTTCTCCCGAAAGCGGCCGCCTCTCCGGATAGTACAGCGCATACTGGATCGGCAGATGCATATCCGGTGTGCCGAGCTGTGCGATCACGGCGCCGTCCTCATATTCCACCGCGGAATGTATGACGCTCTGCGGATGTACGACCACCTGAATCCGATCCGCCGGCACGTCAAACAGCCATCCCGCCTCCATCACTTCCAGCCCTTTATTCACCATCGTCGAGGAGTCGATCGTGATCTTTCTCCCCATCGTCCAGTTCGGATGCTTTAAGGCGTCCTCCACCGAAACATGCTTAAGCTCTTCTCTCGTCCTGTGAAGGAACGGCCCGCCGGATGCCGTAAGAAGAATGTTATGAATCCGGTTTTCCCCTGCTCCCTGCAGAGACTGAAAAATCGCACTGTGCTCGCTGTCGACCGGGAGAAGTTTCACGCCGCAGGCCTTCGCCAGCGGCATGATCAGATGTCCCGCCGTCACCAGCGTCTCCTTATTCGCGAGCGCAATATCCTTTCCCGCCTTCATCGCCGCAATCGTGGGGCGGATGCCAAGCATCCCGACAATCGCGGTCACAAGCATCCCGCTCTCTGGATGCACCGCAGCTTCAAGCAGCCCTTCCATGCCGGCAGTAATACGGATCCCCAGATCCCTGGTGCGCTCTCTTAACTCTTTCGCTTTCGCCTCGTCGTACACGCAGACCAGCTTTGGCGCAAACTCCCGCATCTGCTGTTCCAGCAGTGTGATATTGCCTGCCGCAGAAAGCGCCACGACCCGGATATCCCCGTGTGCGCGCACGATGTCAAGTGTCTGGGTGCCGATCGACCCCGTCGAACCCAGTATCGCAATCTTTTTCATCTGTTCTCCCTTCTTCCCGTATCGGGTGCACGCCAGCGCGGTCCCTCCCGATCCTCATTCCCGCGGTGGCAGACTGGCGCCTCTTGCATGGCCTACGTTTCCGCAGCTCAACGACGCGGTCCCTCCCGATCCTCATTCCCGCGGTGGCAGACCGGCAGGATCCCTCCCGATCCTCATTCCTGCGGCGGCCTGGAGGCGCCCTTCTCATCCCGCTGCTACAGGAAATACGCCGCCAGGAAGTAAATGATCGGCGCGGTAAAAATCACACTGTCAAACCGATCCAGTATCCCGCCGTGACCGGGAATCAGCGTCCCGTAATCCTTGATCTCATAATTGCGCTTGATCGCGGAAGCCGTCAGATCTCCCACCATCGAAATCAAAGCTCCCACTGCGCTGATCGCGCCCATGATCAGAATATGCGAAACCTCCGTCCCCATGGCCTTTTTAAACGCCAGCCCGTAAAGTATCGTCAAAAGCGCCGCACCCAGCACGCCGCCGACCGCGCCCTCAACCGACTTCTTCGGGCTTAACTTTGGCGACATCTTATGCTTTCCGATCAGCACGCCCACGCAGTACGCGCAGGTATCGCAACCCCAGGAACAGAGAAACACCAGCCACACGATGTAGCTTCCCGCCGGCAGCATCCGCGTCTGCCAGACAAACGACAGCATCACCGCCACATAAAACACCCCGAAAAAAGCGGCCAGAAGCTGCTCCGTCCGGTATCTGGGATACGTGAAGACATACACAAACATCAGAAGGATCAGATATCCGAGCACAAAGATCATGGTATCCCACAAAAAATCAAACCGCAGATCCGCATAATAAACCATCGCGGCCAGATACCCGAGAATCCCCGGAGCCTCTTTTTCCATCCCAAAAACCCGATAGAGCTCAAACAGTCCGATACACGATATGACAAACGTCGAGATAAGCAGAATATCCCCGCCGGTCAGAAGCAGCACAAATGCCGCCGCGACCAGCACAATCCCGCTGAGCAGTCTTGTCTTAAACATCTTCCTTCGTCCTTTCCAGGCAGCGGTCCGGCCTATGCCAGTCCGCCAAATCTTCTGTCTCTCTTATTATACGCCGCAATCGCGTCTTCTAACTCTTTTTTGTGAAAATCCGGCCAGGGAACTTCCGTAAAATAAAATTCACTGTATGCAAGCTGCCACAACAGGTAATTGGACAGCCGCTGTTCTCCGCTGGTGCGGATCAAAAGATCCGGATCCGGGATGTCCGCAGTATCCAGATAACGCGCAAATACAGCTTCGGAGATATCCTCCTGCTCTAATGTCCCCGCCGCAAGATCTCCCGCCATCCGCCGCATCGCCCGGATCATCTCGTCCCGGCTCCCGTAGTTGATCGCAATCTGGAGGTTCAGGCCGTCGTTTTTCGCGGAGGCAGCCTCCAGCTCCCTGATCTTTTCCTGAAACGCATCGCCAAGCCGCGTGGTATCCCCGATCACACGGACACGCATCTGATTCCGGTCCGCGGTGCGGATACAGTTTTTCAGGTAGCTCTCAAGCAGCTTCATCAGGGCGCTGACCTCATGATCCGGACGGTTCCAGTTCTCCGTGGAAAATGCGTACATCGTCAGATATTTTACCCCTAGTTCATGCGCGGCCTTACACACGACCTCAACATTCTTCGCCCCCATCGTGTGTCCGTAGTTGCGCGGCATCCCCTTTGCCTTCGCCCAGCGCCCGTTTCCGTCCAGAATAATCGCGATGTGCTGTGGTATCCTCATCTTTTACTCTCATCCTCCCTGCCCGTCATATCAAAGCGGGGCTGCCGCAAAAAATGAAATCTCGCATTTTGCAACAACCCCGCTCCTCATCCCTGCGAAACACCCGTGCCGTCCGCAGATCTCCTATACAGTAAGAATCTCTTTTGTCTTACCCTCCACTGCCTTATCAACCTCTGCAATGTATTTGTCGGTCATTTTCTGTACCTGATCGTTTAAATCCTTGATCTCATCCTCGGAGACATCCGAAGCCTTCGCCAGCTTCTTAAAGGTATCGTTCGCATCACGGCGGATATTACGGATCGCAACCTTTGCGTTCTCACCCTTTTTCCTGATATCCTTCGCAAGCTCCTTACGACGCTCTTCCGTAAGCTCCGGAAACACCAGACGGATCACCTTTCCGTCATTTGCCGGATTGATGCCGAGATCCGATGTCAGAACCGCCTTCTCGATCTCCTTTACCATGGCCGGTTCCCACGGCTGAATCAGAAGCATCCGCGGCTCCGGCACACTGACGTTCGCCACCTGCTGGATTCCGGTCGGCGTTCCGTAGTAATCCACTTTCAGCTTATCAAGCACATGCGGGTTCGCACGGCCCGCACGAATACTCCCGAACTCCTCCCCGAGATTATTCATCGTTTTCTGCATCTTTTCATCATACCGGACTATTCTCTCATCCATCGTTCCCCCGCCTTTCTTCCCTCTATGAGACAGTAACCTTCGTTCCGCAGAAATCGCCGGACAACGCTTTTACGATACTGTTCTCTTCATTCAGGCCGAATACATACATCGGCATATGATTCTCCATACACAAAATACACGCCGTCAGGTCCACTACCGCAAGCTTTTGCTCAATCACCTGATCGATCGTGATCTCATCGTACTTCACCGCAGCCGGATTGAGCTTCGGATCGCTGTCATACACGCCGTCAATGGCTTTCGCGAGATAAATCCCGTCCGCCGAAAGCTCTATCGCGCGCAGAACAATCCCGGTATCGGTCGAGAAATACGGATGACCCGTCCCTCCCGCGAAGAATACGACGCGTCCCTCCTCAAAATACTCCTCCGCAAGATCCTTTGAAAAAAGCTCTGTCATGCTGCCGCACGCAAACGGCGTTAAAATCGCCGTCTTCATACCGACGGACCGAAAGATCTCGGATACATAGATACAGTTCATGACAGTCGCAAGCATACCGATCTGATCGGCCTTGGTGCGGTCAATCTTCTCGCTCGTCCGCCCGCGCCAGAAATTGCCCCCGCCGATCACTATCCCGGTCTGGATCCCCTGATCCGCCACCTCTTTTACCTGACGCGCCACCTTTGTGACCGTCGGCTCGTCAAAGCCGGTGTGCTTCTCTCCTGCGAGCGCTTCTCCGCTCAGCTTGAGCATAATTCTCTTCATACCGGAATCAGTTTCCTTTCTTATTTGAAAACAGGCTCTGGACATCCACATCCGAATAGCACTGCGAACAGAAGCCCTCGATCACTGCCCCGTTATTGATCTGAACCGAACGCGACTTGATATTGCCCATCACGACAGCGGATGTATCCACCACAACCGGTCCCTGTACATCGATATCGCCCTTGATCGCGCCTGCAATCACCGCGGAAGTGGATGTCACATTGCCGATAATCACGGAGCCGAGTCCGATCTTGACCGTACCGGTGCTGACCACCTCGCCTTCCACCTGCGCTGCGTCCGCGAAAAACTCGGACGTATTGCTGTTGCCGTTGACAACGCCGGTCACCGTAAGCTTACCGTTGCAGCTCACATTGCCGTCGATCTGCCCGCGCACGTCAAGCGATCCGTTTGACATAATATCACCGCGGATCACAGTCCCCTCCGTGATCACGGATACCTCGTCCGATACAATCCTCTCCTGCTCCACCTGTTTTACCGGTGCGCTCTCTGCCGGCGCACTCTGTACCGGCGTTACCGTATTGTCAGCCATCTTTTTTTCCTCCTGTATTGTATTGTTTTCATGATTTTTGTGTTCTGATGCCGTTTCCTGTACCGGCGCTTTTGCTTCCGGTGCGGGCTCCCGTTCTTTTTCCGGCACGGTGTTCACCGTCTTTTCCGGCACGGCGTTCACTGTTTTTTCCGATGCGGCGTGTGTCTTTTCCGCCGGCTCCTGTCTCGACACCTGCTCTAACAGTCCGTCTAACTTTGAGAGTTCGGATTCGACGTCCACTTCTCCCTCAAGGGTATTCACGACAAGATCGTCCTCCGTCTCCTCCGTCCCGGCACCCCCCTCACCCGGCATAAGTTCGTTCACTGCCTGTGAGAAATCATCTTTGAAATCTTTAAAAAATCCCATGTTCCTTCCTCCATGCTCTTTGTGGTCACCCGATACTGTCCGCCTTGACGTACTGGATCACCTGTGTATCTTCATCAATCGGTAAGATCTCGGCTCCTGAGCCCAGAAGCGTCTCGATCAGCGGGCCTAACGCCTCCACCGTTGCTGACGAATCCGCCGAATCGTGCATCAGAACCACAGATGTCTTGTATTTTTGAATATCCTCTGTCACGTTCCGGATGATCTCATCCGAGGTAAACGCCGCAAGCGCCGCGTCCCCTGCAGATACGTTCCAGTCATAGTATACCGTATTCTGCTCATTTAAAAACCCGATCAGCTCACTCATCGCAACATTGCTCACCTGATTGCTGCTCCCGCCCGGGAAACGGTAATACCGGCATTCCACGCCTGTCACCTCATACAGATAGTCGCGGAGATGACGGTAGTCCTCCTCAAACGCCGCTTTCGACTGATAGATCACATTGTATTTATTTGCATAGGAATGCATGCCAAGCGTATGGCCTTCCTCCACAATCCTCCGGTAGAGCGCCTGCGACTCCTCGTCCTCTTTTCCGGAAACGAAAAAAGTGGCTTTCACATCGTACTGTGCGAGTATATCAAGAATCTCCGCCGTATTCTCCGACGGTCCGTCGTCAAATGTGAGGCATACCTTATGTACATCGCCTTCCTCCGCCAGATTCTCCGCATCCGCAATCCCCGCTGCGGCCGGCGGCGTCAGATTCTCCTCCGGCACCTCGGTACCCTCCGAAATCTGCGTGGAACCCTGTTCGTCCGGCTCTCCCTCCTGCATCTTTTGCAGCGCAGCCTCCTGATCACCGAGCTGCTGCAGCAGCCCGTCCACCTTCTGTTCAAGCGAAATCGTCCTGACCAGAAGAAAAATGACCAGAACCATCGATAAAACGAGCCATCCGAGTATCGTGAGCATAATTGCGTTTTTTAATTTTCCGATCCGCTTCCTGCGCCTGCGCTGATTGCGGAGTATCTCTGATTCTTTATCCTGCATGTAGCCCCCCAAAATAGTCATAGTTCCTATTTATTGTATCATATTTTTTTCGTTTTCAAAGAAAAAAAGCGCAAAATATCGTTTGATTTTTTTTAATATTCTTTTGTATTATCTGAATAATTTTGTTTTATTTATGTTTATTCGCTCTTTTTCTCCTTTTGTCGTAACATATGACTCACGGACACAACGGTCCGGAAGAATCCGCTCCGCCGCATCCGCCAGCCGGTTCCCCGCCGGAAGCAGAAGAAGCGTGGTCACCACGTTAAACAGTGTGTGCATATTCGCAATCTGCGCCGCAGGCCGCCCCGGCGTCAGACGCTCCACCGCGGCAGCCGCAGGCGTGACGGTGCACAGCACAAAAAAGAGCATTGTCCCCGCCACGTTGAACATCAGATGAATCAGCGCCGTCTGCTTTGCCCTGCGCCCGCAGCCAGAAGCAGCCAGAAGCGCCGTGACACAGGTTCCGATATTTTGTCCGAACAGCACGTACACCGCTTTGGAAAACGGGATCATTCCTCCTTCCGCCAGCGTCTGGAGCATTCCCGCTGCCGCCGAGGACGACTGGAGCACTGCCGTCACCGCCGCACCGGCCGCCACCAGAGAAAGCGGCCCGTCGATCCCCGACAAAAATCCTGTGATCTTTGCCGAATTCTGCAGCGGGAGCACTGCCGCACTCATCATTTCCAGCCCCAGAAACAAAAATCCAAGACCGGCCAGCCCGTCTCCCGCCTGCCGGATGACCGGCCGGTGTCCGCACAAAAGAAGCATTGTTCCCGCAAACGCAGCGAGAGGCGCAAACACGGACAGATGAAGCGCCGTCAGCTGCGCCGTCACCGTTGTCCCGATATTTGCCCCCATAATCACCCAAACCGCCTGCCGGACCGTCATTGCCCCCGCATCCACCAGTCCGGTCACCATCACGGTCGTCGCGGAGGACGACTGAACTACGGATGTGACTATAATTCCGGACCACACGCCGGAAATGCGGTTTGACGTCAGCCGTGCCATCCACCGGCGCATGCGCTCCCCCGCCATCCGCGAAAGGCCGGCGCTCATGCGGTTCATCCCATATAAAAACAGTGCCAGCCCTCCCGCCAGCCCCAGAAAATAATTCCCTTCCATCGGCATCCCCTTCTCCCCGCTCCCCGGCTCCCTCTGTTTTCATTGTATGCAGCCGCTGCCTGACCGCATTCCTGCCTGCCGCGTCCCCGCCTGTCTGAGATGTCATAAAACCGCTAAAGCTTTCTGACCGCTCCCCGTGCAGGATTGACTTCCCGCGCCGGAACCGTTACACTGATAAGAGACGAAGCGGTTCTGCGCTCCGCAAAAAAAACTGTTAAGGAATCATGTGTTTCGAATTTCGGGAGTGTGAAACACGCAGAAATCCGAAGGCATCATGGGGTCAGATGCTTTTGACCCAACATCATTATTATATAGAAAGCAGAGGGATCATTTGAACAAAAAATTAAAAGAAAAAATGGACGAATCCTTAAACGCCGTTCTTCCGATCACCATCATCGTACTGCTTCTGAGCATTTTCGTCGTGCCGATGGAAACGGGCACGATTGCCATGTTTCTCACCGGCGCTTTTATGCTGATCATCGGAATGGCTTTTTTCCAACTCGGCGCGGAGATGGCGATGACACCGCTCGGCGAAGGCGTCGGATCCTCAATCATCAAAACGAGAAATCTGTTTCTTCTGATCGCAGTCTGTTTTGTCATGGGAATTATCATCACGATCGCGGAACCGGATCTGCAGGTGCTTGCCAATCAGGTGCCCTCGATTCCAAACAGCGTCCTGATCTGGACGGTTGCCGCGGGTGTCGGCGTTTTTCTCGTCATCGCTGTCCTCCGGATCCTGTTTCAGATCAGCCTGCCGTTTCTTTTATGTATCTTATATCTGTTTTTACTCCTGCTCTCCTTCGTGGCTCCGTCTTCTTTTGTCGCGGTGGCCTTTGATTCGGGCGGCGTGACGACAGGACCGATGACCGTGCCGTTTATCATGGCGATCGGAATCGGTCTCTCCTCCGCGCGAAGCGACAAAAACGGAGCGAGCGACAGCTTCGGCCTGATCTCATTCTGCAGCGTCGGTCCGATCATCATGGTCCTGCTTCTCGGCATTTTTTTCCATCCGTCCGATGCGGCCTGCAATGCCACGCCGGTGCCGGATGTCGTCACGATGCAGGATGTCATGCGGGAGTTTGTGCATATGGCCCCGGATTACGGGAAGGAGGTACTCTCCTCGATTTTCCCCGTCCTGTGCGTCTTTCTGCTGTTTGAACTCGTTACGAGGCGTTATCACAAAAATCAGACGATCAAAATGCTGATCGGTTTTCTCTACACGATCATCGGACTGCTGCTGTTTCTGACCGGTGTCAACGTCGGTTTTGCCCCGGTGGGAAGTCTGCTCGGGAGCAGCCTGGCCTCCCGGCCCTGGAAATGGCTCTTAGTCCCCATCGGCGCCCTGATCGGCTATTATATCGTAAAAGCCGAGCCCGCCGTCCAGGTGTTAAACAAACAGGTCGCGGATGTCACAAACGGCTCCGTCTCCAAAGAGACGATGAACCTGTGCCTCTCCGTCGGTGTCTCCGCCTCCGTGGCGCTTGCCCTGATCCGTGTGCTCACCGGAATCAGCATTTACTGGCTCTTAATCCCCGGCTACCTCGCCGCACTTGCAATGACGCGATTCGTCCCGAAGGTCTTTGTCGGCATCGCATTTGACTCCGGCGGCGTCGCCAGCGGACCGATGACCTCGACGTTTCTGCTGCCGCTGGCCATGGGGACATGTACGGCCATCGGCGGAAATGTGGTGACGGATGCCTTCGGTGTGGTTGCCATGGTCGCCATGGCTCCGCTGATCGCCATTCAGATCATGGGGATTTTCTACCAGCTGCGGTTAAACCGGGCGATGTCCGCCGCTGCGGTCATATATGAAATCGACGACGATGAGATTCTGGATCTGACGGAGGAATGAGCATGCAGGATAAATCAAACAAAAAAGCAGCCTTCCGCTGCCTTGTGATCATTGTGGACGGAAACATCAGAAATCAGGTGACCGAGTTTCTGGCGGATGCAAAAATCCCCCTTTCTTATCAGATGCACGGCGTCGGCACGGTGCGCTCCGATATTTTAAATCTGCTCGGTCTCGGCGACACGCACAAGAGTATCACGCTCTGCTTCGTGCCGCGGGAACAAAGCAGGCTTCTGCTCGCCGAGATGAACCACGCGCTCCTGCTGCACAAAAAAGGCACCGGCATCGCAGTCAGCGTTCCCATCGACGGCCTGCAGGGCTGGCTCTACAAGCTGCTCGGCATCAGCAATACAGACCCGATTCACTATGAATCAGAAAAGGAAGTGAAAAAGATGAGCGAAACCATTACGCACGCCATGATCCTTGTCTCCCTAAATCCGGGCTACAGCGAAGACGTCATGTGTACCGCAAGGACGGCAGGCGCCACGGGAGGAACGATTGTAAAGGGCTTACAGTGCAGCCCCGCAGAGACCGCCAGCCGTTTCGGCATCCCGCTGCAGGCGGAGCAGGAAATCTTAATCATCGTCGTCCCGAAGAAGAAAAAAAACGAAATCATGTCGGCGATCAGCAGCGCGCACGGTGTCTCGTCGCCCGCACACGGCATCGCGATCTCACTTCCGGTCGATGCGATCGCCGGTATTTAAGACCAGTTCCATCCGGTCCCGGGCGCGGAGGCGCAGGGGCGGCCTGACGGCCCGATGCCGCGCCATGGCAGTTCCATGCAGTCCGGCGCGGGGGCTTGATGCCGCGCCATGGCAGTTCCATGCAGTCCGGGCGCCGGGCACCGGGACGGCCTGACGGCCCGATGCCGCGCCATGGCAGTTCCATGCAGTCCGGCGCGGGGGCTTGATGCCGCGCCATGGCAGTTCCATGCAGTCCGGGCGCAGGGCACCGCGGCGGCATGACGGCCCGATGCCGCGTCATGACAGCCCCATTCGGTCGTGTAATCACACGCAAAAAAGAGACTTCCCGCCGGCAGACGCGCTCTGCCCGGAAGTCTCTTTTTCGCTTTTTATGATCTCATTCGCCGATCACAACCGTCTGCTCTCCGCCGTCCTCCTCTGTGTGATCCGCCGTCACATTCATGACGGAGTCCTCCATCTCCTCGATCTCCTGATACTTTCTGGTGCACTGCGCGTCCTGCGCGATCGCCGCCAGTATCCGCCTGACATCCTCCGCCGAAAACATGGTGATCGCACGCGAGAGATCCCCGATATTGCTTCGGTTCACCTTCAGGCATCCTCCTTTTTCCAGGGGAATCGTCAGAACGTTTTTCTCGTCTGTCATATCCCCAAGGCACAGCGCCTGATTCGCGTCATCGCACACAAACACAACGCCCTTATACTGAATCATACCGTTTTCCGCCAGCTCGGAATACGGCGCTTTCTTCTCCTGCTCTTTCACAAAATAGCTGCCGTCAATCGCCGGCTTGCGCTTCTCATACCGCACGCGTGAAAACGCATCGTCTCCGCTCAGTTTGCCTACATCTGTCATATCTGCATTCCCCTTTCCTCTCCGGCGTATACCTGCCCGTTTCCGGCACACGCCCGTCTGTTCCTTCTTTTATGTTCAACAGATATATCGGTCGTTTCCAACGGATCGTATTGTTTATTGTAACGAAACGATTTTATTCTGTCACAAAGTCATAACGCGGCATCCTGTCTCTATTCGGTCAGCGTCCGGTACAGCCATCTGCCGGACGCACTCAGCTCCTCCTGCGTAAATCCCTCCGTCTTTTGACAGTCCGGCGCAAGAATCGCGGATGTCTCGTTTTTATTTGACAGATTCCAGGCCACATAGCTGATCCCATACGCATCCATCAGCTCTGTCCATGCATCCGCCTGCGCCTCGTCGACCGCACCGCTGCCGGACGCGTCACAGATTCCGAACTCTGAGACAAAGACAGGCAGCCCGGCATCCACAGCCGTCTTCATCCGTTCTCTCAGATCCTCCCTGTGCGTCGCCGCATAAAAATGAAGCGTGTACATCACATTGTCAAATTCCGAAAGAGGGGCGGCTGCCGCCGCGTCCACATATTGCGACCAGTTGGGCGTGCCGACCAGAATCACGGCATCCGGATCGTTTGCGCGGATCACGGGAATCACCTCCCGCGCATAGGACGCGATCTCTTCCCATCCGGTTCCGCCGTTCGGCTCGTTGCAGATTTCATACAGAATATGATCCGCATCACGGTACTCCGCGGAAATACCTGCAAAAAATTCCTTTGCCTCTGAGCAGTATGTATTGGGATTGGAATCCGATAAAATATGCCAGTCCACGATCACATACAGATCCCTGGCCCGGGCATACTCAATCCCGTCGCAAACAAGCTTCCGCAGCTGTTCTTTATCCCCTCCCTCGCAGTATCCGCCGTATTCTGCGGTGTAGAGGGCAAGCCGGATTACATTCATATTCCAGTTTCTGCGCAGCTCCCCGAAGCAGGCTTCATTCACATATTCGGGATACCACGCCAGCCCGTGGGTGCTGATTCCGCGCAGCTGCACCGGTCTCCCCTCACTGTCGCACAGTGCTGTTCCGCAGACCTGCAGCGCACCCGACACAGACGGGGCCGCCGCATCGCTGCCGCCGTCTTCTCCCGGGCCTTCGGTCTCTCTTCCGCCGCCTTCTTCTCCAGGGCCTTCGGTCTCTGTTTCGCCGGATTTTCCCTCTCCCTGAACTTCGGTCTCTGTTTCACCGCCGTCTTCTCCCGGAACTTTGTCTGTTTCGCCAGATTCTGTCTCTCTTCCGGCGTCCGCTGTCTCTCTCCCGCCTTCCGTCGCGGCGAGTGCGCCCTCCGTCCCGTCTGACGCCCCTGCTTCACTCTCTGCTTCCTTCTCAGGTGCGGCATCCGGGCGCGGGGCGCCTGCATCGCCGCATCCGGATGCCAGCAGCATGCCAGAACAGATCAGCGCCGCCGCATGCGCCCCGGCTCTTTTTCTCTTTCTTTCCCTCTCTCTCATCGCCCGTCACTCTCCAGGCTGCGCACGCGAAGACGTCCCAGCAGATCGTCGCTGTCGGGGAACGCTCCGTTTCGGATATCGCTTTTTTCAATCCGCACCGTACGCGGACCGCCCCCGGTCAGATGAAAATAATTGTCGCTGAAAATCACGTCGGCATCCGCAAAATCCAGTTCTACAAACGGCGCAAAACAGTCCGTCGTCAGCGAAAGGAGATACGAATCTTTTGTCTCCTCCGCCGTCACCCGAATCTGCGGCTGTTTTAACGCCAGATATTTATAAGGAAGAAGCGTCTCCACATTCTGTGTCGTCGTACTGTCGCCAAACGTGACGCGGCTCTCTAAAAACACCTGCTCCTCCCACTCTGCCTGATCCTGCTGCAATGCGGCGTCCGGCTCTGCCGCAACAGCTGCCTGACGCAGTCTGCAAAGCTCCAGCACAAGCGCCTCCTCCGAACGAAACGCCCCCGTTGTCCCGGTCGCGCCCGCGCTGCCGATCACCTGAAGATCCATCGTTTTCAGCAGAATCTCCGCCTCCCAGGAAATCTCTTTTTCCGTCTCGTTTTCCACATACAGACATGCGCGGTCACGCTCCGCCACCATACTGGAAGCCACGGGCGCAAAGAAGCGCGCCGCCATATAGTGAAGCGCCTTCCACCGTCCGTAATAATCGATCGACGACCAGGACGCGACCGGCCAGTTGTCGTTTAACTGCCAGTAAAGCGCACCCATGCATCTGCCGCGGTGACGTCTCCAGTGCTCCACCCCGTACTGGATCGCCATCCCCTGAAGAACCTGGCTCACATACAAAAGATGTGAAAAATCCGTGGGATATCGAAAATTTTCCGACAGGTAATATAGAATTTTTCCGTTTGCCGCGCCGTTTTTCTGATGGCTCTCCATGACGCGCGAAAAAATATTGCGGTCCTTCGGGCGCGTGAAGGTCTCCACCGTTTTCATCGAAGGGAACGACTGGAACCCAAACTCCGAGCAGAAGCGGAAATAATAATTCCGGTAATCCGTAAACGGCTTCTGCCCGTGCCAGACGCTCCAGTAATGGACATCCCCGTCATTTTCATCGTCCGGATCGGCAAAGCATCCGCCGGAGGAGGGCGAGGACGGCCAGTAGAAGGTATCCGGATCATGCTCCGCCACCACACGCGGGAGCACATGCTCAAACATCCGGATGTAATCCGCCTTCCGATACGGGCTCTCCTTTAAAAATCCCTCCCAGTTCATCCACGCCGATTCCAGCTCGTTGTTGCCGCACCACAGGCCGAGAGAGGGATGATGGCGCAGACGCTTTACATTGTCCTCCACCTCCCGGCTGATGTTTTCCATAAACGCATCCGTCGCGTCATATACATTGCACGCAAACATCAGATCCTGCCATACGATAAGCCCTTTCCGGTCGCAGATCTCATAAAAGTTATCCGAAGGATAATAACCCCCGCCCCAGACACGGATGCAGTTAAAATGCGCGCGCCGCGCCGATTCCAGCAGCTCCTCCTGCCGCTTTTGTGTGATCCTCGGATAAATGGCGTCCTCCGGGATATAGCTGGCTCCCATGGCAAAGATCGCTCTGCCGTTTACCACAAACGCAAACGCGCGCCCCCACTCATCCGCCTCACGGCTGACGGTGAGCGTCCGAAGTCCGACGGTTTTCGACTGCGTCTCCGCGACTTCTCCGCCCGGCGCATAAAGCGTGACGGTAAGGCGGTACAGCGGCTGCTCCCCGTAACCGTTCGGCCACCAGAGCTTTGGGTGGGAGAGATAGAATTCGCCCTCCCACTCCGTGGCGGATCCCGGCAGAACGCTCCCCTGTCCGTCCGTGGCGCACACCTCTCTCCCCGTTTCTCCCGAAACAAAGCAGTTCTCAGGGCGCGCCGCCGCTTCTTTGGTGCAGAGGTCCGTCAGTACCGCCTCCACTCTCTGTCCTTCCCGGCCGGATGCGGCAGAAGAAAACACCGCGTGAACCTTAAGGCGAACCGCGCCGTTTTCATGCTCCTGATGCAGACGCACCTCCTGAATCCGCCTGCCCGTGTATCCTTCCAGGCGGATATCCCGGAAAATCCCCGCGTCGGGAAGCTGCGGACCCCAGTCCCATCCGAACATGGAGTGCGCCTTGCGCACCACCTGATTGCCCGGCATCGCGCCCGTCGCCGTATAGCGGATCGTTCTGCCCTCGCGGTACGGATATTCCTCCATAAAACGCAGCGTGGAGCGAAACACAATCTCCAGCCGGTTTGTTCCGGCATGCAGCCGCTCCTTTACGGGAATCCGGAAGGTACGGTGCATATTGTCCGCAAAGAATACCTTCTCCCCGTTTAACCGGATCTCTGCGAGCGTGTCAAGTCCCTCGCACACCAGCTCCACGTTTCCCTCCCGCAGCAGCTCTTCCCCGCAGTCGAATTCCCTGGAAAACGTGTAATCGTTCCAAAACAGATCCCGCACCTGATATTCGTTCCTGCGGTCATACGGATCCAAAATTGCCTGCGCCTCAAGCAGCGCCGCAATCACGGACCCCGGTACCTTTGCCGGATATTCCCGCCCGCAGTCCTGCTGCCGCAGTTTCCATATCCCGTTTAAACATAATGTCCTCATCCTCCGTCCCTCCATTCTGACAGATATTATAACACCGACTCCGGTACATGGATAGATACGGATGTCATGTTTTTGTGCTGACATGTGCGGTTTTCCAAAAGAACCGGCGTTTTAAAACCGGCTTGCAAAGTTCCCACGATACCGATATAATACTGTGTACATGATGACGTCCGCGGGCAGGTGTAAATGTTCACCTGTGTGAACGGCTTCAGAACCCGATAAAAATGATCCATCCGGAGATTTGTGCCGCGCACGAAGTCTTCTGGCTTTGGAAAGGAGTCTGGTGATAAAAATGGCAAATGATCATATCCGACAGATTTTATCTGATATTGAAAACGGCACAATCAGTGCAGAGGAAGGCTATGCGAGGCTGAAGCTTGCCCCGTTTGAGGATCTCGGCTACGCGAAGGTCGATCACCACAGACCGGTGCGTCAGGGCGCGCCGGAGGTCATCTACGGAGCCTCAAAGACGAAGGAGCAGATCGAGGGGATCGTAAACAGCCTTCTCCTGCACTGCCCCGAAAATATTCTGATCACCAGGCTCGCGTCCGAATCCGCCGCATACTTATCCGAACGCTTCGATCTCTTTTACGAGCCGCTCTCGCGCATCGGCATCGTAAACCGCACCGGACACATCACCGCCAGAGGAAAGATCGTGGTCGCCACCGGCGGGACAAGCGATATCCCGGTGGCGGAGGAGGCCGCGCTGACCGCGGAGGCCCTCGGCAATCACGTCGTGCGTCTCTATGACGTCGGCGTCGCCGGGATCCACCGGCTGCTCTCCAATATGGAGACGCTCTCCGGGGCCAGTGCGGTGATCGCAGTGGCCGGGATGGAGGGTGCGCTCGCCAGCGTGATCGGCGGACTGACCGACTGTCCGGTGATCGGGGTCCCTACAAGCGTCGGATACGGCGCCAGCTTCCAGGGGCTCTCCGCGCTGCTCTCGATGCTCAATTCCTGTGCGAGCGGCGTTTCGGTCGTCAACATCGACAACGGATTCGGAGCCGGATACCTTGCAAGCATGATCAACCATATCGGGGCATAAGTCCTTTGTGACAAACCGGGCGGCCAGAGATCGGATATCCGCCGATCTCTGGCCGCCCGGTTCTTTTTATCCCGGACTGCTGTCCTGTTCTTTTTCCGATGTATACCGCCTAACCCCTCCAGAGTCCGTGCAGATTACAGTATGCGTACACGGCCACAGGTTCATCCGCATCGCAGAGCGCGAAGCATGCTTCCGGCTGATCCCCCGGCTGCAGCATCTTCCACTGATTTCCCTGTTTTGTCTGAAGAAAAATCCACTCAATATAATGTTCCGGCAGCATGGGGTGCTCCAGCGATCCCACACGGACCTTTACCAGATTTCCCTCCTTCGTGTATACCGGGATGTGCTTCTCGGATGAAGCCTCCACCGTGCCGGGAATGATCTCCTTCATTACCTGGCCGCAGCACATGACCGGAACCCCGGCATCCTTTATCATCGTAATGATGTTTTCGCAATTTCCGCAGCTTAAAAATTTCTGTTCCATTCTGCTCCCCTCTCTTTCCTTTTTATTCATACCACAAAAAACAGAAAATATACAGACCGTCTCCGCGCAATCCATATTCCGGACTAAATCTTCTCACTTTCCGCCTCAAGAATCGTCCCGTCGGTCGCATCGACTTTATACCCATACTCCATATTGCCGGCATAAAAATCGATCTCATACTCATATCTTCCGTCGTCGTATTCCAGTTCCAGCTCCAGATAAACAGCCTCGTCCTCTGTCAGTCCCGCATGAGCGAGCGCCGCGGCCACCGCCTCCTCGTCCGTGATCAGATTCTGCATCCCTGCATCATGCGGATCAGAATGGCCGTCTGTGTTATGATGCACCGAATAGCTCCGCTTCTCGTGGGAAGATTTCAGAATCACAAAATCACTCTGACGCACCTCGTACTCGTATTTGTCCGTGTCCGTCACAAATTCAATGTCATATTCCGCCACTCCATCGTCATAATCCAGCTTCGTCTTCACAAACGTCACCTGATCCGCCTGAAAGCCCGCATGCTCCAGCGCGGCATTCTTCGCTGTCTCCATGTCGTCCGCCGTGCCTCCCTGCGGCGCCCCTGTCTGATCTGCCGCCGCGCCTGTTCCTGTTCCCGGCTGGTCTCCCGCCGTTCCTTCCTGCGGCGCTCCCGCAGGTGTCGATGCTCCGGCTCCTGTCTGATCTGCCGCCGCGCCTGTCCCTGTTCCCGACTGGTCTCCCGCCGTTCCTTCCTGCGGCGTATTGTCAGACGGATTCGACGCATCCGCTCCTGTCTGATCTGCTGCCGCGCCGGCATCCGCTCCTGTCTGATCTGCTGCCGCGCCGGCATCCGCTCCGCCTGTTTCCTGCGGCGCTCCGCCGTTTCCCGCACGATCCGCTCCCTGCTGCGGTGCGCTTCCCGCGCAGCCAGATGCAGACAGAAACATCAGGGTCAGCAGGATGCAGCATACGCCCGTTATCGTTTTCTTTTTCCCATTCCGTATTGATTTCATGTCCGGATCCCCTCTTTCACTCTCTTCTTCACGATAGTATCTTATTCCTCCTCGATCGTCAGCGTGCCCGGCCGCACATCCAGATATACGCTGCCCTTATCCACCTTATACATATCAAGGAGCAGTACCCACAGCTGATGAATCTGCTCTAAGAGCACTGCTGAGGTCTCCACACTGTGCGGAAGCAGGGTGCGAAGATCAAAGTAGCGCACGCCGAGCGGAGGAACAAAAACGAGGTTGCTCGTGCGTACCCGTTCCCCGGCCGTTTTCATCAGCTCATAGGTGATCATGCAGAAATCTTCGTTCTTATATTTACAATAGTAGGACACATAACACTCATCCAGCGTCCAGTCTGTCCCCTGCTCCCTCTCCACCGGTTTCTCCGCAGGATCGTTCGCCTCTGTCGTCTGTACCTCGACACTCCAGCGGAGTCTGCCCTCCTTTGTCGCCTTTGCCATTTCAATCAGTTTCCGGTTCAGTTCCTCTTTGCGCATCTGCTCTCCTGTGCCCCCTTCTTTGATTTCGTGCCTCTCTTTGAACGGCTCCCGCGGTTTACCGTTCTGCTGTCCGCACACCTCATGATTTACCGTCCTGCCGTCCGGACGGCTCCCATCTGTATCCCGGATCCGCACTGTCCCGTACCGCGGGCAGCCGCGTATGTTTTATACCGTTTCCCGCACATAGATGTGCGACAGATTCGAGAGGATTGCCGCCGCGATATCCGGTTTATTCATGGTATAGATATGAATGTGGTTCACACCGTTTGCAATCAGATCAATGATCTGGTCCGTCGCATAGGCAATCCCCGCCTGCTTCATCGCCGCCGGATCATCACCGAAACGGTCGACAATCGCCGCAAAACGCGCCGGGATCATACAGCCGGAAAGTGCGATGCTGCGCTTCACCTGCGCGCGGCTCGTCACCGGCATAATCCCCGCCACGATCGGGACATCGATCCCTTTCTTTAACGCTTTGTACATAAAACTGTAGAGAATATTGTTGTCAAAAAACATCTGCGTTGTCAGAAATTCGCACCCCGCATCCACCTTTTCTTTTAAGTGATTCAGGTCGGTAAAGATCGATTCCGATTCCGGATGCCCTTCCGGGTAGCAGGCTCCGCCGATGCAGAAATCCCCCTGCGCACGGATCTCCGCGATCAGCTCCGACGCGTGGTGATACTGATCCGGCAGAGGAAAATCCGCATGCTCCGGGATGTCCCCGCGCAGCGCGAGAATATTTTCGATCTTCTTCTCCTTTAACTCCCGGATCACGGAAGCTACTTTTTCCTTCGTGGAGGACGCGCAGGTTAAATGCGCCAGCACCGGAATATGGTTCACGTTGCGCACCTCATTTGCGAGCTCCACCGTGTAGTCCGATGTGCCTCCGGTGGCCCCGTAGGTCACACTCATATAAGCCGGCTTTAACGCTGCCACCCCGGCCACGATCTTTTTATAATTCTCCAGCTGCGCCCCCTGCTTCGGAGGAAACAGCTCGCAGGAGATCGTCACCTGCTCCGTATTCAGTATGTCACTCAGTCTCATCTGTCTTTCTCCCGTCTCTTGCTCCCATGCTCCGCTGACATTACGCCCGGCCTTTACCGGGTTCCTTCCGGGCTTAAAAGCTGCGCCGCCTGCCGCTGACATTATGCCCGGCCTTTACCGGTTTTCTTCCGGTCTTAAAAGCTGCGCAGCTTATCCTCGTCTTCGTCCATGGTATTCTCGATCTTTCGTATCTCCACGAAATAGGAGCAGTTTTCATTGACCGTCACTTCCACCCGGTCTCCCACCCGATGTCCCAGCAGCGCCTTCCCGAGCGGCGACTCGTTGCTGATGAAATTCTTCCGTGAATTGCTGCGGACGGTTGTGACGATTTTAAAGACTTCCTCCGTGTCGTCCTCCTCAAAGTATACCGTGATGGTGTTGTTCATCCCGACCTCGTCCTCCGCGGATTCCGTGGATATAATCTTTGCTGTTTTAATCATGCGCTCCAGATACCGGATCCGGCTCTCATTCTGATTTTTATCCTTTTTTGCCGCATGATACTCAAAATTCTCGGAGAGATCCCCGTGCGCCCTCGCCTCTTTTACCGCCTCAAGCGCCTGTTTGCGCACCACCAGCCTGCGGTACTCGATCTCTTCCTCCATCTTCTTAATATCCTGCTTTGTCAGTTCGTCATACATCGTTTTTTCTTCCTTTCTGCCTCTGTTATTATAAACAATTACCGTGCCGCCGTCAATGAAGCACGGGAGAAGTTCCGACAAAAAACCGGGACATTCTGCCCCGGTTTTCGCATCTGCTTATCATTCCGTTATGCAAAACCATGTTAGCTAAAGCGTTTGCAGACAATGCCAAACTGTTTCATCGGGCACGGCTCATGCCTTCCGGACGTTTTATCCCCCGCCCTCCAGATATTCCCGGATCGCGCCGCACGTCACCGGCCGCAGCACGATATCCTCCCGGTCCGTCCGTTCTGCGCACACGGACAGCACATACCCTTCTGGCTGCCTGACGGTATAAAATCCGTATCCGGCGCCGGCATGCACGCCGCCTTCCGCGCATTTTCCCGGAAGCGTCAGCTCATCACACAACACGTCAAACGAGTCAAGCGGCAGGCGCATTCCCTCACCTGCCGCCTTGATGCAGCTCTCCTTTCTGGTCCAGATCCGGGTGAAGGCCAGATCACCCTCTCCCCCGTCGGCGCACCGTCTCACATACGCTGCCTCCGCCTCCGTAAAAAAACGGTCCGCCAGCCCCTGTTTCGCGGTGCGGATGCGCTCGATATCGATTCCCGCCTCATGCTCCGCAAAAACCGCGGCGGCGTACTCCCCCGCATGGGAGAGATTGAAACAGATCCCGTATCCCCCCTGCAGGCAGGGCTTCCCGTAAGGCCCGTTTTTTAGCTCCGCCGTTTCGTATCCGGCTGTCTCCTGCAGCAAAGTAATCCCGCGCTTCCGAAGCCCGTATTCGAGAAGAAGCCCCGCGCCGAGCCCTCTTGCCCGGTCCGCCGCACTGCGGCAGCGCGAAAGCCTCTCTCTGCGCGCTTCGGGTACAAACGGCAGCATGCTCTGGTATGCGTCTTCCTCCGACCATTCATTTACGTCCGTAAAATAAATCTCCATCGCGCGTCACCCCTGCACCGCAGCATTCTGACTCTCCTTAAGCGTCCGGATCGCTTTTCTGAACTGGAAGTAAAACAGAATGACCGTAAAGGTCACGGCGATAAAATCCGCCACCGGCTCCGCGAGGTAAACGCCCATCGTCTGATCGGATACCACGTGCGGCAGTATGTAGATCAGCGGCAGCAGCAGGACAAATTTACGCATAACGGCAACCGCAATCGACGCGGCGGCATTGCCGAGCGAAATAAAGGTCATCTGGCAGGCAATCTGCGCGCCGAAAATACCGATCCCCGAGCAGTAGATGCGAATCGCCCATTTTGCGTAGGAGACCAGCTCTGCATCCGAGGAAAATACCATTGCAAACATACCCGGGAAGAGCATCACGACCGCCCAGATCAGCAGGGAATAAACCATGGAGGAGATGAGCAGCAGCCGGAACGATTTTTTTACGCGCTCCACATTTCCCGCACCGTAATTGTAGCTGGTGATCGGCTGCGCCCCCTGGCCGAGACCGTGCATCGGCAGCATCGAAAACTGCATGGCGCTTGACAAAATCGTCATGGCGCCGACCGCCACGTCACCGCCGTATTTTAACAGGGAGGCATTAAAACAGATCACAATAACGCTCTCGCTCGCCTGCATGATAAACGGCGCAAGCCCGAGCGCCATACTTTTAAGAATGATCGATGCTTCCGGCTTTAAATATATCGGCCGGATCCGGATCACGGTCCTTTTTCCGGTCAGGAAAAGCACCACCCACACCGTCGATACCGCCTGGGAGAGAATCGTCGCCAGCGCCGCTCCCCGCACGCCCATCCCAAAGCCGTAAATCAGAATCGGATCCAGGATGATATTGCTGACCGCACCGATGAGCACGCTCAGCATCCCCGTCTTTGCAAATCCCTGCGCCGTGATAAAGGCATTCATTCCCAGCGTCAGCTGCACGAATACCGTTCCGACCGCATAGATACTCATATAGGACGCCGCGTATTCGATCGTATTCTCACTCGCCCCGAACATCAGAAGAAACGGCCGGTGGAACAGACGCAGTACTACCGTCAGCACAAAGGAGATGATAACCTGCAGGGCAAAGCTGTTGCCGAGGATCTTCTCGGCCGTCTCATTGTCCCCTTTCCCCATCGCCATGGACGCCCGCGGAGCTCCGCCGTTGCTGACAAGCGCCGCAAACGCCGAGACAATCATGATCACCGGCATGCACACGCCGACGCCGGTGAGCGCCAGCGCGCCGTCCCCCGGCATATGCCCGATATAAACCCTGTCCACCAGATTGTAAAGCAGATTGATCATCTGCGCCACAATCGCGGGAACCGACAGCTTAAACAGCAGTTTTCCCACCGGCTCCGTTCCCAGAAAATCATTCTTCTGTTCCATCTTTTTTCCTCCATGCCAAAGCATTTTTGCGAAGGCCGCGAGCCGGATATCAGATCCGGCTCTGCGATCACGGGTTTGCTGCTCCGGCACAAACCCGCGATTGAAAAATCAGCACATCAGAGTGATTTTTCAATCTTCCCCCCTCATTCTGCCGCATCCCGGCGGCCGTCATATTGTTCTATTTTGAACTATTCTACCCCTCATTATATCATGATCCCGCAGACTGTCAAGCAGATTTCATTTCAGCTGATAAGCACCTCTCCCGCGCTTTTCCAGAACCCCCTGCTCTAAAAGCTCCTTTACCACCCGCTGGAGCTGACGGCGGCTGCACGAGAGCTTTGCAGCCGTGCGGTCCATTCCCGCCGTCATCTGATTCGGGCACTCGTACTTCAGATGATAGAAAAACCGCTCCTTTAATCCGGACAGCACCACCTGATTGCGCGCTGTCAGGATCTTAATCTGAGATGCCTGGCGGAGCAGATACATCAGAAACCGGCAGTCGCCCTCAAGCCTCCTGCGGTTTTTCTCCATCGGCAGCGCAAGCACCGTCACCGGCGTCACCGCCTCCGAAAAAAAGGCAGGCAGAGCGCCCACCACAAACTCCATATCCCCTAACAGCCCTCTTCCCTCCATCAGCACGACATTTCTCCGCTCCCCGTTCTCATCCAGGTAATAGAGCGCGACATCCCCGCTTATAATGAACTGAAAACACTCAATCGGCTGTTCCTGCCTGGACAGAAATTCGCCCTTCTGATACTGAATGATAAAAAAATCCAGTCCTTTTGTGTCAAACTGATCCGCCAGCCCGGTTTTTTTCAGCCAGTAATCCGCCTGCCGCTTCTCATAACGTTTCTCCATACGCTCCTCCGTTTCTGTTTTTATTGTGACATATGTCACATCGGATTACAATCTCTTTTGCTAAACTATTCGAAAACGTCCCGCCGGCCACTGTGATGAGAGCGGATGGCGCGCCGGACAATCACTTTTCCAAATACGGAGGTCTGTTATGAAAAACGAAAATCGAAATGCCTTATTCGAAACCACACCGGTTCCCAAAGCGTTTCTGACGCTGGCGGTACCGGTCGTCCTCTCAAAGATTGTGAGCATGATCTACAATATGGCCGACACCTATTTTATCGCGCGCACCGGGGATTCGGATCTGGTCGCGGGCGTCTCGCTCTGCGCACCGGTCTTTCTTTTGATGATATCGCTCGGCGACCTGTTCGGCCTGGGCGGCAGCAGCGTGATGAGCCGTCTGTTCGGTCAGCAGAAAGACGAGGAGGGAAAGCGCGTCAGCGGCTTTACCTTTTACGGCGCGATCGCTGCCGGTATCGTCGTCGCAGCGCTCATGCTTCTGTTCCGCAGCCCGATCCTGCACATGTTAGGCGCGAAAGGCTCTGTTTTTGACTATGCCAGCGAATACTACATCTGGATCGCGCTCGGTGCGCCGTTTATCATCCTTACGCTGATCCCCGCCAACCAGCTCCGCACCGAGGGACTCGCGAATATCGCCATGATCGGCAGCATCGCAGGCAGCATTGTCAATATCATTTTAGACCCGGTCTTTATCTTCGGCCTGGGACTCGGCGCAGGGGGCGCAGCGATCGCTACCGTGCTTGGCAATGTGGCGACCGACGCGATCTTTGTGTTCTGCATCCGCAGAAAAAGTAAGAAGCTCACCGTGGACCCGCGCCTCTCCCGCGTCGGCCTTGCGACCGTGGGCGCCGTTCTCGCCATCGGGCTTCCCTCAAGCCTCAACAATCTGATGAACAGCTTCGGCACCGCCGTCTTAAACCGCAGCCTGATCGCCTACGGCTCCGACAAGGTCGCCTCAATGGGGATTGCCGGTAAAGTCAATATGTTAGTCGCCATGGTCATGATCGCGTTTGCCTTCGGCGCGCAGGCGCTGATCAGCTACAATTACGGCGCGGGCAACAAATCCAGGCTGCGCGAGGTGATCCGCTTCGACCTGCTCGTGCAGATGATCATCGCGGTCGCCGGAGGGGCGGTCCTCATGATCGCCGCGCCGCAGATGCTCCGGATCTTTATGGACGATCCGGCCATCGTGGAGCACGGCGCGCTCATGCTGCGGCGGATGATCTTAGGTCTCCCCTTTACCGGCGTCTTCCTCGTGTGCAGCACGCTCTTTATGAGCGCGGGCAAATCCCTGCCCACGCTGCTCATGTCCTTAAGCCGCCAGGGGATCATCTTCGTGGCCGCGCTGTTTGTGCTCTCCCGCCTATTCGGCTATGAGGGCGTGATCCTCGCACAGCCGGCGTCGGATCTTCTATCCGCGCTCTTCGGACTCTTTCTGCTCCGCGCGAGCGGGATCGCCGGTGAGATCCGAAAGAAAAAAGCAGGCTGAAAAACAGCCTGCCTTTTCCTCACACCCGCACAAACGACACGGTCACCACAAACAGATCCGCATTCGTCTCCACCTCAAACCTGCCGCCGCACGCCTCGGTAAAGCTCTTCGCGATCGAGAGCCCGAGGCCGCTGCCGCCGTCCGTCCGGCTCGCGTCTCCCCGGACAAACCGCTCGGTAAAATCAGTGCTCTTCGTCAGCTCCTGCCTGGATACATTCCGGATGCAGGCCACCGCAAAGGAGGCATCCTCCCGCAGCTCGACGAAGACTCTCGACCCCTCGAGCGAGTACTGCAGCGCGTTCTGTATCAGATTCTGAAAGACGCGGTACATGCGGCTGCCGTCCGAATGGATCGCAACCTCGTGCTCCGGGATCACCGCCCGGACCGTGACCGGACTCTTTCTGATCTGCTCGTCCATATCCGCGAGCGTCTGCCGCAGCAGCTTGCCGAAATCTATCCGCTCCAGCTTCACCGGCAGCTGGTCGGACGCCGCCTTACTGATCGCAAAGACATCCTGCACCATATTATTGAGACGCTGCGATTTTTCGTCGAGGATACAGATGTAGTCTTTAATGTGATCCGGCAGATCCGGCTCCTGCTTTAAAAACTGCACATAGCTGATGATCGACGTCAGCGGCGTGCGGATGTCGTGGGAGACATTCGCCACGAGCTCCACCTTCATGCGCTCGCTCTTCATGCGCTCCTCCACCGCCTTCTCCATGCCCGCGCGGATCCCGCCGAGATCCTCTGCCATCTCCTTTAGCTCCTCGCAGTCCGCCATATCCTCCGTCTCCCCATAATCGCCGTCATGGATCGCACGGACCCTTCCCGCGATCCGCTCCAGCTCCCCCGCCTGCTTTCTCGTCCTCACAAGATACCAGACGCACACCGCCGCAAACATCGCCGGGGGGATCAGAAACAGCAGTACCGCCGTCGCACCGTTTTCCCACACAAAATATGCGAGATCACCGTTCGCGGAGAGCGAAAAAACAAGTGCAAATTCCGTCGCGATCAGCACTGCGCTCACCAGAAGCACCAGAAGAAACCGGAAGATCATCCGTTTCGTAAACGGCAGGGACAGCGACTTTGTCTCAATGCAGCCTGCCAGCCGCGAGATACCGCCTGTAAAAAAACGCTTCCCGTTCGCCCTGATATCCAGCGCCAGGAAATAAATACTCCACACCAGAAA
Organism: uncultured Roseburia sp.; assembly: GCA_910587865.1. GTDB lineage: Bacteria > Bacillota > Clostridia > Lachnospirales > Lachnospiraceae > Roseburia. Next base: position 80,355 of record CAJUNX010000010.1, read on the forward strand.
CAGAAGCGCAAACGGCCTGCCCGCCACAGTGCTCACAAGCTCCTGCAGCGCATCCTGCGAGATGTCCCACATGACATAAGAATCCCAGTAACCGCCGTACACCATCTCTTCGTACAGATACGCGTATTCATACCGGAAACGGCTGAAAAACGGAGCGATCGCGCCGACGATCAGGATCAGCAGCAGAACGGCCTTGGGCTCAAACCAGATCTTCCCCAGAAAACCGCCGATCGCGGCATTTCCGTCCTTCCTGTTTTTTCGCAGCGGTACACTGATGCCAAGCAGGAGAATCCCCGCCGCAAGGCAGATCAGGCCGGACTGCATCCCCTCATAATTTCTTCTGGTCTTTTCTGCAATCCAGTAAAGACTGCTGCCATAGCGCGAGTACCCGTCGTTTCCATACTTTACATATACATAGTCAGCCGGCTCTTTTGCCGCAATCATCACGATCTGCGCCTTCTTCAGCTCCTCGTCCACGGTAAAATTCCGGTAGCCGGGCACATACCACTGACCGGCCTCCCCGCGGTAATAGCCGTCGCCGTAGAGATTAAGCTCCTCCCCGTCCTTCATGGCCTGCACCTTCTCCCCGTCGTAGTACAGGAGGAAATTATAGCCTTCAGGAAGCGGATCGCCGTACGCGTTCCATGCGGCGTCTTCCATATTGGAGTAGAGCTCCTTCCCGTCGCAGGATATCCGGTAAAGAAGATTCTTATCCTCACGGATGGATTCATGGTAGCGCTTCGCCGCCTCCGCGTTCCTCTCCTCCCGCTCTTTCCTCTCCTTTTCCTCCATGCCGTCCGACAGCCGGCTCCCGGCTTTTTCATCGTCCGCGATATCCAGCTCAAACCACTCCGCACCGGTCGCCTCCGCGGCTTCTTCCTTCGACGGCCAGGCCTCCTGGACAACCGTATCCGTCCCCCACATATCGCCCGCTACAGCTTCCTGAACCTCCCCGTCGTAACATGCCGCCAGGTAATCCCCGTAGGACGAGGAGCCGTAATCATACCAGTACTCACCACTTCCCGCGCCGTAAATCCGGCCCGGCTCACCCCCGGTCGCCATCGCGAGAAAGTCGGAAAGCGTACCCGCCATCTGCCAGCGGAAATCCTCTGTATTCTGATAATCCCGCGCAAAGACCTCTGTGAGCACTCCCGGCCTGCTGTAGCCAAAGCAGCGGTCCGCCGTCTGCCCGATGCCTGCGGCAGCAAGGCTCACCCCGAGAAAGAATGTGCCAAAACTAATGAACGGTTTCCATTTTTTCGATTTTATAGCCAATTCCCCACACCACCTTTAAGTATTCTGGCTCCTTTGGATTGAGTTCGATCTTTTCACGGATGCGTCTTATGTGCACCATCACCGTATTTTCGGGCGCGAAGGCGTCCTCCTCCCACACTCTGCGGTAAATTTCCTCCGCCGGAAAGATCCGCCCTGCATTGCGCATCAGAAGCTCTACGATCTTCGTCTCCGTCGCGGTCAGCCGGACTGCCTCCCCGTCTGCGTAGAGCACGCGCTCTTTCATATGGTAGCAGAGCCTGCCGTTTCGGATCTCGTCGCCCGATGCGCCGGCGTTGATGTCGCCGAGACTGGTATAACGCCGCAGATGACTTTTGACGCGGGCGGCGAGCTCCGCCGGATTGTACGGCTTCGCCACATAATCGTCCGCTCCCATGGACAGCCCCAATACCTTGTCCGTCTCCTCGCTTTTGGCGCTTAAGACAATGATCGGAAGATTCTGCCGCTCTCTGATCCGCATCACCGCGGAGAGCCCGTCGAGCTTCGGCATCATCACGTCAATGATCACCAGCTGGACGGACCGGGTCGTAAGAAGGTCTAACGCCTGCAGTCCGTCATAAGCCTTTAATACCTGATACCCCTCCTGTTCCAGCAGAATCGCGATCGCCTTCACGATCTCCCTGTCGTCATCCACTACCAGCACACATTCGTTCATCCTGTTTTTTGTCTCCTCTCCCTGAAGCTGTCTTTATCTTATCCCGTGATCCTTACAAAAAAGCAGTGGGTTTTCTTACAAATTTCTTACAGCTTTTTTCTACACATATAGTTCTCTCTTTTCAAACCAGATGCTTCCGCATCCGAACAGCGCCGCCGCGCAGACACCCATAATCAGAAATTCCGGCCAGATACCGCCCTCTCCCTGCACGATTTCCGCAGTCGGAAGCAGCGTGAAGATCGTCAGATATTTCAGCCAGTCCAGCTTTTCCCCCATATTGGCAACCGCCTGAATCAGGAAAAAGAGAACCGGAATCCCCGCCCCGAACAGGTAATACTGCCTGGATTCACTGCACACGCACGCCGCCGCAAATGTGATCCCACAGATCAGAAGCTGCACCAGAAACGTGCCGGCATTCAGCAGCAGATAGCCTTTGAGATCGAGTTCCCCCGGAAACAAAAGTTCCGAGCTGACCGCTCCCACGAGCGTCACCGCCCCCATCATCACCGCCATCCAGAAAACCGCGGCAAACGCCTGCGTCCGGATGATGCGCCGGCGGGAATTCGGCGTCGCGAGCAGATTTGCCATCGTGCCGCTGTCGACGTAACCGTTTATAAGCTTCTGCATCAGGATCACCGCAAACACCAGCGGCAGCAGCAGCATGATAAACCCGTACAGATAGACCTGGATCCACTCGAGCAGCGTGGCGGCGGCTCCGACCATTCCCATCGCGGCCATCATATCCGGCAAAAGCTCCTGATAATCGTTTAAAATATGCGCAAATTCCGGGTCAAACAGATAAATAATGATCACGGTGTACATGCAGATCACAGCAAACAGGACCAGAAACATCCGCACGCAGGCGGTGATGTCACGTTTAAATAATGGAAGTATCATGTCGTCCTCCTCTCATGTCCCGGCTCTTCTGGCCGCGTCTGATAATACTGTAAAAACAGCTCCTCCAGGCTCTGGGCGCGCACCGTAAGGTCGCTTATCCCCGCCCCAGAGAGCACGCCAAGCAGCGCGGCGGGCGGGCCGCCCACCGTCATCTCCACCAGGCTTCCCTTCTGTGCCGTGACGGTGATCGCGGGCATCACGGCGGACTGCCATCCGTCCGGCTCCCCTGTCCTTTTTACAAACCGTCCGGCCGCCTCCTCATCCGAAAACTGTACCGTGTAAATCTTCTGCCGCCGTTTTGCGAGCTCCTGCATCTGAAACGTGTCGACGATATGTCCCTCGCGGATGATTGCCGCGCGGTCGCAGGTCTTCTCGATCTCCTCAAACATGTGCGAGGACATCAGAACCGTCGTGCCCTTTTTCTTTTCCTCGAGAATCAGCTCCACAAAGCGCCCCTGCATCAGGGGATCCAGTCCGCTGGTCGGCTCGTCTAAGATCACCGCCTCCGGCTCATCCATAAACGTGCAGATCAGCCCGAGCTTCTGTCGCATCCCCTTTGACAGTTTGCGCACCGGCCCGAATTCCTTTAATTCGAACAGATCCATCAGCTCAAGCATCCGCTTTCTGCTTTTCATCCGCCGCATGCCGGCCATGAACTCCAGATATTTTTCTCCGGTCAGATCGTGGAAAAAGACGGGCTCCCCGGAGAGATACCCGAGCTTTTCCGCTATCGTTTCCGCATCGGCAAAACAGTCCCGCCCGAAGATGCTGCACGCGCCCTCATCCGGCCTTAAAAATCCCATCAGATGGCGGATCGTCGTCGTCTTTCCCGCGCCGTTCTGTCCGAGATAGCCGAACACCTCTCCCCTTTCCACGGAAAAATCAACGTCAAAAATCCCGCGGCCGTTCCCAAATGTTTTCGTCAGATGTGACAGTTCCATCACCTTCTTCATCGCCCTTTCCTCCTTTCTTCCGGCGTTTTTTCAGCTGCCGGTTCATTTTTACCGTCTCCTCGTAATGGATAAAGCGAAGAAACAGCCACACAAATACAAAATAGCAGGCCATGGTGATGTAAAACGCCATGGCGGCCCACTCCGGCATCCCGTCGAACCACTCGAACACGGATGCAAACGCCGGCACGAACACGGACGGCATGAGATTCCACAGCACCTCGCAGATCACATACTCCGCCCGGCTGTACACATGCTCCCGCAGAAACAGCGCCTTCTGCGTCCAGGCGCTTACATACCCGAGCGCCATCATCTCAAAGAGGGCCACAATCCGCACGTTCTTCTCCCCCGCAATCAGAACAATGATCCCGTAAAAGCAGATCATGGCGATAGCGTGGGCGCAGGAAAACAGCTCGACGTCCATTTCCAGCCTCATAAGTTTCCTGATCTTATGCATCTTCTTCCCCTCCCCGTAAAAGCTCGCGGAACCGCTTGGCGTAATGTCTCGAGATCACCACATGTTCACCATTGTCCAGCGCCGCATTGATCCGGCTCCCCAGCTCGCTTTTCACCGATTCAATATGGTTTAAATTGAGTGCCATGGATTTGTTGCAGCGGAAAAAGCCGTGGTTCTCAAGCCGCTCCTGGGCCTCCGAAAGCGTCATGCAAACCTGCAGCGTGTGCGTTCTGGTATATGCGAACAGACGTTCGTCCACACTCTCGAAATAGTAGATATCGCCGGGCGCCACCCGGTAGCTGCGCTCTCCCTCCCGGCCGGTGATCACCGGCGTCCCCTGCCTTAACAGATGGATCAGAGAAGAAATCTCCGGCGTCATCTCCCGATAGCGAAGGATGATCTCGTCCTCCCCTTCGCCCGTCTGCTGTATCGTAACCTTCATCCTCCCCTCCCCCGATCCGTATTTTGTTCGGATTCTGTTACTACCATAACCAATCGCCATAGAAAATGCAACCCGGATCCGGTAAGCTGCTTCCTTTACCGGTCAGGTTGCATTTCCTGAAGCATTCTAATAGATCTTTTCGAGATCCGTCGTACCGCACATCGCACAAAACGTTTCGAGATCCTTTTTGTCCCGGATCAGCATGACCTCCTCGACCTTTCCGGTCGCCCGGTTCTGAATCCCCGCCACCTGCTCTCCGTTGCAGATGCTGCATTTTAACACCGCACGATGCGTCGACGGATCGTAGGAAAGCCGCTCTGCCCCTTTCTTTTTCCCGTTTTTTCCAAACATCTGTCTCTCTCCTCCCCGGCTGCGCCGCGCGGACGGTTCCTCTCTGCAGTTCTGGCAGCCTTGCGCAGACGCTTTCGCTCTCTGCCTCTCTGGCTGCGCCGCGCGGACGGTTCCATCCTCTACAGTTCTGGCAGCTTTGCGCAGACGCTTTCGCTCTCTGCCTCTCCGGCTGCGCCGCGCGGACGGTTCCTCTCTGCAGTTCTGGCAGCTTTGCGCAGACGCTTTCGCTCTCTGCCTCTCCGGCTGCGCCGCGCGGACGGTTCCATCCTCTACAGTTCCAGCAGCAGCGCGCGGCAGGGCGCACCGTCCGCTCCCCCGAGACTGACCGGCGCGGCGTTTAACAGATACGTCCCGTCCGCAACGGCCGCAAGGCGGATCCCCTCTAAAAGCACGACCTCCTGCTTAAGCAGCGCAAGATGAACCGCCTCCGGACCGTCCTTTGGACCGACGGTCTGGGATTCCACGCCCACCAGCCAGATCCCCTGCCGGACGAGCTCTTCTGCCGCCGAAAGAGTGACCACCGCGTGCCCGCGAAACAGCACCCGCTTCGTCCCCGGCGCCAGCAGCCGCTTTATGTCCGCGTCGGAAAGCTCTCCGTCAAAGGAGATCACCTGCGCCATGCCGACCACCTTTTCCAGCGCGAGCTCATCGATCGTCCTGCCGTCCCGGTAAAAATGATACGGCGCATCCACATGGGTTCCGTTGTGCGCGCACATCGAGAGACTGGTCAGATTACATTTGTCTCCGTTTTCCATGGAAAGCACCGTCTTCTTTTCCGGCGCCGGATCTCCAGGGAACACCTCGCAGGAAAACAGTTCCTGGGAGATATCGTGAATTTTCATCGTCATTTCCTCCTTCCAGAGACAAAACGCTATCTCTTGATGTCATAATTCATATTCATCAGGTTCCGGATCCCCATCACGTCGTCCGTGATATTCGCGTCCCCGCGGATCGTATGCTTGATCACGCTGCTGGCCACCGCGAAATTGACCATGTCCATCGGCCTGTAATCGTGCAGCATCGCGTAGATCAGCCCGCTCGCGAACGCATCCCCGCCGCCGACGCGGTCTAAGATGTTAAAGGTAAACAGCTTGCTCTCAAAGGTGTGATCCTCATACCATAAAAACGCTTTCAGGCTGTTCTCGCTTCCGCTGTGGGCGTAGCGCACATGGCGGGCGATGCAGCGGATATTCGGGTAGCGCGCGACAAACGCCTGGAAGATCTCGTCCTGCTGCTCGTAGCTCGGCTGCAGCGGCACGCCGTCCTTCACATCGCCTTTGCCGTGATCGTTTTCGTCCCTCCAGAGGTGGTAGGGCTCGATGCCGAGCAGAACGTCGACACAGGGCAGGCACTCCGTGCAGAAATCACGCGCCTCCTCCCAGCTCCAGAGCCTGCTGCGGAAATTCCCGTCAAAGCTGACCGTGATCCCCTTCTCCTTCGCGACGCGCAGACAGTCCATCGTAAGTTTCTTACAGTTGTCGGACAGCGCCGGCGTGATGCCTCCTAAGTGCAGCCAGGTATAGCCGTCCAGCAGAGCATTCAGATCCACGGCGCCAAAGTCAAATTCCGTGATCGCGCTGTGCTTTCTGTCATAGATCACCTTGCTCGGCCGGATCCCGTAGCCGGTCTCTAAGTAATAGCTGCCCAGCCGGTGGCTCGGCGTCTGCTCCTCGGTGGTTAAGATCACCGGCGTGCAGTGGACGTCATTGCTGCGCAGCATGCGCACCGCGCTCTTTCCGAGACTGTTGTCCGGCACAACCGTAAAAAACGTGCTGTCCACGCCGAGATTCGCGAGAGCTAAAGCGATATTGGCCTCACTGCCGCCGTAGCTGGCCTCAAAGCTGTGCGTCATGCGGATCTTCTCGTAATTCGGCGGCGTTAAACGCAGCATGATCTCGCCGATCGTGATAAATTTTCCCCCGTTTTCCTGTCCGTTTGACAGTGGATTTTTGTGTTCCATACGAATCTCCATTCCGGAGCGTTTCTGCGACGGGGTTCACCATGGCATATTTGTGACGCTCCGGCACAAACAGCCGTGTGAAAAATCAGCGATCAGGCCGGTTTTTCACTCTGCCTCCCCCTCTGTTTCTGCAGCCCCGTGCATACGGGTTATACTGCCCTTTTTATTTTACAACAATCTCTCCGCAAGGGCAAATGCTTTTGACTCTGATGAAACATGATGCTATACTATCCGTAACGCTGTCGCCGGCTTTCCGCAGTCCACGGAACCGGCCCGTGATCAGTACGGCGTGCGCGAAGGGAGGAAACTCGTGAAACCGCAGACCAACAGCATCATCCGTGCCTTTACCCTGCTTGACATCTTAAAAAAAGAAACCGACGACAAACATCGTCTTTCTCAGAAGCAGCTTCTTGACCTGATGCGGGAAAAAGACGGCAGCTGCACCGAAAAGACGCTGCGCACCGACCTGCGCTGCCTGATGGAGATTTTAAACCCGCCTGTTTCCGAATACGACTCACAGAAAGACCTGTTCCGGATCCGCTATGACGGGATGGAGGAAGGAAGAAGCCGCATGAGCGGGATTTCTTATCTCCATGAATTCTCCGGCGACGACCTGGCGCTGCTTTCAGAGCTCGTGCAGACCTGCACGGAAATCGGCGACGCACAGCGAAACCGCCTGATCGGACACATCAAAACGCTCGGCAGCAGATATGACACCTGTCACACGGACGCTCTCTCCGCCATCCCGGAATACAGCACGCTCTGTATGGACGGGCTGCGCGCAAACATCCGGATCCTTGCCGAAGCCATAAAGCAGAACCGCCGCGTCTCCTTCGTCTTTCGCCGTTATGACAGAGACGGCCGTCTCGTCCCGGTGCGCAGGGCGCGCTACGAGGTCAATCCCTACCACGTCGTAAAATACGGGACGAAATACTACCTGCTCTGCAGTCACGGTACTTCGGAGAAAACCTACATTTACCGCCTGGATCTCATGGCGGATGCCGTGATATCGGACGAACCGCGGACGAGCATCCGCGAGGTAAAGGAGCTGCGCCATTCCGATGCCATGGCATACATGGAGCGCCATCTCCACATGAACTACGGCGAGCCGCGGACCGTGACCCTCCTGCTGCACCGCGATATCTACACGCAGTTTCACGACAGCTTCGGCAGCCACTATACGATAAAACGGCGCGTCGACGAGGAGCACGACGAGGTCGAAGTGTACTGCAGCGAACAGGCGATCATCCAGTGGGCCATGCTCCACGGAAACTGTGCGGAAATTCTCCGCCCGAAGACCACGCGCAGAAAGCTTTCCGATCAGGCGGCGGCACTCCTGAAGCAGTATGAATAATCTTTTTCTGCACGCAAAAGAACCTTCCCAAAGTTACCGGTTCTCCCTGCTATAATAAACACATCGACCGTGAAACATGGCGGACGGCACACGCCGCGAACTGCCTCTCACGAAAAAGAAAAGCAGGTGCATGTATGAAAAACAACATCCAAACCGCATTGGAAACCGTAAACAAAGAACTGCAGGCGCTTATGTCCCTGTATGTGGAGACCGAAGCGTTTCAGGGAGACTTTCAGGACAGCGACGCATGGGAGTACGCCTTATGTGAGCTGAACCGGATCCGCGGAATCATCCGTCAGAACTTCTGCGATCCCACAGACGATATGCCCCTCTGGCAGGTTCTTCTGTGCGCGTCAAATGCGTACCGGATCCTCGACGAAACCGAGTTTTTTATCCGCCAGTGCGAGGTTCCCGGTGTGGCGACGCGCTGGAAGAAGATCAATCCCCGGCTGATTTATTTTGACTGTGCCTTTGAACTCATGGAAAAATGTCCCGATATCTACCGCGACATGCGGCACGGCTTAACCGGAATACGCCTCTCCTGTTATCCCGATCAGGAGCTGGTCAGGGAGCGGAATGCGTATTTTGCAGCGGCGAAAGAGGAATTTGCCGGAAGCGGCCGCGATTTTTCCGAGGCGCAGCTCTTCCAGGACGAACTGCTGCGCACGCTCCCGATGCTGTTTGAGGAGGCCGCACAGCTCCCGGGCAGATAAAGGGATCCCTCACTGTACACAGACTTCTGTCAGAAAGGAATATCATGGAAGCAAAAGACAGATTACACACCTGGTTATACGGCGCCTCGCCGGCCACTTATCACCTCGCAGAGGATGCGCAGGATCTGTCCGGGAGGGCAGATCCTGACACACTGTGCGATTTTGGCAGTATCACAAACCCCTATCAGAAATTTTTCATTTATAAATATGAAGAGCCGTCACCCGATGTCTTAAGCCTGATCTCCGGAAAAGGGATGTACCGGGAGATCGGCCGCTATTCGCTGCGCGATCCTGACATATACAGCCCGCTGCTTCAGTCCGTCTATCAGACGCTCTGGCCAGAGCTGACCGCACAGCCTTTTATGCGCTACAAGGCCAACGGCGGATACCGGATCGCCTCCGATGCCATGACCTCCGCCATGTCCCGACTTTCGGACGCCCTGCGGATCAGCGTTTCCCTGACCAGTGCGCCGGATCACGCGGATCCTGGCATGATCGAACGGATCCGCGCGATCTATGCGTCATGCCAGAAGCGTGCGCCGAAGCAGAAATGGTGGACCATGCTCATGATTGCGCTGGTCACCGCAGATTTATCGGAAACGGGACGCGAAGATGATTTTTACCGGATGATCGACCGGGAATATCCCGCGATGGCAGGCTTTCTGTCGGACTGTTTTACCGTCGGCAACTACTGCCCCGTCCCGGCCGGCTTCAACGGGCCCAGAAGCCGCTGGGGCCGCTATGATTACTGGGATCTGACGCTGATGAAAATCCGCGAGTGGTACTGCAACGAATCCGGCCCCGATGCCGACCGGATCTTCTTAAAGGAACAGCTGCTGAACAATCACCCGGGGAGCAGTCCCGACAACTGCAGAGCCTGGCTGACATGGTTTGAGAACAAAGGCGCGCTGCCCCAAAAAGACGGCTGGCATTCCTTCGTGGATACGCTTCTTCTGCAGGATTATGTCGACGCGGATTACAATGTAAAACCCTTCTGGCCGGGACACAGCTGGAGAAATCCCGATCTGCCGGAAGACAGAGAGGCAGTCAATCGCGGGCTTCTTACGATCAGCATCCGGATCGCGTCGCGCTCCGCGCGGATCATAAGCGCCTGCAGGAGTCGTCTGTAGTTATTATTGATATGATGCCAGGGTAAAAAGGTCATGTGTTTCACGCCTGCGTGAAAAAGCATGACTTTGTGACCCGCAAAACATGAGAAAGCAGCTATTTTCCACAGGAAAATGAGCGGATTTCGAATGTTTTTAAGAACCGTTCACAACATTCATCATCCTGCCGCAGGGACACAAAAGCGCCGCATCCTGCCGGCAGACAAAGGAGGTCTATTCTATGGCAACTTATGTGGTTTCGGATATACACGGCTGTTACGATGCTTACCAGCAGCTGCTTTCAGACATCTGCTTTTCAGAAGACGACACCCTCTATGTCCTCGGCGATATGATAGACCGCGGGCCGCATCCCATCCGGGTCGTCCTTGACCTGATGCGGCGGCCGAACGTGGTCTGCCTGGCCGGGAATCACGAATCCATGGCAATGGAATGCCTGCCGTTTCTGCTGCGCCAGATTACCGACGAAACGATCTCGGCCTTACAGGCCGGCATGGTGGAACAGCTTCTCACCTGGCAGTTAAACGGCGGCACCTCCACCATGGATGAATTCCATGCGCTGGATCCTGTGAAGCGGCAGGCCGTCGTGAATTTTCTCTCGGAGCTAAGCCTTTACGAGCCGGTTTCGATCGGGAACCGCGACTATATCCTCGTCCACGCCGGACTCGGGAATTTTCGCCCCAGAAAAAAGCTGTGGGATTACGATCTGCATGACCTCGTGTGGGCGCGGACGGATTATGAGACGCCCTATTTTCCCGACCGCTATGTGATCACCGGCCACACGCCGACCATGACCATCCCGTCAAATCCCCGGCCCGGTTATATCTATCAGAATGCAAATCACATTGCGATCGACTGCGGAGCCGGGTTTGATGGGAGGCTGGGATGCCTGTGCTTGGAAACCATGGAAGAATTTTATGTGGAATGCCAGTGACTGACTGCATTCTGCTCAGCCAGACTCCTCTTCCTTCTGTGTTACGGTCAGTACCGTGTGAATCGTCATTTCCGGCAGCGTTACCCTGACATAGCCGCGCTCCTCCTCTGTCTTTAGCTTCCGGCGTTCCGGGTATACCTGCCGGATCACCTTTCCCGCTGCCAGTCCGCCGGCCAGATACAGGTCGCCCGGCATCATTTCGGGCGCGTCGCCGTTTGTCTGCTCCGCCAGGGCCGATATGATATGGATGATCCGCTCCGTCCGGTCCCCCTCCCCGCGGATGTACGCACAGAAGGAGACGGTCTCCTTATAAGGCGTGTTAAGATAGCAGGACGGCTTCGGAAGATGCACCCTTAAAATCCCCAAAAGCAGATTCCGGTTCTATCAAGACGCTATGTTTGATACAAAGAAAAAGCCTTCTTCGGTGTGTAAATACCGAAAAAGGATTAGTTTTACGTTCATAAGGAAGTATTTACAACAACTTATCATCAACGCTGACAAACAGGGTGAAAAAGCAATTCATTCAGCAAGATATATCACATTCAAGCTGTGTAGCAGCTGCCCTTATAAGAATGAATTCAATGAGACACTTTCAAATATCGGTAAGCTGAATGTACAGCTGGAATAGCAACTATTAACGAACCCTGACAGCTTAACAGCTGATCTGAACTCTGTCACGGGGATTTTATGCCCTTTTGATGGGTTAATTGAGTGATGTTATGACTGCAAGAATCAATTTTCAGATTCATGGTACAGTTATCAGTTCAGATACTGTTCCGTGAATCATTCAGGTCTATGAAGACAAGTGAAAAATATCCACCAAATGTAAAAATGGTAGATGAACTATCATAATTCACAATGTATTTTTAAATTTAGATGATTTCAAAAAAAGAAAAGCTCATTACTACCGCTGAGTCCTTCGGTGAAAATGACCGCCGTACTCATAACAGCCAGATCTCTTTCATCCGCTCCATATAATCCTCATTAGAGAGGGTCAGCTGCTGATTCTGACTGATGATATCCTGAAAATACTCTTCCAGCATCTGATATTCGTTGATTCTTCCCCCCGCCGCGCCCGGCTCTCTGTTCCACTGGGACAAAAGCTTCCGCAGCGGCCTGATATTGTGCCAGGCGATGTGATAAGCCGCGCAGCATCCCACCAGGGCATAGACCAGAAACAGGATCAGGATACCGATCTGGATCTTCGTGATCTGGGCGAACAGATCCCGTTTCGCGATTCCCGACACAAACACCCAGCCGTTATAATTGGACTGCACCGTAGTATAGAGCGTCCCGTTCATCTCATAGACGGAAGACTTTTTTGCCGCGTCATACTGCTGCAGAAAGGAATCGCTGTCCTTTGGGCAGTTCCTCGTCACACAGACCGGCGTTTTCTCCTTTGTGAAGATGCCGAACCAGCTGTTCTCGTTCTGCACATAGTCTCCCGTCATCCTGTGAATGTTCCCGCTGTCGATGAAAAACAGCACCCTCGCCTTTTTCCCGCTCTTTAGTCCGAACGGAATCTGCGCCACATACAGGATCGCGGAAAAATCTCTGGAGTTCGTCCGTACCTGCGTTTCCGGCAGAACGAAATTGTATGCTTCCCCGTTCAGAATCTGTTCATAAAATTCCTGATAGCTCATGTCCCCGTAGGAAAAAATCTTTCCGTAGAGCCGCTCGATCTGACTGTAAACGCCCCTGGACGACAGCAGCGCCTCCTCGTCCGGCAGATAGATATAAATCGTGTCCCCCTCCTCCTCGAGGTATCCGATCTCATCCTTTGCCGTCAGAAGCTTTGCGATATCCTTCTGCCGTTCCGGAGAATTCAAAAGATCCCTGATGGTCACGTTATAGTTCAGGTTTAAAATACTCGCGTAAACCGTCTCCATCTTATAATCCGCCTCGTCCCGGACCGAATTCAGCAGATAACTGCTCTCCCCAGTCTTAGCATGGTCTTTCGACCTGTTTCCCCTGCCCATCATCATACTATCATTTCCCCCAAAAATCAGCAAAAAGAAAAATTTCAAATTTTTACAAAAAAGTACTTGCATTTTTCTAGACACGTGCTATAATAGTCGTTGTCCGGTTCCTTGGTCAAGCGGTTAAGACGCCGCCCTCTCACGGCGGAAACAGGGGTTCGATTCCCCTAGGAACTGTTACTGTTTTTTATAAAAACAGCCCAACCCGAAAAAACCCACTGCTCTGCAGTGGGTTTTTTTTATTCGTATGAAACACTCTTTATGAAATATTCCTTTGCCATTCCGTCAGCGGCTCATCCAGAAGATCGGGCGCACCGGCTGTATGAAAGGAGCCGGGAAACCGGCCCCCTCTCTCCGTTGACCTGCGGGGCGAATACAGCAGCCGCTTCAGCGAATGAAAAAATGACCGCTGCAAACGCTCTTTGGACGAATCACGCTTCGTAGCCGTTCGGATTATTCTTCTGCCATCTCCAGGAATCCTCGCACATCTCGCGGATGCCGTACTGCGCCTCCCAGCCAAGCTCACGCTTCGCCTTCGACGGATCACAGTAGCAGGTCGCGATATCACCCGGCCTTCTCTCTTTCATCACATACGGAACGGAAACGCCGGTGGCCGCCTCAAAGTTCTTTACGATATCGAGCACACTGTAGCCGTGGCCGGTGCCCAGATTGTAAATGCACAGACCGGCTTTCTCTTCGATCTTCTTAAGCGCCTTCACATGTCCGGCCGCCAGATCCACGACGTGGATGTAATCGCGCACGCCCGTGCCGTCCGGCGTGTCGTAGTCGTCGCCGAAAACGCCGAGTTCTTTTAATTTGCCCACCGCAACCTGCGTGACATAAGGCATCAGGTTGTTCGGAATCCCGTTCGGGTTTTCTCCCATCGTCCCGCTTTTGTGTGCGCCGATCGGGTTAAAGTAGCGCAGCAGAATCACGTTCCACTCCGGATCCGCCTTCTGGATATCGGAGAGCACCTGCTCTAACATCGACTTCGTCCATCCGTATGGATTGGTGCACTGTCCCTTCGGACACTCCTCCGTAATCGGAATCTCGGCCGGATCGCCGTAGACCGTCGCCGAGGAGGAGAAGATGATATTTTTACAGCCGTTCTGCCGCATCACATCGACAAGTGTCAGCGTCCCTGCAATATTGTTCTGGTAATACTCCCAGGGCTTCGCGACGGACTCTCCCACTGCCTTTAACCCGGCAAAATGAATACAGCTGTCGATCGGCTGCTCTTTGAACACCTTTCCTAAGATCTCCCGGTCGAGAATATCGCCCTCGTAAAACGTCACCGGTTTTCCCGTGATCGCAGAAACGCGCGCAAGCGACTCCTTTGAGGAATTGCTTAAGTTGTCCAACACCACCACATCATATCCCGCGTTCTGCAGCTCCACGCAGGTATGGCTGCCGATATACCCGGCTCCGCCAGTCACTAAAATTGCCATTTTAACCTCCATTCCGAAGCGTATACGCGACGGGGGCGGCGCGGCGTTTTGATCCGCGGCCGCCATCAAAGCTTATTTGTGACGCTCCGGCACAAATACCCGTTGTCTCATGATGCCGTCTCACGGCCTCTGAACTGTAATCCATCTTACTGCATTCCCGGTAAAATGTACAGCAAAAAATGTATGATAAACATGTAAAAATGTTGCACGCCATCCGTTCTCCCGCTATAATAGGTCAGAGAAAACACGCTGTCATGCATGCAGAAACAGACGCATCCGGGCGCGTTCCCATGCGCGGCAAAACATGGCCCGTCGGCCGGCGCGGCTCTCACAGGAAAGGAATCTCCCATGCAGAAAAACTATAAAAACTCCTACAAGGTCACGGAAAAAGAGCTCGTCTCCCTCTCCGTCTACAACGTCGGCTTTCAGAAATGCGATCCGCTCTACCAGTGGGGCCCCGGTATCCGCGACCACTACCTGATCCACTATATTATTTCCGGAACCGGGACGTATCATGTAAACCGTCAGACGCATCATCTTGCGGCAGGCGATACCTTCCTTGTCTATCCCAGCACGGAGGTTACTTACTGTGCCGGGAAGGAGGAGCCCTGGGAGTATGCCTGGGTCGGCTTTACCGGAAGCGACGCTTCCATGATTTTAAAAGCCACGGACTTCTCTCCAAAGCAGCCGTTTATCCGGGACACTCCGACAGGTGAGGCCATTCACCGTCAGATTCTGCATATTTATGACGCGCGCGGAAATGAATTTGAGCACGCGGTGGAGATGACCGGCCGTCTCTATACCATGCTCGCTCTTTTCCTTAAGGGCGCGAGGCGGCCGCAGCGCCAGGATTCCGCAAACAGCTACGTGCAGAAGGGAATCGAATTTATCTCCTCCAACTACTCTTACGCGATCACGGTCGAGGATATCGCGGACTACGTCGGGGTCAGCAGGAGCCACCTCTTCCGCTCCTTTACCGCCGTGCTCGGCCAGTCCCCGAAGGAGTATCTGACCGACTTCCGCATGAAACAGGCGTGTTATCTCTTAGAGCATTCCGATCTGTCGATCACCGCGATCGCCAATTCGCTCGGCTTTGACAACGGACTTTATTTTTCAAAAATATTCCACCGGCAGAAGGGCATGCCGCCAAAGGAATACCGGGCCGCGGCGATGCGGCGCAGCCATGGCGGCTGAACGCGGCTGCCGGGCCGGCATCTCCGCGGGCGGCACCACTGACAGACTGACACCTCACGGGCGGACAGACCGGCCGGCACCGCCGACACCCGGCCGGCAGACAGGACTTTCCTCAGCGGATCTGTGACAGAATCGCAGGATCCTTGATCTTTGTGTCCGCGGCAAACAGCAGGATTTTCGATAAAATCTCGGCCGTCTTTGGATCATCATCCACAAAAGGCAGAAAGATCCGCCCGCGCTGCTGGGCGTGCACCGGCACGACAAAGAGCATCGCATTTCCCATCTGATGGACGACGCCGCTCCCAAGGTGCACCGTATACTGTCCCAGCTTTCCGTCGATGATCGCATGCGTGCCGTCCAGCCGGACGTTTTTCACGCCAAAGAGCTCCAGATTGCCCGCAACGATGCTGCTTCGAAGCTCGATCGTCGAGTGGCTCGTCTCCGGGTCCACGCCGCCGGCGGAGGCCACGGAAACCGCGAGATCCACATCCCGCATCACCTCGCTGTAGATGATGTCCGGCACCTCGCTGATTTTTAAAGGCTCAAACGTTTTCCGGTCGGAAAACACCACCCAGTCGAGGGTCGGCGCTTCCACGTCGCTCGGGGAAAACCAGTCCGCCATGGCATAGATGCGCGCCACAATGTTTTCTTTATAATAAATCTTCTGCAGCCCTTCCTCATAGTCCGCGACCCAGCGGCGGCTGCGCAGCGCGCCCGCCGTCTTCTGCGGCCAGATCTGATTGCCGGAGAACATTAGGGAGCGGTCTTTTTCCAGCTCCTCCGCCAGCTTCACATACAGCTCGCGGAACACCTGCTTAAACGGCTGACGGAGCTGTCTGGTGAAAAACAGCTTCTGATAATCGCTCCAGTGGCCGTCCGCATACAGATCGAACGGATGCGCGATCACGATCCGGTCCTCCGGCGAAACCGGCGTCACCTTCCCCGCGTAATCCTCGATCCCGTCTTCTGTCAGGAAGCCTAAGCACACCGGGCGGACTGAAATTCTCCTTTCGGATGCGCCGCTTTTCCCGTCCGGCTGCTCTCCCCCGGCGGGTGCTTTGGGATGTCCGCTCTCCTGCACGGCGTTTTCTCCCGCAGCGGGCACCTTTAACACGCTCTCCTCTCCGGCGGAAAGCAGTCCCACGACAAGCGGCTCCACGATCGGCCGCACCACCGGATTTTTTGCAAGCTCCCGGTATTCCCACACCGCAAACGGCGTGCGGTCCTCCATCGCCAGCTCCATCATCTGCCTGGTACGGCTGTACTGCTCCTTTAGCTTTTTATTCACCTGCTGACAGGCAAGGATGCGCTCGTCTTTTTTGTATTTTGCCGGGATGGATTTTAATTTCTTTCCGTCCTTCTCCAGAAGCAGCGCACTCTTTCCCGTCTCGTCGATCTCGATCTTTGCCGTAATCTCTCCGATCGGCATCCAGTCAAAGTATGCGTCCAGATCCTCCACGAGCTTATTTTCCATCCGAAGCGTCAGCCTGGTCACATCCGAATATCCCGCGTTGACGCTTAAATTGCGCAGCGCGATCTCCACCGCGCGCCCCTCGCTGGCACGGCGCTGCGCGCCGAACTGACGGCTCTCCTTTTTGTACTGCTGGATGAACTGATAGCGTTCTAAAAGATCGCCCTCCCCGGCCTGCCGCTGCTCCTCACTCTCTCCGGGCGCTGCGCCCTCGCCGGGCATCCATCCCGCAATCGGCAGAAGTCCGACGCTCATCAGAAGATCCTTGTTGCGCTTCGCGTGAATCTCCGCAAACAATTCCTCTTTGTTCACCTTTCCGAGCGCGGCATCCGCATATTTCCGGGCGCGGCTGTGTGCGGCTCCCGTGGCCGAGTATTTCGCCGCGTCGTACAAAAGCTTCCAGTTCTTTTCCCCGAGCTTTCCGTACGCCTCAAAAAACCACGGGATATCAAACGCCCCGTCCCTTAGCTCCTCCGCGGTCAGCGGCGTGTAGCGGGCGATCATCGCGGTATCCGTCTCGTCCAACCGCTCTCCCGTATGCGCCACAAAGTAGTAGCAGCCGCTCTGAAACCCGCTCAGCTGCAGATATTCCTCAACCAGCGGGATCCACTGCTGCGCGTACATCGACAGCTCCACCAGCCGTTTTTTCGTGATGTCGGTGCCCTTAAGCGCCCGCTTTAAGTCCGCCGCCGTCTCACCCGGCGCGGGATAGCAGACCTTCAGCAGATGGCTCAGCACGGTCTTGCGATCCGTCTGGCTCGAATAATAGCTGTATCCGCGCTTTAACGTATCTTTGCCGAGCGCCGTTAAAATCTGAATCATATACGGAATCCCGTAAATCACGTGGATCGATTTGATAAAACCCGAAAACGGCGTGTCCTGCTCCCCGCGTTTCAGCTCGACCGACAGCACCGCGGGAATCATCTCGTCGTAGATCATCCGCGCCAGCTTCATGGCCGGCACTTCCTCCCCGATTTTATCAAAATAGTATTTTCCGTCCACCGTCCGGATCACTCCGCTGCCGAAGAACGCATTCACCTCCCCGACTCCCGCCTTTCTCGGCAGAACGGCCCCTTTCTGCGCCACGGCGCTGACCGGCCCTAACAGGCTGCCCATATTTAAAAACGTAAAGATGGCCTGATAAAACAGATCTTTCTCCCAGATCCCGCGCACATAGCACTGCACATAGTCCGTAAGCGTCAGGTATCCGCTCCGCGCGCCCTGCGGCGAATAGCTGTAATAATACCGCTGGCTGCTCTTCTCCCGCTCCTTCTGCCGGTCATAATACTCTCCCAGCGAAAAGCGCAGGGTGAACGCACTGTCCCAGTCCGCGCCCCCGACACCGCCCAGCCAGCCGATCAGATCGGAAAAAACCGGAAGCTCCGTCGCGCGTTTTGTGTACACGTCAATCTGTCCGTTATAGCGTTTTTCCCGGATCTCAAAAAGATCGTTGGTCTCATCCAGCACGGAGACGAGCTTCGCGATTCCGGGCAGAGACCATCTCTTTTTTTCCTCCGGCGTCACATACTGCCGGTAGAGCATATCGATCACCGTGCCTGCCTGCACCCCGTAGCGCAGCCCCTGCACCAGGTTCTGAAACGGCGGCTTTTTCACCGGTCCGTGGCCGAACACCTCGGCGTAGAGTTTTTTATTACTCTCGTAGTACCCTCTCTGTCCGCGGCAGCGCTGGTAAAAATACAGCTCGGTCAGAAATTCCGGCGTTTTGATCTCTTCTCTGTAATACTCCTCCCACAGCTCACGGAACGGATATTCGTCGAGCGGCTCCGCGTCCGGATCATTGTGGATCCACCGGCAGCGATCCAGTTTCGTGCCGAGCACCTGCTCTTCCTTCCACGCCGTCTGATAGCCGCGCTCCCGGTTTGCCTCGATCCGTTCATTTAACCGGGTCAGCTCACGGATGCAGGCCGCCTCCCCGTATGTAAACAGATGCTCTGCGGCTTCTTTGTCCGCCTTCATCTCCGGGAGCAGCCAGGGCTTCCCGGGCGTGTAGAACCCGTAGCCCGGCGTGTTTAAAATATCCTGCGCCTTTGTGCTCTGCTCTAACAGTTCGCCGAGCAGCACCTGCTCTTTTCCGGTCGGTTCCTTCAGTCCGCCAAGGAGGGGAACGATGCTCTCAAACTGCTCTGGCTGCTCTTTTTTCACCGTAAGCGCAAGATCGAGCGCGCCCATATGACATTCCTCGGAAGCTTCCAGAAGCAGCCGTCCGATACAGGCGGTCAGCTGCTCCGGCGTCTGTCTGCGCAGCAGCGCGAGTGTCCCGGCACGTCCCTTTTTGTATTTTAAATTCTGCTCGATCCTCTGGTAATCCTCCTCTGTAAGATCCATGTCCTCCACAAGCCGGTGCGCGGAGCGCAGCGTGTACTCCTCCGGGTTGTGCAGCAGCGCAAACAGCACCTCCCGGCGGCGTTTTGACTCCGGGCGGTACAATAAGACGCGCGCAGCGGCGGCCCTCGCTATCGTGCCGTAGGTCTCACCCTGGCCGATCAGCGGAATCAGCTCCGCAGCCTCGTCCAAAAGCTCCTCCTCCTGCAGAATCCACGCCAGAAGACACAGGCGCACGGCGAGATCCGACTGCGTCATGGTCACGCGATACCACGGGAAAATACAGGGGTCGAGCACCACGCCCTTTTTCGGCAGCCGCCTGCGCAGTTCGCTAAAAATCTCATACAGCCTCTTTGCCTCTTCGCGGGTGACATGCAGATCCCCCGGCGCTGGCAGATCCGGCTTTCGCACCTTCCCGTCGCGCAGGGAATAGTATCCGCTGTTTTCCTCCTGGATGAGCTTTGTGAGTTCGTTTCCGGCCCCCTCTAAGCATCCCGGCAGAAAGCACGCGATCAGCCCCTCGTCGTCCGGATTCGTTAAAATCACTTCTTTTGCAGCCTGCGCTTTTAACTGCGGAAACTGCAGTGACCGGTTAAAGTAGGATGCCGTCATTTTCTGCCCGCGCGTGCCGTTTCGGATCAGCGCAAGCTCCGTCTCAACAGCCCGCCCGGCGTCATAAAATCCTTCCGCCCAGAGCGCGCAGCTGATCGCAACCGCATCCTCCGTCTCAAGCTGCTCCCGCCGGAATGCTTCATCCCGCAGGCACTTCCCCATCAGGCGCACCAGTTTGTCCGTGATCCGGTCCACACTCTTCTCGTCGAAAATGCCGATCCAGGTACTGACGGCGCGTTTTACGGAGGAATAGCGCACCAGATTGTTCTCCTCAATCACGCGAAACAGCGTAAGAAACGCCTCGGGCCGGCCGGCATCCATCGTCTCGCACACGGCCTGACGCGCGCCCTCCTGCAGACGGGCCGCCAGAAGGAATCTGCCGAGCAGCTCGTGCATCGCGTCGTTTTTGCTTTTTACAATCCCTGAAATCAGCTCATAGCTGATCATCGCCGTATTGCCCTCGCCCAGCAGAATGTCCTCCACTGCCTGCACCGTACCGCCGGCCCCGCGGTCAAGCTGCGCCGCCAGGATACCGCTGTAGGAAAATGATTCCGTCCTCGCATGATCATAGATCTCCTCCTTCACCTCTCCGGTCAGAACCTCAGCGAGCGGCGCTCCGTAAAACCACAGCCTCGCATAGGCGCGCAGCAGACGGATGCTGGCCATGGCAAAGGGCGCATAGCTGTCCGAGCGCACGCTTCTGCGGCACCAGCCCGCCGTCATCTGATACTGATTCATCTGATCAAGCGCATAATAAAAGTCTTCCTGATCTTCCTTTGGCACACAGGCAGCCACCGCCCCGGCAAATTCCTTCCGGTAAAGCTCGCTTAAACTGCGGCTGCTGTCAGAAAGCCACTGCTCCATCCACTGGCAGGTTTCCCGCGGGATGGAGTAGGCGTACTCCTCCGGCAGCAGGCTCTTCTCCCGCTCCGTCAGGCGCCCTGCCCGTGCAGCCGTCTGTCTGACCCAGTCCTCTGTCATCTTTTTCCTTGTCTCGTATGTAAATGCCATCCTTTTTCTCCCTTTTTCGTATTCACTCAAATCGCCGGATCGCTCTTCACTTCCTCCGATGCAGGCTTCTCCTCAGCGCCACAGATTTACAGCAGTCCTGCCAGCATCACAAGCCGGATCAGCGTAAAGACCAGTCCGTCCTCCCACGGGATCGCCTCATCGAGCTCTGTCAGTTCCCGCTCCCCGGCAAACACATGATAAATGCCGTCCGCAAAGCACTGCAGCGCATTTTCGACCGCAGGCTCTGTCCGGGCATCACTGCCGTTTCGAAACCCGAACGATACCTTGCCTTCCCCCGCCTTCTCCTCAATCTGCTCCGCGGTCAGATATCCCAAAAGCTTCCCCTCATCCCGCCTTTCGTTATAGTCCTTAACGCCCTGCGTGACAAGAGCGGTCAAAAGCTCCCGCAGTGTCTCCGGACGCTGTGTGAGCACAATCGGAACCGGCTCCGTCCCTCTTCTCTCCCTTGTGCTTTTTTTCATCCTGACATAAATCGTGTATGACATCCATGCTCCTTCCCTCCGGCAAACGATTGTCCGGCAAACGTTCCTATTATTAAGCATAGCAAAAGCATATAAAATGTCAATACCGCCGTTTCCGCCTTATCACACGTATACGCAGAAAAAGGTGACGCTATGGAACAATACAGACCCGGAGAGATGAAACAGCGCTTCTATTATTTGATCACCTGAAAAGTTTTCCACTTTCCGGTTCTTTCCCTCCAAATAAACAGAACAGCCCTGACCACCCAGTCACACACCATGGCAAGGGCAATCCCGATCACACCCATCTGCAGGGTAATCCCCAGCAGATACGACAAAAGCAGACGCACCGCAACCGTAGAAGCAACTGACACATACATGGTAAATTTCACGTCCCCTGCTGCACGAAGTCCGTTGCTGAGCGCCCCAGAAAAAGGATAGAAGGCAGCATTGAACACATTATGGATCAGCACCAGCCAGACTACCAGCCGTTTTGTTTCCGGCGACAGCGAATAAAAATGCAGAAACACCGGGGTTAGAAGAAAGACCAAAATGTTCCATACCGCCGAAATGAAAAGCGTCAGCTTTGTAAGTTTCTTAAAGTGATATTCTGCCGCTTCGGTATTTCCGGTTCCCATGCACTGCCCGATCACCGTAATGAACACCGGCCCCATGGCGACACCGGCCAAAGCTGCCAGCGACCAGATGCTTTGTGCCACACCGTTTGCGGCAATCTGATAAGTTCCGAACAATGCCACGATACTGCTCAGCGCTACCTTGACGAGCTGGAAGATACCGTTTTCTACCCCATTTGGTACCGCCACATTCAGAATACTTTTCATCAGACTGCCATGCCAGCGAAAAATCCACTTTGCCCTGTACACCACCCTGTTCTTTTCCCGAAAGCAAAGAAAAGTGATGACCGCTGCGGAAAAAACACGGGCAAGGAAGGACGGCCATGCAACACCGGCTACCCCGGCGCGAAAAACAAAAACACCGATCACATTGCCAATAACATTGATCACATTGGACACTACCGAGAGATACATCGTCACATTTGTTTTTCCAAGACTGCGATAAACAGCCGCCCCCGCATTGTAAACGGCAAGCGCCGGATAGGAACAGGCCGAAATTCTCAGGTATGTCATACATGCCTCCATGACCGGCTGCTCCACTTTCCCAAACAGCAGGCATAGCGTCGCTTCATTCCCAAGCAGGACCGCCGCCCCAAGCAGGACGGAAAAACCAAAAGAGAATATCAAAAGCTGGCTTGCGGACTCTCCCGCAAGGTCTGTATCCTGCCTGCCTATATACTGGCTGATCACAACAGCCCCTCCGGAAGCAAGTGCTGTAAACAGATAAATAAATATGGTATTGAACTGATTGACCAGGGACACCCCGGATACCGCTGATTCCCCGGCATAACTGATCACCAGCGTATCCGCAAGCCCTACAAACATCACCAGAAGCTGCTCTAAAAACAGTGGTACAATCATTTTTTTCAGTTCCTGATTAGAAAACAAATCACTCCCGCTCATTCTGCTTCTCCTTTTTCAAAAAAGTCATATCCTGCCTGTTCTATCATCCCATTTGTACTCAGCCATTCTGCATCCCTGCATTTACATAATAATCTTATGCCTGACACATATCAAATACCTGGTTTTTATGACTCATCCATGCTCAAAAAGCATTTTGCGTGTTCTGTAAATTTTGTAGCCGCCAGACGAAACGGCTGTTTCTCATCATTCAGAAGGACAGATTATGGACGAACCCGCAGGCGGATTTTGAAAATGCGGTTATACTATATTTTCTAATTCTTTTTGGAGATGTTGTAAAAAAGCGTTGGAAGCCTTCGAAAAGACCTGATATTTTTTCCATACGATACAAAGCCCGGCTTCTAAGGCAGGATACAGCGGTCGAAAACATAAGGCGCTGTCCCCGGTAGTGTTAATTAGTTTATCCAATGCGATCACATATCCGAATCCCTTTTTTACAAATTGTGACGCATTGTAAACCAAGTCATAAGTGGCGACAATGTTCAGCTTTGCAACATCTGTTTTTAACCATGAAAACATTTCGCTGTTCATAGACGTCTGGCGGGAAATAATGAGCGGCTTATCCCATAAATCTTCTGCAATTATGGATTCCTTTTCTGCCAGTGAGCTGTCTTTTCTCATTAAAACGCCCCACCGATCTTTTAAGGGAAAGGGGCGCGAACGGCTGGTGAAGCTGCTGGAAGCGGATAAACTTGGTTCCTGCCCCATTGACAGTGTGAAGTTGTCCGACGCGAAAGAAGGCTGATTGCAGCATAGCCGCAGACGGATTTACTACTTCTTTTACTACCACCCAGAGGGAAAACCTAAGAGGTTATGAGGGTATATAAGAACTTCTCCCCATATCTAAAATGCCGGGAAAGCCCGAAAATACGGGCTATACCGACATATAAGAACTTCTAAAGAGATAATCTAAATTCACCATAAATTTTTACGCTAAAACAATACATCTTTCACAATTAAAATTTAACGCTGCTTGTGATT
Organism: uncultured Roseburia sp.; assembly: GCA_910587865.1. GTDB lineage: Bacteria > Bacillota > Clostridia > Lachnospirales > Lachnospiraceae > Roseburia. The sequence continues at coordinate 104,562 of CAJUNX010000010.1, forward strand.
ATATCGTCAGGAAATCGTGATGTCAAACGATATTGAGCCTAAAAATACTCATATAACATTACTTCTCCTATATTCCGAAAATCAGAATTCCTCACGCTTCTCTTCTTTCCCTCCTGATTTCCGAAAATCGGAACTCTTGAAGCATGACTTTTGAATTTCTGTAATTCCGGTGACAAAAGAAGCAGAAAAAACATACACACTCTTTACAGGCATTGCTTTTCGAAGATTCTCCTTTGAAAAGAGCATACATCTCAGTGCACAGCTTTTAAAATCCCTGATCCCATACTATAAACATTGTCACAAAGTATATTTATATCTTCTGAATTATGACTGGCAATTAAAATAACTTTTCCTCTTTTTTTCAGTTCAAGAAACAGTTCCCTCATTTCATTCACACCATAAAGATCCAGTCCATTAAACGGTTCGTCTAAAACCAGAAATTCCGGTTCTTCCATAATTGACTGTGCTATCGCTAATCTTTGCCGCATCCCCATAGAATATTTCCCTACATGTTTTTTGGATTTTGGATCAAGTCCTACTTTTTCCATAATGCTTTCTAAATATTGCCTGTTATTCTTATTATTAATCATATACAGGTATTCCAAATTTTTTATTCCAGAATAATTTTTTAAAAAAGCCGGTTCTTCAATAATAATTCCAACCGAAGGAAGAACATCTGCCTGTCTTTCCCGCTTTATACCGTTTATTAGAATCTCGCCTGAATCCAACGACAACAAACCACATATTATTTTAAATAAAACTGTTTTCCCTGCGCCGTTTCTCCCTATAATCCCTGTAATCTCTCCCTGTCTGCATTCCATATTGACATGATCCAGCACCTGCGTTTTACCAAAATATTTGCATACATCTTTTACTTTTATATTTTTATCCTTCATAAAATCACTCCTCATCTGTCCAATCCAAATCTTTTGTATATATTCTCTTCAAAGAAATGCCACTTAATATAAATACTGAAATTGCTGCCATAAGAATAACCTCCGAAAAGGAAGGCGCATTTTTACATACTTTTCCATACAACAGGAGCAAATTCATCCATGAAAACGGCGAAATAAAGCTAATCCATTGCTGGTATAAATACAGATTAGCAAATACAACCGATAAAACGGAAAGAAGCGTTCCCATAAGTACAGCGGCTGTCCTGTTCACGCAGATACTCACAGCAAACATAATCATTCCAGCCAATCCGGTAGATATACAAAGGATGATCCCAAATATCAGCATGGTTATGAAGGGATCATGCTCGATAATCAATTCATAGGAAAAAGATAATTTCACATTGTATTCCAGCCCTGCATTTGTCATAGCAAGGGAATTATACAATTTCCCCCACTCTGCAGTCCATTCCAGACATGGAAACAACGGCAATATGCTTAAAACCACTTCGATAAATGAAAGCGAAACAGCAGACATCCAGATTCTTAATATTTTAGCATATACCCATTTCTTCCTTCCCTCCCTTATTAATACATACATTTCATTTCTTTGCATAAAAGGTATATTAGAGTAAAAATAAATCACAGAGATTCCATAGATAAATAGAAAATATACATTTTGTCCAACAAAAGGCAATATCCAGGGCGATGCAGGATAATCCGCAGCAATAGAACATCGTTTCACTGAATTAATATAGTAATGCAAAATATAAAACTGAAAAACACAAAAAAACAACAACCGTCTGCTAAAAAAATTATTCACAAAATCCTGCCACACATGTTTTATTTTATTCACAGATTTTTCTCCTCAACCTTCTAATTAAAAGTTTTCTAAGCAAAATCACATTGACAGCCGCTATCACAACCACTAGCAGCAAGGACAAAGAATCATTTTGGAAAATATTATTTGAAGGAGAAAAAACCGCAGCCAGATTCAGTCTCCCAGAGGAAGCTGTTGTCAGGATGTAATCCACAAAATAATACTGAACCATTGGCGCCGATAACACAAGCATACGGTTTGAAATGAACATGGAAAGATACGCTGCCCATAAAGATAAAATTCCTGCAAGCACACTGTATTGGATTCCGTAACAGAAATAATACAAAGAGTACCATTTATGTATTAAAAAGAATCTTAATCCCCCGGCATGTATGATATGATCATACTGCAAACCAGATACATCCACCCATGCTAATTTAAAATGCATTATATTCTGATAAAATTATTGGTGAATTTAGATTATCTCTTTAGAAGTTCTTATATGTCGGTA
>CAJUNX010000011.1:0-89552 GCA_910587865.1 uncultured Roseburia sp.
GGAAAAAAACGCACGGATGGCGCAGGGTGCGAACCTAAACGCCGGGACAATGGGCGATCAGCAGCCAAACCCCGAACAGGGGAAGGTTCAACGACTATCCTTTGTCCCATCCACACTTATTACCACTCATTTTAGTTCGTTACACGAAAGCACCTTACGGGTTTCAACCTGCTTAAACGACTGTTTATAATAAGGGATGGTTGACGGTTTTTATGACGGATGTGGTTAATCCAAAAAGCGCCTCGCCAGACCAATTACTCCCTTATCATAAAAAAATAAGTGCAGAAGGTAAAGCACTGATGAAATGCTTTATCTCTTACACTTATATGGTACTAAAAGGGCGCCCACCTATAAAAGTGAAACGCCCAAGGCAACCAGCGGTCAGGCAATACACCGGACCGCTGGCACTATTAAATTTTGTCGTTAATGAAACAGCCTCCTTTTTTCGATATTTTTCTCGCCATGTTTCAACTTGGAAAAGGAATTGAATAAATGACGGCAAACGCTCAAACCCCTTGAAAATAAAGGCTTTTTCCGTTTGTCGTTATTATACCGTAACGGCACACCTACACCAGCAACCTGCTCTCAAACGGGGCAGCTCCAAAAGATGTACAGGAACTGTTAGGACATTCAGATGTCAGTACCACAATGAACATTTACGCTCACTCAACAAGAAAAGCAAAGCGGGATTCCGCAAGACTTCTTGATAAAGTAGCGAGCAACGCTTAATAAAAAATCCCCTTATTTCCCTTGCGGATTCCTCACAAGGGCAAAAATAAGGGAAAATACATATCATTTCACTATCTAATTGGCTGAAAAGCCTGTAAAATAAGGAAAGTTCAGGAAATCTCTCCACAAATTCCGATTGTACAAAATCGCTGTGCGATGGCCTCCAGGGTTGTGGCATAGCAATTTTTTGTTTTCTGTAACAAAAAGCAGTGGAAAGCAAGTCCTAAAAGTAGTTTTGTTACGTCACCACAACAAAGCAATCAAACAGGATCGACCTTCCCACTGCCTATGAAAAAAATACCATCCTTCCGCTTGTTTGGCAAGCGGTTTTATGTCCAAATACACCTCTCTGTAAAGCAGTGTTTTGATTACTGCTGATTTTACATGGAGGATTTTATTATGTATGATAACCGAACTGTCCGATATTGATCGCCTCCGCAATCCTGTCAATCAGCCCGGGCAGCGCCTCATCGGCCACCACAGTCTCCACCTTTGGTGTTCACAATTTATTCATGTAAGATTCAAAAATCTTTCATCCGGGAAACATGAAAATTTCATTTCTCTCCCGTATACTAAGATCATACAAATGATAGTTATCAAGTATTTGTTACTACCCACAAAACTTTTTCATAATCTGCCAGGTGATGCAAGTCACCTGGCAATCCTCCCTTTCAGGGACTTTTTTTATGCAGCCGGGCTCACAGCCCGTTTTTCCTGCAGATTTCATCCCCCGGCTTTGTCTGTGATCCGTGTTTCGAATCCCTGATGCAGGATGCACGGTCAATACATCATCCGCACACCCCGCATCGAGCCGTAAGGTCATACTTCAAAAATCAGATCCCCGTAGGACGGCATCGGCCACATGGATTTATCGACAAGCATTTCAAGCCGGTCGACCGGCGTTCTCAGCTCATCCATGGCTCTCATGACGACATCCCTGTAGTATACGGCCTGCTCCCTGCCTGCCGCCATCGACGCCGCCTGTTCCGTCACCTCCTGCAGCGTGACGAGCGCTTTTCTGGTATCCGCCAAAAGGGAGGATACTTCGGTTAAAATCGCAGTCTGAACACTGACATCCGCATCACATGCAGATCTCACCGCAGTCACGGACTGCGCAAGCACGGTCGTATAGCGGATGACTGCCGGGATGATCTGCTTGGTCGCAATATCGATCATGGCCTTCGCCTCAATATTGATCTCCTTGGAATACAACTCATACTCAATCTCCACACGGGAATCAAGCTCCGCTTTCGTAAATACCTTAAACCGTTCGAAGAGCGCGACGGATTTTTCCGTGTTCAGAGCCGGAATCGCGTCGACCATGGAGGTAATGTTCGGAAGGCCGCGCTTTATGGCCTCTTCCACCCACTCCTCCGAATATCCGTTTCCGTTAAAGACGATGCGCTGATGGTTGGTCGCATTTTCCTTGATCAGATCATGTACCGCCATCTCGAAATCGTCCGTCTGCTCCAGCACATCGCACACCTCAGAAAACGCCTCCGCGACGATGGTATTTAACACTACGCTCGACTGTGCCACGGAATCCTGCGACCCTACCATACGAAATTCGAATTTATTTCCGGTAAATGCAAACGGAGACGTCCGGTTCCGGTCTGTCGCATCTTTCATAAATTCAGGAAGCGTGCGGACGCCGGTCTCAAGCTTCTGTCCTTTTATGCTGTGAGTTGCCGCCCCTGTGCTGATCAGCTGCGTCAGCACATCCTGCAGCTGTTCGCCGAGATACACCGAGACAATCGCCGGCGGAGCCTCATTTGCCCCCAGGCGATGGTCATTTCCCACATCCGCAGCCGACTCGCGCAGCAGATCCGCATGGATATCGACGGCTTTTAAGATACAGGTCAGCACCAAAAGAAACTGAATATTCTCATGCGGTGTTTTACCCGGGTCAAGCAGGTTGATCCCATCGTCTGTTATAATCGACCAGTTATTATGTTTTCCGGAGCCATTGACACCCGCAAACGGTTTTTCGTGCAGCAGGCACTGCAGTCCGTGACGGCCCGCCACCTTTTTTAACGTCTCCATCACCAGCTGGTTATGATCCACCGCGATATTTGCCTCCGCGTAGATCGGCGCCAGCTCATGCTGTGCCGGAGCGACCTCATTATGCTGTGTCTTTGCCGTCACGCCGAGCTTCCAAAGCTCCACATTCACGTCTTTCATAAACGCCGCGATCCGCTCGCGAATTGCTCCGAAGTAGTGATCCTCCATCTCCTGCCCCTTGGGCGGCATCGCGCCGAACAGCGTCCTGCCGGTAAAGATAAGATCCTTGCGCTGTAAATATTTTTCTCTGTCCACAATAAAATATTCCTGCTCCGGTCCGACGGACGGCGTGACCCTCTTTGACGTCGTATTTCCGAACAGGCGGATCAGACGCAGCGCCTGGTCATTAATCGCTTCCATCGAGCGCAGCAGCGGGGTCTTCTGATCGAGCGCATCCCCGGTGTAGGAGCAGAACGCCGTCGGAATACACAGGGTCGCGCCCGCCGCGTCCTGTCTGACAAACGCAGGCGACGTGCAGTCCCACGCGGTATATCCCCTCGCCTCAAAGGTCGCCCGCAGTCCGCCTGAAGGGAAGGAGGAAGCATCCGGCTCTCCTTTGATGAGCTCTTTCCCCGAAAAGCTCATCAGCACCCTGCCGTTCTCCATCGGAGCGGTGATAAACGAATCATGCTTCTCCGCCGTCACACCGTTCAGCGGCTGAAACCAGTGGGTATAATGCGTCGCGCCCTTATCGATCGCCCACTCCTTCATCTCATGCGCCACTACATCCGCCGTTTCCAGATCAAGCTCCCTGCCCTCATTGATCACATCCTTCAGCTTCCGGTAAACCTTTTTGGGAAGACGCTCCTGCATCACAGCATCGCTGAACACATTTTCGCCAAAGATCTCCGCCACATTAAAATATTCTGTCCTGCTCATTCTCTGCATCCTTTCCTTTCACTGATCCGTTCAGGCCGGACCGCTTACTCTATTGTATGTAGGTCTGATCCCTGCTGCGCAGGAAAGATCGCCGGATCCTTCCCAGAGACTTCTGAGTGCCTGAAAAAATCAGGCTTTATGGATCCGCGGCAAATCAGAGGATTATGGCCGGCGTGTCTTGGACTTCGTCTCCCTTTGATCCGGGCAGCCGGTCCGCACCGCAGATGCCTTATATTCAAGAGAAAAGGGCATTCCAATCCTCTTGGAACGCCCTCGTTCATCGCCACATACGTTTTTTAGTTGTAACTAAAATAATACTTTTGAAAACGAAATGCAAGCGAAACTTTTCGAAAAAATGAACTTTATCAATTCTTACAATAATAAAAGGTGAATGTCAGAATTTTTGTTTACTCTGCCTTTCCAACCGACCCGAACAGCTCCATCTTTTCCTTCACTGTCGCCTTAATTGCCTCGGCGCCCGGCGCGAGAAGCTTTCTCGGGTCAAAGCCCTTGCCCTCCAGATCTTTTCCGGCCTCGATGTATTTGCGCGTCGCATCCGCAAAGGACAGCTGACACTCGGTATTCACGTTAATCTTCGCCACGCCGAGAGAGATTGCCTTTTTGATCATATCCTCCGGAATGCCGGTACCTCCGTGAAGCACCAGCGGCATCGTTCCGGTCAGCTGCTGGATCGCATCAAGCGTCTCAAAGCTTAATCCCTGCCAGTTCTCCGGATATTTGCCGTGGATATTGCCGATCCCTGCCGCAAGCATATCAATTCCGAGATCTGCGATCCTCTTGCACTCGTTCGGATCCGCGCACTCGCCCATTCCCACAACGCCGTCTTCCTCGCCGCCGATGGAGCCGACCTCTGCTTCGATGGACATGCCGTTCCTGTGAGCCAGCTCAACCAGCTCCGTGGTCTTCGCAACATTCTCCTCGATCGGATAGTGGGAACCGTCAAACATGATGGACGAGAACCCTGCCTCCACACACTTTAAGCATCCTTCATAGGAGCCGTGGTCTAAGTGCAGCGCTACCGGAACCGTGATCCCCAGCTCCTCTATCATCGCTTTCACCATCGCTGCCACCGTCTTATAGCCTGTCATGTACTTTCCGGCGCCCTCAGAGACACCTAAGATCACCGGAGATTTGCACTCCTGCGCAGTGAGCAGGACGGACTTTGTCCACTCGAGGTTGTTGATGTTGAACTGACCGACTGCATAATGGCCGGCCTTTGCCTGATCGAGCATTTCTTTTGCAGATACTAACATTTGAACTTCCTCCATAATCTCATATTTGTCGCTTGCGACAGAATTACTTTAACGGTATTATATCTTATTTTGTCTCAAAAGTCAAAGCCCCGCCCGGATCGGGAACCATGATCCGGATCGCCTGACAGAGATTTTTGATCGCAACCTCCGTGTGCTCTCCTCCGAATTCACCGTCCAGCGTCCAGGAAACCGGATCTCTTGAGATGATCTGAACCTCATCCGTCTTAAAGGAGTAGATCATATCCGTGTCGTCTACAAGATTGACGAGGGACGCGATAATCTCATTCAGTTCAATCGGATTGCGCGGTTTGCGGATCAGCGTGACCTCAAACACACCGTCGTCCAAAAGCACATCCTTTCCCGTCATTCCCTTAAATCCGCCTACAGACGTGGAATTACTGACCATCCCGAACACAAATTCATCCTGCAGACGGATGTTGCCGTAGTGTACCTGCATCAGAAACGACGGAATCTCGTGCAGACTGCGCATTCCCTCCAAGATATATGCCGCATGACCCAGCATATTTTTCCATCCCTGACTGGTCTTATAGGATACCGCCGTAAACAGGCCGAATGCCGCCACATAGACAAAATAGTCCTGATTAAAGCTGCCGATATCACATAGAAACTCCGTTCCGCGCACTGCGGTCTCCGCAGCCTTTACCATGTCCTTCGGAATACCGAGCGACGTTGCAAAATCATTCGTGCTGCCGGCCGGAATATAGCCAAGCGGCATCTTGCTTCCACGGCACATCATGCCGGTCACCACCTCGTCAAGCGTGCCGTCCCCTCCGCAGCAGACGACAAGATCATACGCTCCGGCTTCCTCTTTTACCTTCTCTTTTCCGTCGCCGGATCGCTGGGTCGGATATACGGTCACCTCATATCCCGCCTTCACCATCACATCCACAATGTCAAAAAGCTGGTTTTTTACCTGCGCTTTCCCGGAATATGGATTAAAGATAAACAGTAATCTTTTCTTTGCATCCACCATTCTTCTTGCACCTATCCTTTTCTCGTCTGAACAAAAAGCGGATCAGGATACGCCAGTGTGCTGTCCGCATGATATTCAGGCAGCACACTAGGAAATAAAAAATACCTCCAGTGCCTCAATCGCTTCCTGTTCGTCCTCGCCCTCCGCGCAGAGCACCACGGACTCCCCGTTCATCAGAACCAGACTCATCATTCCGATAATGCTCTTCGCATTCACACACTTCCCTTCCTGTTCCACGTAGATACGGCTGTTGTACTCGCTTGCCTTCTGAACAATATTCACAAGCGGCCTGGCCTCAAGTCCTGCCTTCCTTTGGACCACCACGTTTTTCTTCATCCGAATCCTCCATGCAGGTACGGATCCTCTGATCCGCCTCCCCTCCCCATGCATTTCCTCCCGCTGTCTTCTATCCACGCAGATCCCCGGCAATCCTTCCCTCTTCTATCCACGCAGATCCCCGGCAATCCTTCCCTCTTCTATCCACGCAGATCCCCGGCAATCCTGCTCTCTTCTATCCACGCGGATCCCCGGCAATCCTGCTCCCTTCTATCCACGCAGATCCCTGGCAATCTCGCTGATTCTGCGGAGTCTGTGATTGACGCCCGATTTTCCGACCGGCGGATTTAAGTACGCCCCCAGTTCTTTTAACGGCGCGTCCGGGTATTCCAGCCGCAGCAGAGCCATCTCCTGAAGATTTTCCGGCAGACTCGACAGCCCTGCCGTCTTTCTGATGTATTCGATGTCCCGCACCTGCTGCACCGCGGCGTTTACCGTCTTGCTGATATTTGCCGTCTCACAGTTCACCTTGCGGTTGACCGAATTTCTCATTTCTTTTAAGATTCTGACATTCTCAAGGTCCATCAGCGCGACGTGTGCTTCCATCACATTCAGCAGATCGACAATCTGCTCACCTTCTTTGATATAAACTATCTGGTATCTTTTACGCGCGACAATTTTTGCATCCATCCCGAAGCTGTTGATGATCTCACGCAGCTGCTTTGCCTGCGCGACGCTCCGGCACACAATCTCAAAATGATAAGACTTCCTCGGATCACTGATCGATCCTCCGGCAAGAAACGCCCCCCTGATATAGGCACGTCTGCAGCAGCTCTTCTGAATCAGAAGTCCGTCCACTGTCTCTGACGGGACAAACCCCGTCTCCTCGTCCCACATCCGCACCGCACGCAGCACCTGTTCCTCCCGAAACGGCGTGGCGCTGTCACCGGCAAGCTCGTTCTGCAGTGCGCGGCAGGTTTCTCTAACCAGCTCATTGTCGGAATCCGCCGGCCGGCATCTTCCCTCAAACACCGTGAGCGCCGCATACTCCGCGAGCCGGCAGTGCCTGCTTTTTCCGATATGGCCCGCAAGCTCTTCCTTTACTTTTCCCGAAAATGACATCTCCGCTCCTACTTCCCTCTGAGTGCATCCTTGCCAATATCTCTGTGCTCAATCTTAAGCCCGTATTCTTTTCTCTCCGAAAGGCTCCGGTAAAGCGCATTTGCCAGCGTGACCGACCGGTGCTTTCCGCCAGTACAGCCCACCGAAATGACCAGCTGATTCTTTCCCTCCGCGATATAATTCGGAATCAGAAACTTAAGCATGCCGTCCAGACGGTCCAGAAATTCGTGCGCCTCCGGAAACTGAAGCACGTATTCCTGAATCTCCTTATCGTTTCCCGTCTTTGCCCGCAACCCCTCCACATAGTAGGGATTCGGCAGAAACCGCACGTCAAAAACCAGATCCGAGTCTGCCGGAATCCCGTATTTAAATCCGAAAGACAGCACTGTGATAAACAGGTTCTTGTAGTCCTGATTCTGCACAAAAATCTTGTCAATCTCGGCTTTGAGCTCTCTTGTCAGCAGACGGCTCGTATCAATGATATAGTCCGCGCGTTTTTTCAGGAAAGCAAGACGCTTTCTCTCCTCCGCGATCCCTTTGTCCACACGCTCGCCGCCCGCAAGCGGATGATTCCTCCGCGTCTCCTTGTATCGTTTTACGAGCACGGAATCCTCCGCATCCAGATAAAGGATCTCATAGCCGACTCCGCTGTCCCTTATTTTGTTGAGCACGTCGCGCAGCTCCCCGAGCGCCTGTCCGCTGCGGATATCGATGCCCACTGCCACTTTCTGCAGCTCCATATTCTGCTGCAGGCCGCAGAGTTCCACAAATTTTTCCAAAAGAGGAATCGGAAGATTGTCCACACAATAAAACCCGATATCCTCCATCATCTTAATCGCCGTACTTTTTCCGGCCCCCGACATCCCGGTCAGTATCACAAATTTCATATCTTCCCCATTTTCGCAAAAAGAGTCTCCTCTCCGTCCTCACGTTTCCCTATATCCGGCACCTCCGACCCTGCAGGTCAGAACTCGCCGATCATCTTTACCTCAGGCTCGAGCCGGACGCCGAACTGACGTTCTACCTTCGCCGACACTTCACTCATCAGTGTGCGGATCTCCTGCGCCGTCGCGCCTCCCCGGTTGATCACAAAACCACAGTGTTTTTCCGAAATCTGCGCCCCGCCGATCCGAAATCCGCGCAGACCGGCATCCATGATCAGTTTGCCGGCAAAATATCCCTTTGGCCGCTTAAAGGTGCTCCCCGCACTGGGGTATTCTAACGGCTGTTTTTCCCTGCGCTTTTCCGTCAGCTCCTCCATCCGGGACCGGATCGCGTCCGGATCCCCTTTCACAAGCTTAAGGCGGACTTCCGTGACGATGCAGTCCTGTTTTTGTACGGAGCTTCTGCGGTATCCCAGATCCAGCTGTGCACAGGTCAGATGACGCCTCGTCCCGTCAGTGTCAAGCACCGTAACGGACCCGATCACATCTTTCATCTCGCCGCCGTAAGCCCCGGCGTTCATCACGACCGCCCCCCCGGCCGTTCCCGGAATCCCTGCGGCAAACTCCAGACCGGAAAGGCCATGCTGCGCCGCAAACTGCGCCGCCCGCGGCAGAAGCACACCGGCCCCCGCGGTCAGCACGTCTCCCTCTGCACGCAGAACCTCGTGTCCGCGGCGCAGCCCGATCACCACGCCCCGGATCCCGCCGTCTCCCACCAGAAGATTACTGCCGTTTCCGATGATGCAGAAGGGCTCTCCCCACTGCCTGCACAGGCGCAGCGCCTGCGGGAGCTCTTCCTCGTCGGGCCAGATCATGACATCCGCAGGTCCTCCGACGCCAAATGTCGTATGCCGGCTCATCGGTTCCTCCAGACAGATTCCGTCTTCTCCCACAATACGCTGCAATTCTTCCACAAGCTTCCGGTTCATGGCTTTCCTTTTCCTTTTACTTTTTTATGACTGCTCTTTCAAAAATGCGATGTACCCGCGATATGCCTCGTACAAATCCACCTTGCTGATGATTTCCCACGGCGCATGCATATTGAGCACTGCGATCCCGCTGTCAATCACGCGCATCCCGTAATTGGCCAGGATAAATGCGATCGTTCCGCCGCCCCCCTGGTCAACCCGGCCAAGCTCCGCGGTCTGGAACGCTACTTCGTTTTTATCCATGATCCCGCGCAGCGCAGCGATATATTCCGCATCGGCATCGTTTGAACCGCTCTTACCGCGCGCCCCCGTATATTTGTTGAACACCAGTCCCCTTCCAAAATATGCGGCATTGCGTTTGGTCATCACGGACGGGAAATTCGGGTCAAACGCCGCGGAGACATCGGAAGAGAGCACGCTCGAATTCTTCATCGCACGCCGCAGCGCCAGCTCGGAGTATTCTCCCGTGAGATTCATCAGCTCGGCAACCGTGTTCTCAAAGAACCGGGACTCCATACCGCTTGCCCCGACGCTGCCGATCTCTTCCTTATCCACAAGCAGGCAGACGCTGGTGAGCGACGGCTTTTTCATCTCAAGCATCGCGCGGAACGAGGAATACGCGCATACTCTGTCGTCGTGTCCGTAACCCATAATCATGCTGCGGTCAAACCCATAATCGCGCGCCTCCCCGGCCGGCACCACCTCGATCTCCGCCGAGAGGAAGTCCTCTTCTTCTATACCATATTCCTTCTCGAGGAGTTTCATGATATTCGCTTTTACTTTCTCGCGCACTTCTTCTTTTTTGTCGTCTTTTTTCTCTTTGTCATCTTTCTTCCCTTCCGGGATGCTGCCGATCAGAAGGTCTAAGTTCTCGCCCTCAATCACCTTTGAGGCTTTTTTCTCCATCTGTTCCGCGGAGAGATGGACCAGAAGATCGCTCACGCCGAATACCGGGTCGCCGGGCTTCTCCCCGATGTTCACCTGCACCACGGAGCCATCCTTCTTTGCGATCACGCCGTGCAGCGCCAGCGGAAGCGCCACCCACTGGTACTTCTTAATCCCGCCGTAATAGTGTGTGTCAAGCATCGCGAGCTCCGTATCCTCATACAGCGGATCCTGCTTTAAATCCAGGCGCGGGGAATCGATATGCGCCCCGAGAATGTTCATCCCGCACGAGAATTCTTTTTTTCCGATGACGAAAAGCGCAAGCGCCTTGCCCCTGTTGTTTGCGTACACCCGGTCTCCCGCCTTAAGCTCCGCCCCCTTCTCCATGATCTCGTCCAGATTTTTAAATCCGGCCTTCTCCGCTTTGCGGATCATACCCGTCACACATTCGCGCTCTGTCTTGCAGCGGGAGAGGAATTTGCGGTAATCCTCTGCAAACTCAAATATTTCCTCTCTTTTTTTACCCTCCGGGTACTTCTCCCATGCATTCATTCTTTCCATGTTTCGTTCCTCCTCATGTTCGGATTTTTAAAATTATTAAAAGTAACATTAACTTTTCTGATTTATTCGTCTTCATCCGGCTTTCTCGTCAGGTTCTCCTGCACCCGGCGGTACAGCTCCTGCGCCGCATTGTAGCCCATTTTCTTCTGTCTGTGATTGACGGCAGCTGCCTCACAGATCACGGCCAGATTTCTTCCCGGCCGAATCGGCAGGGAGTGGCATACTACCTTATTGCCGAGAAATTCCGTATATTCCTCCTCAAGCCCGAGACGATCGTACTCATTATCCTTTTTCCAGTCTTCCAGCTTGATCACGAGGTCAATCTGCTGTTTTTCCTTCACACTCTCGACGCCGAACAGATTCTTGACATCGATGATCCCGATCCCGCGCAGCTCGATAAAGTAACGTGTGATGTCGGGCGATGTGCCCATCAGAGTATGCTCATTGACTTTCCGGATCTCGACAACGTCGTCCGTCACCAGACGGTGACCGCGACGCACCAGCTCAAGCGCAGCCTCGCTTTTGCCGATCCCGCTCTCCCCCATAATCAGAAGACCCTCCCCGTAAACATCCACCAGCACGCCGTGAATCGTGATGGACGGCGCCAGGTATTCGCTTAAGCAGTAGATCAGCTCCGCCATGAATTCCGATGTGCTTCGCTTTGTCCCAAAGACCGGCAGCTCTTTTGCCTCCGTCATTTCGAGGAAAACCGGATCCGGCTGGAAATCACGGCAGAAGATCACGCACGGGACATCGTACTCTAAAAATTCCCGGTAAATCTCCTGTTTTTTCTGTTCCTCCAAATGCTGCAGATAGGTATACTCCACCGTTCCGATAATCTGGACGCGGGAACGCTCAAAATGTTCAAAATATCCGCTCAGCTGCAGCGCCGGACGGTTCACGTCGCTGACCATAATCCGGTGGCCTTTCAGCTCCATATCCGGCAGAAAATTATACAGATCCATGATCTGCGCAATCTTCGCCACCCCAACCCCGTTCGTACTGTTCATGTTTCGCTCCTTCTGATGTCTTTCTCCCCGTTTCAGAGATGTCTCCTTTTGCTCTGCAGCGCGCAATCGATCCGCGCCTGAGGGTTCTCTTCTCCATTCCCGTGCTTCGCCCTGTCACGGACACCGCTCATCTATGTCAGTATATCATGATCTGCCTGGTTGTTCAACTGATCCGGGGATTCTTCCTGCGTCCTGCGGAAAAATCGGTACACTGCATCCGCTGCCTGTGCACTCATCGCATCCGTGGCCGCCAGATCCTCTCTTGTGGCCGCGCGGATCGCATCAAGCGACTGATATTTTTTCATCAGCGCCTTCCTTCTGGCCGGGCCGATTCCCGGGATATCATCAAGCACGGAATGCACCTGCTCTTTTCCGCGCAGCGAGCGGTGATATTCGATCGCAAACCGGTGCGCCTCGTCCTGAATTCTCGTGATCAGCTTAAACGCCTCGCTGTTCCTGTCAATCGGAATCTCCACATTCTGATAGTATAACCCTCTGGTCCGGTGATTATCATCCTTCACCATACCGCAGACCGGAATAGCCAGCTTTAACTCATCAAGCACTTTCTGCGCAATATTGACCTGACCGCGTCCGCCGTCCATCATGATCAGATCCGGAAACCGGGTAAAGCTCCCGTATTCCTGCGGCAGATTCTTTTGTTCGCGCTCCTGCATCTCCTTCATGCCGTGGGTAAATCGGCGGGTCAGCACCTCGTGCATGGATGCGTAATCATCCGGGCCGGTCACGGTTCTGAGCTTAAACTTGCGGTAATCACTCCGCTTCGGCTTTCCTTTTTCATAGACAATCATGGATCCCACGGTCTCGAACCCGTTGGTGTTGGAGATATCATACGCCTCCACTCTGACAAGTCCCTCCATATCGAGAAGCCCGCCGAGCTCCTTTAACGCGCCGATCGTGCGTCCTTCCTCCCGTCTGATCTTCTCCCTGTCCTGGGAGAGCACCAGCTCAGCGTTTTTCTTCGCCAGCTCCATGAGCTTTTCCTTCATCCCCTTCTGCGGCACGCGGATATATACTTTTCCGCCCCTCCTGCCTGAAAGCCAGTCCGCGAGAATGTTCTGCTCGGCGATTTCCTCCGGCAGCATGATTTCCCTTGGGACAAACGGGGTCCCGGAATAGAACTGTTTGATAAATGTAGATATAATTTGTCCCCTGGTGTCCTCCGTTCCGATTCTCACATAAAAGTGATCCCGTCCAATCAGCTTGCCGTCCCGAATGAAAAACACCTGAACCACCGCATCGGTATCATCTGCGGCAAGCGCGATAATATCCTTGTCCTCCCCGTCCGTATGCGTAATCTTCTGCTTTTGCGCGATCTGTTTTACACTGCCCAAAAGCTCCCGGAACTCAATCGCCTTCTCGAACTCCATACGAACAGACGCCTCGTTCATTTTTTTCTCCAGCATCTGCATCACCGGCCCGTAATTTCCGTTCAGAAATTCAATCACCGCATCCACGCGCTCCCGGTATTCCTCGCGGCCGATATACCCCTGGCAGGGCGCAGGGCACTGATGAATGTGATAGTTTAAGCAGGGGCGGTCCTTCCCGATATCCCGGGGAAGCTGACGGCTGCAGGTCCGGATCTGATAAATCCTGTTGACGAGCTCAATGGTGTCCCGGACAGCGCCCGCACTCGTATAGGGACCGAAATACCGGGATTTGTCTTTCTTCTGCTGACGCGAAAAGAGGACCCTGGGAAAATCCTCTCCGAGAGTCACCCTGATATAGGGATATGTCTTGTCATCCCGCAGCAGCGTATTATATTTGGGCCGATGCTCCTTGATCAGATTGCACTCAAGCACCAGCGCTTCGAGCTCGGAATCGGTGATAATATACTCAAACCGTTCGATATGCCTGACCATCTGCGCCTTCTTAATCCCCTCGTCATGGCTCGGCTGGAAATACTGGTGCACACGCTTTCTTAAGCTGACCGCCTTCCCGATATAGATAATCGCGTCCCGCGCATCATGCATAATATAAACTCCCGGCTGATCCGGGAGTTTTTTTAATTCCTCTGCAATATCAAACATCACATCTTCTGGCCCGCCAGTGACTGGCGCGCCTCCTCCGCCTGTTCGAAAAATGTTTTCTTGTCCTCTTCTTCCTCAGGCTCCGGGATCCCTTTGAGCTCGCGAAAGATTTTCATAAATTCTTTTCCGGTGATCGTCTCATGCTCGTACAGATAATCGGAGAGCTGATCAAGCACCTCACGGTTTTCCGTCAGCATCGCGACCGCCTCATCGTAGGAGTGATTGATGATGGAAAGCACTTCTTTGTCGATCTGCGCCGCCGTATCCTCACCGCAGATCAGCCCCGCACGGTTATCCAGATACTGGTTCTCCACCGTCGCAAGACACATCATCCCAAACTTCTCCGACATCCCGTACTGTGTCACCATCGCGCGCGCGATTGCCGTCGCGTGCTCAATATCGTTCGCGGCGCCGCTCGTCGCGGAATCAAACACCAGCACTTCCGCCGCACGCCCGGCCATATAGGTCGTGATCTTTGCGAGCAGCTCTTCCTTCGTCTGTAAAAACTTCTCCTCCTCCGGGGTCTGCAGCGTGTAGCCGAGCGCACCCATGGTCCGCGGCACGATCGTGATCTTCTGCACCGGCTCGGTATTCTTCTGAAGCGCAGTCACCATCGCATGCCCGATCTCATGATAGGCCACGATCTTGCGCTCTTTATCGCTCATGATGCGGTCCTTCTTTTCCTTGCCGCCCACTGCCACAAGCTCAAACGCGTCAAACAGATCAGACTGATTGACAAATTTTCTGCCGTTCTTTACCGCGTTAATCGCGGCCTCATTGATCATATTCGCAAGATCCGAGCCGACCAGCCCCGCCGTCGCAAGCGCAAGCGCGTCCAGATCCACGGTCTCGTCCATCAGCACGTCCTTTGAGTGCACCTTTAACGTCTCAAGACGCCCTTTTAAGTCCGGCTTATCCACGATGATCCGCCGGTCAAAACGCCCCGGACGCAGCAGCGCCTTATCCAGCACCTCCGGGCGGTTCGTCGCCGCTAAGATCAGAAGTCCCTTTGACGTGTCAAATCCGTCCATCTCCGCAAGCAGCTGATTTAACGTCTGCTCGCGCTCGTCGTTGCCGCCGTAACGGGTGTCGCGGCTCTTTCCGATCGCATCGATCTCATCGATAAATATGATACACGGCGCCTGCTTCTGCGCCTCCTTAAACAGGTCGCGCACACGCGACGCACCGACGCCGACAAACATCTCCACAAAATCCGACCCGGCAAGCGAGAAGAACGGGACCTTCGCCTCCCCGGCCACGGCTTTGGCAAGCAGCGTCTTACCCGTACCGGGCGGTCCGACGAGGAGCGCTCCCTTCGGCAGCTTTGCGCCGATATCCCGGTAACGCTTCGGATTGTGCAGGAAATCCACCACTTCCTGTAAGGATTCCTTTGCCTCATCCTGCCCGGCCACATCCTTAAACGTCACGCCGGTCTGCTTTTCCACATATACCTTCGCGGTGCTCTTCCCGACGCCCATCGCGCCGCCGCCCATTCTGCGCATCACGATGCCGAGCACGATCCAGATCAGGGCCAGCGGAATCAGATAGCTTAAAATGCTGTAGATCCAGGTCGCGGTGTTATCCGGAATCACCCCGAAAATCTCCACGCCATGTTTCTTTAGCAGCGGAATCATATCCTCATCCGCCACGCGCCCGCAGTAGTATGTGATGTCATACGGCACCTTCTCATCGGGATCCATGGTAATATCGATCTGGTAGGAGCTGATCTCCACGGACTTCACACTCCGCCCTTCCCATTTGCCCTCGCCCTTTACCATGTCGAGGAACTCCGAGTAAGAAACCTCCTGGGTGCTCATCTGGCTGAACTGATTCGTCACCATGCTCATCACAAACAGCGCGATCAGCGTCACAAGAATAAACGCCATGATCAGCTGGCCGTTGTGATTGTTCTTATTCCCTCCGCCGCCGTTTCCGCCGCCGCTGTTATTGCCGCTATTATTGTAACCGTTATTCGGTCCCTGATTCTCCATCGTTTCTTTATCCTTTCTGAATCAGATTCCTCCGCCGCGAATCTGAATCCTAACGTAACATCTTATATATTATATTGAACTTGTCCCTCAAAAGCAATATGAACTTCGTGAACTTTTCCCGCTATTTCTAAATTATTTCTAAACTGCCAGATCTTATACCGCGTATTTTTTAAATTGTGCTGGATTTTCAAACTGCTTGGTTGTATACTGATATGGTATACTGACTGATCATCTGATTTCGATTTTTTCCGGATTTCACGCGTGAAAAAACACGGCAGAATCCGAAAACATCCCGGAGTCAGATACGTCTGACCCCGGCATTATTTCATTATTTTATTCATTGAGGAGGATCACGTTATGTCCGTAAAATATGTCTTTGTCACCGGCGGTGTCGTTTCCGGTCTCGGAAAAGGAATCACGGCCGCTTCCCTCGGAAGGCTGTTAAAGGCACGCGGCTACAAAGTCACCATGCAGAAATTCGACCCGTACATCAATATCGACCCCGGAACCATGAATCCGATTCAGCACGGCGAGGTCTTTGTCACCGATGACGGCGCGGAAACGGATCTTGATCTGGGGCACTATGAGCGTTTTATCGATGAAAGTCTGACGAAAAATTCCAATGTCACCACAGGCAAGGTCTACTGGTCCGTGCTGCAGAAGGAACGGCGCGGAGATTTCGGCGGAGGCACGGTTCAGGTCATCCCGCATATCACCAACGAGATCAAGAGCCGGTTTTACCGGAACTTCACCTCGGAGGATACACATATCGCCATCATTGAGGTCGGCGGTACGGTCGGCGACATCGAGAGCCAGCCGTTCCTGGAAGCCATCCGGCAGTTTCAGCATGAAATCGGACGTGAGAACGCGATTCTCATCCATGTGACGTTAATTCCATACATCAAGGCTTCGGGGGAGTTAAAGACCAAACCCACGCAGGCGAGCGTCAAAGAACTGCAGGGTATGGGAATCCAGCCGGACATCATCGTCTGCCGCTCCGAACATGAACTGGATCAGAGCATCAAGGATAAGATCGCCCTGTTCTGCAACGTCCCCAGCGGCCATGTTCTTCAGAATCTTGATGTGGAATATCTCTATGAGGCTCCGCTTGCGATGGAGCGCGAGAACCTTGCAAAGGTCGCCTGCGAATCGCTTCACTTAGACTGTCCGGAACCAGACCTCAAGGACTGGGAAGCAATGGTGGATTCCCTTCGCCATCCGGACAAGGAGGTAACCGTTGCGCTCGTCGGAAAATATACCGCTCTGCACGACGCCTACATCTCCGTTGTGGAAGCGTTAAAGCACGGCGGGATTGCCGGCCGCGCAACCGTCAATATCAAATGGGTGGATTCCGAGGATGTCACTGCCGAAAATGTAACAGAGATCCTCGGTGACGTCTCCGGCATCATCGTCCCCGGCGGCTTCGGCTCGCGCGGCGTGGAAGGGATGATCACGGCCGCCCGGTATGCGAGGGAGCATGCGGTTCCGTACCTGGGACTCTGCCTTGGCATGCAGGTCGCCATCATCGAATTTGTCCGTCATGTCTGCGGCTGCAACGATGCTCACAGCATTGAGCTC
Organism: uncultured Roseburia sp.; assembly: GCA_910587865.1. Taxonomy (GTDB): domain Bacteria; phylum Bacillota; class Clostridia; order Lachnospirales; family Lachnospiraceae; genus Roseburia. The sequence continues at coordinate 17,282 of CAJUNX010000011.1, forward strand.
GATCCCGGCACCACCCATCCGGTCATCGCCCTGATGCCGGATCAGAACGGAGTGGAGGACATCGGAGGCACCCTGCGGCTCGGCTCTTATCCGTGTATTCTTGATCCGGCCTCACACGCCTGTAAAGTGTACGGAAAAACGGAGATCGAAGAGCGCCACCGGCACCGCTATGAGGTAAACAATGATTTCCGCACCGCCCTCACGGATAAAGGGATGAAGCTCTGCGGCACCTCTCCGGACGGCAGAATCATCGAGATGATCGAGATTCCGGACCACCCATGGTTTATCGCCACACAGGCCCATCCGGAATTAAAGTCCAGGCCGAACCGGCCGCATCCGCTGTTTAAGGGATTTGTGGAGGCAGCAATCGCTTTCGGCCGGTAAAAGCAGCGTGCTTTTTTCGGCGAATACGCTCAGCGCAAAGGGGATTGTCAGGAAGTTTCATCCCGGCAATCCCCTTTTCCGATATCAGGCGAACCGACAGATACTTCCGCCGTGTCTCACATCTGATGCCGCACCACTGCATATTCATCATCCGTCTGATAATACGGACAGCCCCTGGCATTGCCCGTAAGAAGCCTTGCCGCATCATCCTCGTCCATATCGACCTCGCAGTAATACTGTCCGTCGTCCTCGTCATACACATTGTATACACAGGTATCACAGTTTGATTTTATCATAATGAAATCTCCATTCCGGAGCGTTTCCACATCGTGGTTCTGACAGGCATATTTGTGACGCTCCGACACAAACAGCCGCCCGTTTTCCGTGACAGCAGCTATTTCCAGCCCGCTATCACCTCATCATAGAGCTGCAGCAAAAATTCCCGCAGCAGTTTTCTCCCGGTCTCCCAGTAGCGCTCCGTGATCTCATCGCCGTCCGGCTGGGATTGCGTCACATCCATCACCGCGTCTAAGATCTCCGGATTCAGGTCATCCATCGCCTCCTGCACGACGGCCTCAAAATCACAGTAACTCGCACCGGTCAGATAAAGGATAAAATTCTCCCGGTTCAGATTGACCGCCTCATAACCGTCGGCAAACAGATCGTTTCCAATCGATGCGATCTCCTCAAACTCCCTCCGCACCGTCTCATATTCCACCGGACAGTAGCTCTCCGTGAAAAATTTATCAAAGACCTCTTTCCTTATTTTCTCTCCCATTTTCACTCTTTTCTGCGACGCAGAATCCGATTCCGGCCGCGGCTCCTCTCAGTCAAAATTAAATCTGTATTGCATTTTCTTTTCCCGCGTGGTATATTATCTTCACATGCAGGCAATCATGTTTTATAACTAACAACACACGGCAGCGGCAGGAATCAGATACAATCGGCTGCCGGCAGGAAAGGAGATTGTTATGTCCACACTTTCACAACCGCCAAAAGACCCTGTCATGCTTCTCAGCTTCGTCAACACGCAGCTGCGCGATTATTACGATTCGTTCAACGAACTGGCCGATGCCCTGGCGATCGACCGGAGGCATACAGCAGAACAGCTGCGCTCCATCGGGTACGAATACGATCCCGCGACAAACCAGTTTGTCTGACATCTGAACATAATCCGGCCGCCGGCGTCACTACGTCCGCGGCGGATTCTCATTCAGACTGGCTCTCACGCGTTTCCAGTCCGGATAAAACTTTGTCATATATCCCCAGAACACTTGATTGTGGCTGGGTTCCAGCAGATGCGCAAGCTCATGCACCACGACATACTCAAGGCATTCCGGCGGCCGCTCCAGAAGAGCCAGATTGATATTGATGTGATGCGTGTTCACGTTGCAGGACCCCCATCTGGTCTTCATCTGCCGGATGGTAATCCCTGTCACATGAACCCCCATCATCGGTTCCCATTTCACCACAAGCGCATCCACCCTCTGTTTTAAGAGACGCTTCTGCTGCTGTATCCTGGCAGGATCCGGCCTGTGTGATGTATTCTGCCCGCTTTTCTCCCCGCCGTACATGTTCTGATATTTCCGGATCCAGTCTGTCCTGGCCGCCGCAAACGCGGCGATCTCCTCACGGTTCATGTGATGCGGCGCGGAAATCTGTACCGATCCGTCTTCCTTTTTTACTTTCAGATACACATTCTTCATCCGCTTTTTTGTGACGGTAATCGTCACGCCGTCAACGCAGATCTGATAGGTTATCTCTTTCACGCTTCCCGTCCGCCTCCGCCATACTGTTTTAAGATTTCAAGCAGATATTCCCGATACGCTGCAGCCACCCGGGCAGGCGCTTCGATTTTTACCGCAGCGCCGAGCCCTGCCACCCACCCGAAAAACTGCCGGCTCACCGCAACCTTTACGCGCGCCCTGATATGTCCGTCATCCTGTTCGCGCAGCGCCACATCTCTGCCAAAGCGGTCAATCATAACCCCGGTCAGACCGCTGTCGCTAACCAGCGTCACGGTCTCTTCCTCGCCGGCAAACATCCCGAATGTCTTTCCCGCATAACCCGCGATGTCAAGATCTTCAAACCTGGACTTCCCCTCTCGCGCCTCATTCATTAAACCGATCTTTAACATTTTATCCACGCGGTAATGCCGGATATCGCTGCTTCTGTCATCAAATGCGACCAGGTAATAATTCTCATTATCCCACAACAGCGCCCACGGACTCACTTCATACCAGCTCCCGTCCCGGCGCAGCCGCATCTCTTTTTCCGCGCTCCACTCAAAGTACTGAAACCTTATCTTCGCGTTCTGTGCAATCGCATTATAGATTAAATCTACATTATAATATATATTCTCATTTGCTGCTTTGTTGCGATCTGTCACCACCACCTGACGGTGCAGCTGTCTGGCCTGCTCTTTGCTGCACAGGCTCTCCAGCTTCCGGATCAGATCGCCGGATTTTCTGGCCGTGATAAAGCGGGATGCCTGAACCGCATCCACAAGGAGCTTTAACTCCGCGAGCTCGAACTGACGGCTGGCCAGATAGTATCCGCCTGGTCTCTCTCTGACCCGGATGATATCAAGTCCGAACTCCATCAGCTGATCGATATCCGTGTAAATGCTCTTGCGCTCTGCATGGATACCGCACTGCTCCAGGTATCCGATGATGTCCTGTGTCGTGACCATATGATCCTCGTCCGTCCGCTCCATCAGATACTGCATAATATAAAGAAGCTTTAATTTCTGCTTCTCGGTTTTTGCCATGAACACGTCACTCCTTTCTCCCCTGTCCCGTCTTTTTCCAGTATACCACACTCTCTCCCGGATCACCATAGCTTCTATTTTTTTCATCTTTCTCTTGCGCAAAATGATTTTCATGATATAATTAGAATATAGCAGAACAAATTCATTACCGTGAGACGCGAGCAAGGTAATAAAGCGATGTTTATCGTTTTATTTTCCTTGCTTTTTTATCGTCAGGAGGAGAACGTCTGAACGCTCGCACGGATGTGCCGGTTGTTCAGCGGCGGGTTTGTGCCGGAGCCGCAAACCCGGACCCGCAGAGACGGATTTGTGATCCGACCCGCGGCCTTCACCAAAAAACGCTTCGGTATGGAGGAAAATATGATGTATGATGTAGCAATTATCGGCGCCGGCGTGACCGGCTGCGCGATCGCGCGGGAATTGTCAAAATATCAGGCCAGAATCTGTGTCATCGAATGCGGGGAGGATGTCTGCAGCGGAACCTCCAAAGCAAACAGCGCGATCATTCATGCCGGCTTTGATGCGGCCCCAGGCAGTCTGAAGGCAAAGCTGAATGTGCGCGGGAACGCGATGATGGATGCGCTTTCAGAGGAGCTTGACATTCCGTTTCTGCGAAACGGGTCTCTCGTGGTCTGTACAAAAGATCAGGATCGGAAGGAGCTGGAGCTTCTTTTGGAAAAGGGGATCAAAAATCATGTCCCGGGCCTTGCCATCGTGGAACGCGACGAGCTGCTTCGGATGGAACCGAATATCAGCGATAACGTCACCTGCGCGCTTTATGCGCCGACCGGCGGTATCGTCTGTCCCTTTCATATGACCATGGCTTTTGCGGAAAATGCATTTACCAACGGTGCAGCTTTTCATCTGAATACCCGTGTGGACACCGTGACTGCCTGGGAAGGCGGCTATCGGTTAGAGGCGGTTCACACCGACACCGGAGAATCGGAAACCTTTACGGCGCGGGCGCTCATCAATGCCGCAGGCGTTAACGCCGATACGATCAATAATATGGTGAGCAGCCACAAGCTTCATATTACTGCAAGAAAAGGAGAATACTGTCTGTTAGACAAGAGCGCCGGCCGCCACGTGTCGCACACCATTTTCCAGCTGCCCTCCAGAATGGGAAAGGGCGTCCTCGTGACACCGACCATTCACGGAAACCTTTTAGTCGGACCTACAGCTGTCGATGTCGATGACCGGGAGGCGGTCAATACCACGCAGGAGGGGCTTGACCGGCTGAGTGCAACCTCCGCCTTAAGCGTAAAAAATATCCCGATGCGCCAGGTCATCACCTCCTTTGCCGGACTCCGCGCGCATGAGGATTCGGATGATTTTATCATCGGCGAATGCGAGGATGCGAAAGGCTTTTTCAACGCGGCAGGCATCGAATCGCCGGGGCTCTCCTCGGCGCCGGCAATCGGAGAAATGGCTGCCTCCCTCGCTGCAGACTATCTCTCCCTGAAGAAAAAAACCGAGTTTATCGCAGAGCGGAAAGGTATTTTAGACCCGGATACCCTCTCAATGGAAGAGCGCAACCGGCTGATCCGGGAACACCCGGAATACGGCACCATCGTCTGCCGCTGTGAAATGATTACGGAGGGGGAGATCATTGATGCAATCCGCCGCCCGCTCGGCGCCCGTTCACTCGACGCCGTCAAACGCCGGACACGCGCGGGCATGGGACGCTGCCAGGCAGGCTTCTGTACCCCCCGCACCATGGAAATCCTGGAGCGTGAAGTGCCCATGAGCATGTTCGATATCACCAAGGGCGGCGTCGGGGGCGAAATCATTACCGGCACAAACAAGCATCCCGGCAACTCCAGATAATCCCATATCTGACGGCTGCATCAACGGCCGCCACATGAACAGCAGGAAGGAAGATCGCATGAAAAATTATGATTTAGTCATTATCGGAGGCGGCCCGGCGGGTCTTGCGGCGGCCGTTTCCGCGAGAGACCACGGTATAGAAAGCATTCTGATCTTAGAGCGGGACAGAGAGCTCGGCGGCATTTTAAATCAGTGCATTCACAATGGCTTCGGGCTTCACACCTTTAAGGAGGAGCTGACCGGCCCGGAATACGCCGATCGTTTTATCCGCCAGGTAAAAGACAGGGCCATCGAATATAAGCTTCATACCATGGTGATGGACATTGCCCGCACGGACGGCTCCGCGGACAAACGCGTGACCGCCATGAACCGCACGGACGGCATGTTCGAGATTCGGGCGAAAGCTGTGATCCTGGCCATGGGCTGCCGGGAGCGCGCACGCGGCGCCCTGAATATTCCCGGCTACCGGCCGGCAGGGATCTATTCCGCCGGAACGGCACAGCGCCTTGTCAACATGGAGGGCTATCTGCCGGGCCGTGAGGTCGTCATCTTAGGCTCCGGCGACATCGGACTGATCATGGCCAGGCGGATGACATTAGAAGGCGCCAGGGTAAAAGTCGTCGCCGAGCTGATGCCGTATTCCGGCGGCCTGAAGCGTAATATCGTACAGTGTCTCAATGATTTTGACATTCCCTTAAAACTGAGCCATACCGTCATTGACATTGAAGGGAAAAAACGTGTGGAAGCCGTAACCATCGCCGAAGTCGGCCCTGACCGCAGACCTGTACCCGGCACGGAGGAGCGCTATACCTGTGATACGCTGCTGCTCTCCTGCGGACTGATCCCGGAAAATGAGCTGAGTCAGAACGCCGGTGTTGTCTTAAACCCGGTCACCTCCGGTCCCGTGGTAAATGACGGTTTCGAGACAAATGCAGAGGGCGTGTTTGCCTGCGGCAATGTGCTGCATGTCCACGATCTGGTCGATTATGTCTCCGAGGAAGCCGCCTCCGCCGGAAAGAGCGCTGCCCTTTATCTCCAGAAAGGCGCGGCAGGAGACACGAAAACCATCGAGATCAGTCCGCAGAACGGCGTACGCTACACGGTCCCCTGTTTTATCCGGCCGAATCAGATGGAAGAGAACCTGACCGTCCGTTTTCGTGTGGGCGCCGTTTACCGGAACAGTTCGATTGCCACCTATTTCGGCGATCAGCTGATCAGCCGGAGAAAACGCCCTGTCATGGCGCCCGGTGAGATGGAACAGGTGACGTTAACCCGCTCAAAGCTAAACGAATTTCCGGATTTGGAAAGAATAACGATACGGATCGAGGAGAATGAAGAGAGAAAGGCAGGGAAAACAGAATGAAAAAAGAACTGACCTGTATCGGCTGCCCCTTAGGATGTACTGTCATCGTCACGCTGGACGGTGATACGATTTCCGGCGTCACCGGCAATACCTGCCCGAAAGGCGATGCCTATGCGAGAAAGGAAGTCACAAACCCGACCCGCATCGTCACCTCCACCGTCCGTGTGAGCGGCGGCGCCGCGCCAATGATCAACGTCAAAACGGCATCCGATATTCCGAAAGGAAAGATATTCGACTGCATCGACGCGATCCGGGATCTTGTCGTCCCTGCTCCTGTCTCAATCGGGGATGTCCTGCTCGCCGACGCAGCCGGAACCGGTGTAGCGATCGTCGCGGCCGGAAATGTGGCGGCACAGCCCGATTCCCCGCAGAATACCGCCTCCGGAGCCTGATGCCCCACGACGGATCCATCCCTGCAGACACCGATGTAAGCAGCCATGTTCTGCAAAAAGTTCTGCCATGCTCTGCGAAATGTGCGAATCATAAACGCATGACCGGGCACATCCTGCAGGGCATAAGCGAAGCGTCCATACAGAAACCGCGCATCTGCCTGCCGCACTTGCGCCAAAAGCGCTGTTTTACGAACGGCGCGGGCTGATTGGATATAAATTTTATTATGGAGAGTGTTATGAAAAAAGAATTCAGGGAAGCCCTGGAAGATTCACCGATTATTGCCGCCATCAAAGACGATGACGGCCTGCAGAAATGTTTAAACTCCGAGAGCCGCGTTGTATTTATTCTGTACGGAGACATCTGTAGTATTGCGGGTATCGTAAAAACCGTGAAGTCCTTTGACAAAATCGCCATGGTACACATTGATCTGATCAACGGATTAAGTTCAAAGGAAATCGCTGTGGATTTTCTGAAACAATACACCAGCGCGGACGGCATCATCACGACACGTCCGAATCTGATCCGGCGCGCCAGGGAGCTTAATCTGTATACCATCCTGCGCTTTTTTGTGATCGACTCGATGGCATATGAAAATATCGAACGGCAGACAAAAACCGCACGCCCCGATTTTATCGAGGTTCTGCCCGCCCTGATGCCAAAGATCGTCTCAAAGATCTGCGCGATCTCGCAGACCCCGGTGATCGCCGGAGGGCTGGTCTCGGATAAAGAGGATGTGATGGCGCTGCTGCAGGCGGGTGTCACGAGCGTGTCGTCCACCAATGAGAAGACGTGGGGGTTTTAGATCACAGACACGACAGAACGTGAGAAATCCGTTTTTTAATCGTGACGGGATGCCGCCATATGCGACAGGGTAAACGCCGCGGAGACGCTAAGGATGGAAGGCGTATATTACGTGTATATTGCGACCAGAAATATACCAGAACCCAGCATGAAAAAACCCCGGAAATTGGCCATTTCCGGGGTTCTTTCGAGGAGTTTAGTTATGAAAATGTTAATCTATATAAAGGAAAGTTTATCGAAAGACCTTATGGGAGACGGCCTTTATTCCATATCCCGGGCTTGCTGACCTTTTGGTGAGAGTTCATCAGCTCCTTTCGATGGTATTAGTATAAAAAACAAATGTGTCAGAAGTATGTCAATTTTCGAAAAGCTTTCTAAAAAATAAAATTATTCTTTTTAGATTTCTTTAATATTTTATAATGCCTCCAAAAGAGTCCTCGCCAGCCGGGCCATTTCCCCGGATCCCTGGCTGTTATACAGCCGGATCTCCCCTTTTTGCAGGGAGGGATTGAGCAGTCCGCATTCCCGCAGCCTTCTCTTTGTCTCGCGTGCAGTTCCCGCTCCTCCGTCAAAAATCCGAACCCGCTCTCCCAGTATTTTCTGTATCGCAGGCTTCACAAACGGATAATGCGTACATCCAAGCACGGCACAATCCACCGGATGTTCCCGGTATTCCGCAAACAGCTCCGTCAGAAACCGCTCCAGCTTTGGACCGCAGAGAATGCCGTCCTCCACGAACTCAACCAGCCCGGGACACGGCAGCGGCAGTATCTCTGCCTGCTCTTTAAACCTGCACAGAAGATGACAGAACTTTTCCTCCCGCAGCGTCATCGGCGTCGCCAGCACAAGCACACGCGCATGACCGGCCGAGAGGACAGCGGGCTTTAGCGCCGGCTCTATCCCGATGACGGGCATGTCCGCGTACCGCTCGCGCAGAAGGGTAACCGCCGCGCTGGTCGCCGTATTACATGCGACAACGAGCGCCTTCACCCCCAGCCTGACCAGGTACTCCGCATCCGCAAACGTCAGCCTGCGCACCTCCTCCAACGTTTTCGTCCCATAGGGAGCATGCGCCGAGTCCCCGTAAAAGATATAGTTTTCGTTTGGCATCAGCGCCGTAAGCTCCCGCAGAACACTGATTCCGCCGACCCCGGAATCAAACACGCCGATCGGAAGGCGCTGCCTTTGCACTTCTTCGTCCGTCTTTTGAGATTCTGACATTTCCCTCTCCTCCGTTCGTTCTTTTTCCTCATCGGAAGCCCTCCGATACAAAATCCATTTTTATGCCGTAAGAAAACAGTTGCATCCGATCGCATTCATGTTATAATAAAAATAGTGCGTTATCGTTTTTTTCATCAAAACAAAACGTAGTACGATTGTGACAGGACAGATCGCATTTTAACCGTATAGATCAGGAGGAATTCATCCATGGAACAGCAGCTCGATTTATTTGAAGACGACTTACATTGCGAAGTGTGCAACCGGCCCCTGCCGGCAAACAGCAAAGGAACCATCTGCACATTCTGCGCGGAGCAGATGCTATTCAGTGAGGTAAAAGACTACATACGTGAAAATGATGTGACGGAATACGATGTTGCAGTACATTTCGATATTCCGATTCAGCAGGTGAAACGATGGATCCGCGAGGGACGGATCGAGTATAAAACCAAAGAGCCCTCCACCATCCGAATGCACTGCGTCGTATGCGGCGCTCCTGTCGCTTTCGGTACTGTCTGCGCGAAATGCCTTCGTCAGCAAAACACATCCGGGCATTCTAAGACCCTGGAGCTCGATCCGAGCCGAATGCGCTATCTGGATGAATTTTAGACAGTGTCTGATACTTCCTGTTTTTATAACCGCTTATAAAAAGGTGCCATCCGGCACCTTTTTTCATACAGAAACTGCTCATAAACGATATTGTCTTCCCTGTCTCCTCCAGGTACCTGTCTGCATTATATTTAGTCTGACCTCCCTGTCTAAATTTCCATCAGACTCCGTTGTCGGCGGTCAGCGATGCCACCGCATCGCCTCCCTTCTCCGCCAGCTGATGAAAATCTATTCTTCGGAGTTTTGCCAGATATCATGCAGTCCGTACACTAACGGACGACCGAACGCGGATATTTTACCATGATCGCATCGAGCATCTCGTCATCCGGCTCGAATTCATAGCGAATCAGTCCCTTTTCTCCTTTGAAAATCAGTTCATAAACCCTGGCTTCCTGTTCACCGGAAGACAGATTCTTATACGTCATAGTCGAATCGTTCTCGTACTTATAGACACTACGGTCCCCTTTGGGCGCAATCGTGATCACGTCATCCATCTGCACGATTCCAAGGCTCTTTCTTCTGCTCTTTGACCGGATCCTGGCAAAACGCAGCTCCCCGTCATAGTAGGTATATTCGAACTCAAAATCTGCCTGAAATCCCTGAAAATACCACAGCACCGCCGTGACAATCGCCGGAATCGTGAGAATCGGCGCCCCCATTGCCAGCACAAACAAAAGACAGGCCAGCACAAACAGTACAATGTTCATCACCTTTCGGATCAGTGTCTTCTTCTTCGCGACAATAACCAGTACTTCCCGCATATCAACCTCATTTCCGCACGGGCATCATGCATTACCGCCGCATCCGATCACCGCGCATTTTCCGGTGTATCCCACCGCTGTTCTGTTATTTTATCATGTCTGGCTTTGTTAGGAAAGACTTTTTTCAAACTTTCGTGTTTTTATTTCTGAAAGTTCAGCCATGCTTCGCAAAATGTGCGAAGCATGCCCGCATGAATGAGCACATTCTGCGAAGCATGAGGTGAGCGCCCGCATATGAGCAAAAAGCAGCTGCATCAGCAGCGGAAAGCTCCAAAGGAGCGGTTTTGTGAATGGCGCGGGCTGAACGAACGTTAACTTTTTAATGAAATTCAGAAGTTTGGTACAGAAGTTTCGGATTTATTCTTGACTTTTCCACCCTGATCCGGTAAAATATATATCTGTGAGACGCCCAGTTAGCTCAGTTGGTAGAGCAGAGGACTGAAAATCCTCGTGTCTCTGGTTCGATTCCGGAACTGGGCATATGCGGGTGTAGTTCAATGGTAGAACACCAGCCTTCCAAGCTGGATACGTGGGTTCGATTCCCATCACCCGCTCTTACGATGACGGTCCGGATACGGACCGTTTTTCTTTTTCCTTCTATTTTAGAAAAAGTTCATAATTAACCTCTTTTTTCCTGTTATTTTCTATGTTATCCTTGTACTGTCACATTTATACCAAATTTTGTCCCTGCATAAGTTTCTGTGGGGACCATTCATACGGCATCATCCGCCATAAAAAAGGAGCACGATCTGCAATGGAAAAAAAACCTGATTTTAAAGCAATGAGCACAAAGACAAAGGTCGGTTATATCTGGGATTACTACAGATGGCCGATCCTGCTTACCATAATCGGTGTCGGCGTTTTGATCTCCATCATCTACAACAGAATCACTTACCGGGAGCCCGTTTTAAATGTTCTTATGATCAACTGCAACAACCTGTTTTCCAATGACGACAGCGGGTTTCACGAGTTTCTGACCGGATACGGCTACGATCCGGAGGAGTCCCCGGTTTCGCTGAATGCCTCCATGTATTTTCCGGAGGACGACTATTCACAGTCCGTTAACGAACTCCAGGTACTCTCCACGCTGATCGCAGCCGGCGGACAGGATATCTTTTTCGGCAGGGGAGCCATCTTTTTAAACTATGCCGAGCAGGGCGCGTTTCAGGACCTCTCCACGCTGCTCCCGGCGGATCTTCTCGCACGCTACGAGGACGGTCTGCTCTACGCAGTCGATGAAGACGGCACTTCCTATCCCTGTGCGGTTACCATCACGGACAATGAATGGCTGACCAAAAATAATTACTACGACTCCTGTTATTTCGGGATTCTCTACCGCGGATCGAATCCGGAAACCGCCGTACAGTTTGCGGAATTCCTGCTCAATTACTGACAAACATACCGTTTCTGACATCTGTATGCCCGCAGTGTCAGAAACGTTTTTTCTTCCCTGCAAGGGACGATAAAAGCACCAGCAGCTCATGCGCCAGCAGCGGTATTGATGCAAGCATCAGCAGATTCACCCATTCCGGCAGGGAAAGCCGGCAGGTCCCGAACAGGCCGACAAAATACGGGACTTCTGTCACCATAAGCTGCAGTCCCAGCCCGATCGCAAACGCGGCAATCATCAGCGGATTCCCGAGATGATTCATCCGAAACAGCGACGTTTCCACATCGCGCATCCCGATCGCGTGAAACAGCTGCGCCATTCCAAGCACCGTAAATGCATAGGTCTGACACCGGCTTAAAATGTCCGGGTATGTCAGCAGCTCTCTGACTGCCGCCGGCGAGAGATTTCCCCCTGCCCGCAGGATCAGCGTAACCGGAATCTGCAAAAACGCCAGCATGCTGATCACAGCGATCAGCACTCCGTAAAAGCAGGTACAGCTCCATCCGCCTCCCGCAAACAGACTTTCGTCTCTGTGTCTCGGCGGACGGTCCATATAGCTTTTACTCTCCTCCTCATCCACGCCAAGTGCGAGCGCCGGCAGTGAATCCGTAATCAGATTAATCCACAGAATGTGACTTGAGCGCAGCGGTGCAGCCAGTCCGAACAGTACCGCAGCCAGCATCGTAATAATCTCACCGAAATTAGACGACAATAAAAACAGCACCGATTTTCGGATGTTCTCATAAATACTTCTCCCCTGCGCAATCGCGCCGGCAATCGTGGCGAAATTATCGTCCGTCAGCACGATATCGGCAGCATTTCTGGCAACATCCGTGCCGTTCATCCCCATCGCAATCCCGACGTCCGCAGATTTGAGCGAAGGCGCGTCATTGACTCCGTCCCCTGTCATCGCCGTAATCTCACCGTTTTTTCTGCAGGCCGACACAATGCGCACTTTATGCTCCGGTGATACATGTGCAAAAACGCGAAGCTCCTTCATCCGTTCCGCCAGCTCCCCGTCTTCCATCCGATCCAGCTCCTCCCCCGCGATACACTCGGATTCCTTTTCCGCGATTCCGATCTCCCGTGCAATTGCAAATGCGGTATCCGCACGATCGCCAGTGATCATAACCGTCTTCACACCTGCATCTGCAAATGCCGCCACCGCGTCCGCCACTCCCGGGCGCACCGGGTCACTCATCCCGACCAGTCCCAAAAACGTCAGATCATGTTCCGTCGGCTCTGTGGCAGGCTCGTACATTCCGGCCGCCAGTACCCGCAGTCCTTTTCCGGTAAATTCCAGCAGTGCCTCCCTTATTTTCTTTTTGGCGCCGGATGACAGCGGCTGTTTTTTTCCGTCAATCAGTATATAGCGGCAGCGCTCCAGCACCTCATCCGGTGAACCTTTGGTATAAGAAACCAGATTCCCTCCTTTCCGATGAAGTGTGGTCATCATTTTCCGTCCGGAATCAAACGCGATCTCACCGACTCTCGTCAGCTTCTGTTCCAGCGCTTCCCTCTGCATTCCGTAACGGTCTGCCAGCTCCAAAAGGGCCAGTTCAGTCGGATCTCCCCTGCGTGTTCCCTCGGAAATCACGGCATCATTACAAAGCGTAAGACCTGTCAGATACTCCCGATCCGCCGCTGCATCCAGCTGATCCGCATCACACTGTCTCCCGTTTGTATAGCACCGCATCACTGTCATGCGGTTTTGTGTGAGCGTACCGGTCTTATCCGTGCAGACCACACTCACGCACCCCAGCGTCTCCACGCTCGGCAGTCGTTTTACAATGGTATGCACTTTTACCATCCGTGAGACGCAGAGCGCAAGCACCATCGTCACAATTGCAGGCAGTCCTTCCGGAACGGCAGCAACCGCAAGCGAAATCGCCGTGATCAGCATTTCGCCGACATCGCGCCGCTGAAGCACAGCGATAAAAAACAGGAGTACACACAAAAATACGGAGACTGTGCTCAGTATCTTTCCCAGATCGCCCAGGCGTTTCTGAAGCGGCGTGATCTCGGTTTTCGCATTCTGAAGCATACGGGCAATTTTTCCGATTTCCGTATCCATTCCGATCGCTGTGACGATCCCCTCACCGCGCCCGTATGTTACATTCGTAGACATATACGCCTGATTCTTTTCGATCGTATCCTTCGTCACGGGAACCGATTCTCCCGTCAGCGCAGCCTCCTCAATCTTCAGATTCACCGCTTCCGTCAGTCTGATGTCAGCAGGCACCTGACAGCCCGCCTCCAACACCACAATATCTCCGGGAATCAGATCTGCGGCCTGTATGCTGCGGATTTCGCCGCCCTCACGAATCAGCGCATGCGGGCTTGTCAGCTCTTTTAGCGCCTCTAACGCGCGCTGGGCACGTCCCTCCTGAATCACCCCGACAAACGCATTCACCATAACAACCGCCAGAATAATCGCCATATCCCCGTATTCCTTCAGCAGCAGAGAAATCGCCGCTGCCACAAAGAGAATAAAAATCAGCGGATCATTCAGCTGCCTGGCAAAACATTCTGCCATTGATGGCTGTCTTTCCTCCTCCAGCACATTATTTCCCCGTTCCACCTGTCCGGTCCATTCCTGCTCTGCCATACATTTTCCCCTGTCCTTTCAGAATATCGCAGCCGTCGCTCTGTTGCCTGATATGGACAGCCACGGTACATTCTATGTGGACGGGCTGTAAATTATGACGTCTGCACACTGTATACAGATCACAGTGCCGCAGCGTTTCCTTCATCACGCAAAAAAGGACATCCGAAACGGATGTCCTCTTTCATTCACAATATCGTATTACTCTAAAATAAAGCGATGCACGATCTCTCTTAAATTCGCAACACAATCGAAGCACTCGGAAACCATCTCGTGTGTCGTTCCGGTCTTCTCCACCATGTCACTGGTTTTCTCTGCAATATCCGTAACCCCGATCGCGGATTCGCCGACCGTGTCATTGATACCGCTGAGCGCCTGAGCAATCGCCTCAATCGAACCGGCAAGCCCCTCAACGGCCTCTCTTACGTTATCCATGCTGCTCTTGAATACATCCGCGTCAGCCTGATACTGCTCACTGACTTCCTCAAAACTCTTGTACTCAGAGAGGATCGTATTCTCAAGGAAGTCCATACTCTCGCTTAAACAGCCTTCCATATTGGATACTGCTTCATTGACCACCTGGACAATCCCGCTGATATCCGCAATCGCCTTGGAGGTCTGATCCGCAAGACTTCCGATCTCCGTCGCAACCACTGCAAATCCACGGCCTGCCTCGCCTGCTCTCGCCGCCTCAATCGATGCATTCAGTGCAAGCAGACTTGTCTGGGAAGAAATCTCCATAATCGTACTCGTCAGCTCGTTGATCTTCTCCACAGCCTTCGATCCCTCGATCGCTTTGTCAGCCTTAACCTTGACACTATTGTACATATCCATGGTTTTCGCGCTGCCGGCAACCGTATGGTTCCTCATCTTCTTCGCGCGCTCCATGATCTCGTCGGATGTTCTCGCACCCTCTGCGGTCATGCTGTTGATATCGTCAGCGCCGTTCTTGATCACATTGACGTTCTCATTGATCGTAACCGTGGTAGCTGCAGTCTCCTGCATACCTGCCGCAAGCTGCTGACTGGTCGCAGAGTTATCCGAACACATATGATCCACCGTGGTCGTAATCTGCTGAAGTCCGTCCACATTCTCGGTAATCTGATTGCTGGCCGTGTCAATATTCTGGATCATCTCCCTGATATTGGCTCTCATATCGCGGGCCGCCCTTGCCATCTCACCGGTCTCATCCTTGCGGCTGCACAGTCTGATCAGGTTCGGATTGTGTCTGAAATTAAGTCCTGCCGTATCCGTGATAATCGTGGTAAGCTGTTTGATCGGCTTGCCGATAAAGTGGCTTACAATATATCCGATCACTACGCAGACAAGCAGTACCGCAAGAGATGCATAGATCATCTCCATCATCATTTTGTTTATTGGCTCAAGAACCTCGTCCTCGTCCGCCGTCATAAAGACGATATTACCCTTATTGGTAATCGCCATCCCGGCATACTTTGTCTTACCGCTATCCTCATATGTAACGATCTGATTTTCCGGTATTCTGCCTGCACGGATCTCGGCTGCCGTATCGCTCACAACCGAAATATTCACCTTTTCACCGACACGGGCCTCGTCTGGATGATACAACAGGACACAGTCCGGAGAAATCACACAGACATAAGAGGAACTCACACCGCTCATTTCCACATGGCCAAGCACGGAGTTAAACTCCGCATAACCACGATCCTCAGGCAGAAGATCGACATTGCTCGCCGATGCGGCTGCCAGATCCATCACATAATCCGCATACGCATCCGATACGGTCTTCCTTGATGCCGTGAGCGCACTTATAATCGTCACCAGCACCGACAAAACGACAACAGCAAAGGTCATTAACGAAATCTTCGCTGCGATCGAATTGATTAATTTAGTTTTCTTTTGTCCTTCCATCTCACCAGTCTCCTATTATTTTTTTGAAACAAAACAATAAATCCACATAATTATATTTTACCACAATCCTGCCATCTTGCAAGAATTTCTTCAAGATTTATCTGCCAATTATTACCGTACAAAGCGTCTTCGCCGGCAGCGTCACATCACACAGATATCCTTCCATCCGGATTGTCGCCGTAATCTCCTCTGCCCCGTCGTGCAGCAGCACGATTCCGATGCTTTTATCCGGATTCTCCGCAGCCACGACCTCCACGGCCTTTCCAAAGACACTGCATCCGATCCGGACTGCTCCCGGCCGGATCGTCTCCGCAATCTGGCAGATATAGTGGTAGCTCACCGTCCGCACAAAGCATCCGTCCTCCGTCGCCACAAGCGGCGCTGCAAATCCTCCCGGCACATGGCGCGGACCTCCGTTCTGATCCACAATCATGTTCCAGTCGATCCAGCCGTTCATCCCATGGTTCAGATCTCCGATCATATCGTGCGCATACGCGACGGCGTCCGCGAAATCAACCTCAAGCGGCGTCTTTGACGCAGACGCAGACAGATCGGGCGGCAGCTCTCCTTTCCGTTCCTCCAGAATCTCCCGCGGCAGCTCATACGCAGCCGTCTTCCCGGGTACGTGAAGCCCGCAGCTCTCTGTATGCAGCAGCGTCTTATCCGGATATTTATCATGCAGCATCGACAGAGCCGTAAAATGATCTCCGGAATACCAGTGATAGGCAAATCCGCGAATCATCCCCATCGTATCCTCATCAAGCATCTCTTCCACATGCTCAATCATACGCTCTTTATTGTGGTCCCAGATAAACAGTCCGACACGCTCCGTAAGTCCCGCTTTTTTCAGCTCCGGATACAGGAAATCCCGGAGAAATGTCTTCTCCTGTTCCCCGCTCCACACGCAGCTGTCCCAGCTCGTGGCCGCAGCTGCCTCGTTCTGCACGCTCAGCATGGTGACCGGTATCCCTTCCTCCAGATACGCCAGGATGAATTTTACCAGGTATCTGGCCCAGGAACCGTAATATTCCGGCTTCAGACGCCCGCCAAAGCATCTGCCCGGTTTGGAAAAATCTACGTCAGCCGTCATATTTCCATAGACAGCCTTGTCGTTTTCCGAAAGCTCCGGCGGTGTCTTCCATGCAGCCGGCGGAGACCATGGGCTTAACAGCACGGAAAGATTCTCCCCCGCCAGTTCTTTTACCTCTTTCATGACCGGCAGGATATACTTCCTGTCCCGTGCAATCGAAAACGTCTCAAGCATCGGATCCGCAATCGGGTCTGCAACCGCCTGATATTCCTCAAGAGAGTAATCACAGCTGTCAATCGGAATCCTGACATACCGGGCATTTACCCCGTCTGCGCCAAACCAGCAGGAAAGCGCTTCTCTCCGCTTTTCCGGCGTCATCTTCGCCAAAAGATAACACGCCGTCTCTGTCATGGCACATCCGTACCCCGTCATCTCCTGATACCGGAATGCCGGATAAATCCCGACGACATTCGATTCCTTCATTCTGCCCAGTCCGGATTCATCCGCAAAGCACAGATCGTTTCTGGTCTTTATAACCCTGCCGTCCGACACGTCAAAGGCTATTGTGGTCTGTACTGCATTCATTTCATCCTCCCCCTCCCCCAAAAAATAGTTCTTAAAAAAAAAGAGTATTGCCACCTGTAACCAGACGCCTGCACGGTTCCTCCGCTCACCCATAATCTGCGGAAGAATTAGTCTCTGTCGGGCAATACTTAATGGGCAGAGGTGGATTCGAACCACCGAAGCAATTTGCAGCAGATTTACAGTCTGTCCCCTTTGGCCACTCGGGAATCTGCCCATGTATCAGAAGTTTCCTGATATTTTTTGATTATAACACACTCCTGCCAGATACGCAAGTATGAAATGATCATTCTTTCGAAACGCGGCATCATCGAAAATATAAAACGATCCCGGCGCCGTTTCCGGCGCCGGGATCCGTGGGGATTTCCAAAATCTCTATTGATGTCGTAAGCAGTGATATGTCTAAATCAGAATGCATCCGTTCTCATCCGGCTTCATGGGCAGCGCAATCAGAAAATCCACCATCGCCATCGCAATCGGGAATCCGCTCCAGCAGAGCGCAAGATACAAAATACCAAGAATCCAGCGTCTCTCATAAAACCGGTGCCCTCCGCACCATCCGGTAAGCACACACAGCCACAGATATTTCTTCCGGCTGACCTCGTGCAGCACACGGGCATCTTTCCACTCGTAATAACGATCGCCGAGCTTCTGCCACCACGGAATCTTTTCCTCGATCCCGTATGCGCGTTTTGTTTCCCGCAGTTCATCCTCGACTCTTGCCAGTTCCGCGACATTAAAGCGCTCCACGTCTTTTCTGGCTTTTTTCTCCGCCATCAGATACATTCTCCTTCCACACTATGCCCCGGCCTGAGCCTTTGCTTTGATCGCTGCGATCTCATCCTGAATTTCCGCCATCTTCTCTTTTGTCAGCGGATAGAACTTCATGGCAATCAGATTACAGATCCATCCAACCATCGGCGCACCGATAAAGCAGATCATCGTCACCCAGAAAATACCGCTCGAATACGGTGTATCCTGTGTCGGCTGCTCGGTCTTAAAGCCGATCGCCGCGATCATCAGCGATACAAACGTTCCTGCCAAAGAAGAGATCATCTTGTCGACAAAACTGAACAATGTTCCCATCAGACCCGGCACATACTTACCGGAACGATATACCTCGTAATCCGCACAGTCTGCCGTCATCGGGATAACGATATTTCCGGACATATTACTGAATCCGCTTACACCAAGCCATAAAATAACGAAAGCAACTGTGAAGAACGAAATATTGGTAAAGCTGTAGGTTGTCGGATCACCGAACAGGAACAGGAAGAAGCACAGTGTTGCACTTATCATTGCTCCGTATGTACCGATCAGAAGAGCAGCCTTCTGTCCCATCTTTCTTGCGACAAAGTTCATTAAGATCAGTGTGAAAACCACCGTCGGGATGGTGACAAACGCACTGGTCGCTCCGTACATGGAATAATCGCCCATGATAATACCGAACATCATAACGTAGATGACGGAATTACTTCTCATTGACATGGACAGCTTATCGGAAGATGCAGATACCACAAGCATCTGAATCGCACGATTGCTCTTTAACACTTCCCAGTAATCCCGAAAACGAATCCTTACCACAACACCGGTTCCATAGTACTCCAGTCTGTCCTTGCGCCACAGTCCGATAATGGCAAGAACTGCAAACAGGCCGGACACAGGAGCGAGCATTGCCCACAGAGCGATAAAGAAATTCGGATCAGCAAATGCCTGCGCTCCACCGAATCTCGGCATCAGGACATTCGTCACAACCACCGGAAGCAATGCAAAGATAAGGGAATTGTATACCGTATCAAACATTGCGAAGATCGGTCTCTGGGCCGGATCATTTGTCAGACAGGTCTGGGCCGACTTCGTGACCACGCACTGGCAGGTATATCCGATGATGTAAAGCATATACATCACGATGTAGAACGGGAATCTCGCTGCCTGCGGGAGATGCGGCGTCACAATGTAAATAATACCGCTCGTAGCCAGCAGGATCACGTTACCAATCACGATAAACGGCCGGTTCTTACCGAACTTCGTGTTCGTCTTGTCGACAATGTACCCGATAATCGGATCCGTGACACCGTCCCACATTCTCATGATCGTGGTGATTGATCCGGCCAGCACCACGCCGACACCCACGATACCTGTCAGGAAATAAGATATATACATGAATATCATCATGTATATATTGGTTGATGTGTTGTTCAGAGCATAAAACCCGATCTCCCAGATTTTGGCGCGATGAATCGAGTTGTCAGCTCCTCTGTTACCTGCATTTTTTGTTCCCATACATTATTCTCCTTTGGTTCTGATTTACCCCACTGATTTATTATATCATGAAGCGTTCCTTCCCATGAGTTCAATTTTTTGCAAATGGGGGAAATCTATTGGTTTTTCGCCTTCAGTACGACACCCAGCGCGGCTGTCTGGCATATTCCGCAGGCGTCTTTCCGGTAATTTTTTTAAACAGTTTCCGGAAATAATTCACATCACAGATTCCGCATTCCGTCGCAATCTGCTGCACCTGCAGATCCGTGGAATCCAAAAGCAGGATCGCATACCGGATCCTCTGGCGGCTGACGTAATCCGTCAGCGTCATCCCCATCTCCTTTCGAAAGAGGGTGGAGAGATAACTGGCGTTTACCGTGTACTTTGCGGCCAGCCATTTCAGCGAAAGGTCCTCTGACAGATTCCGGTTGATATGGCTGACCACCCGCTGCACAACCGGCGAATGTCCCAGCAGAGAATAGTTGCGCACCAAAAGACAGTAACTCTTCACCATCTCCGTCATAAGCTTCATCCACTCTCTCCCCGAGCTGACCGTCTCCGTGCTGACGGCAAACCGTCTGGAGAGATCATCCACATACACCGGATGCACCCCGCCCGATTCCGCCGCCTTCCTGCAGAGCGTATTGCAGGAAATCAGTACGTTTCTCATATCGCGGATCGGATCCTTGTAGCGCGGTGCAAGCTGGTATTTCCCGATCAGATTCAGCTGCCGCAGCGCTTCCTCGGTGTTCCCTTTCTGTACCGCCTCAAGCAGCTTCGCCTCCACTCCGTACCGCTGCTCGATGAACTTGTGCGACAGCGCATTTTCCTGCGCATCCTGAAGGTCCCTGCGGTCCGGCATCATCTGCCTGACATACTCGGTCCGAACCGTCCGGCCGCTGTACAAAAAGCCGGCCGCCATCATGCACAATTCCCGCAGGACGCTGATATTCACATCCGAGGGCACCGCATTGCTGTATTCCCGGATATCCGCCGCGTATTCTTCCGGCACACCGGCCTGCGTCATCAGGGTCCGGACTTTCGACTCGTCCAGCCTGCCGTCCCGATACGGTCCTAAGATCAGATATTCCCCGTATCCGCGTTCCTTTTCCGGAATCCGTATCTGACAGTACTCCATCTCAAAGTAATCTGTCACGAAGTATACGACCCCTTCCTGACACAGACAGCAGATTTCTTTTCTCCAGCGATCCACCTCCTCTCTTCCAAACACCATACGGCGGATCCCCATGTCAAAATCCGCCGGTTCCGATATCGTCTCCCCCACGACAGTCAGACCGATATTGGCACATCTGACCATCTTCTGCAGCATTTCCATAAAATCAATCTGCATATTACCCTCTCCTTCTCTATAAACCTTATTATACTACAGAAGGATATATTATGGAATAAAAATCTTAACAGAGCGGAAACAAAAAGACAAAAAAAAGACAGCCTGTCGATCTGCTGTCTTTTTAGGAGAAGGTATTTTTACTATGGGGTATAGTAAAAACAATATATAATGTATTGGGGGGTACTCAATTATAATAGCACGACTCTCAAAATAAGTGTGCACAAAATTCACAAAATTTCAAAAGAAAAATTGTGAAAAAATTCTAAATACCGTACAATCCCTGTTCAAACAGTTCCTCAAACTCCTTCTGCCCGATCTTTTCCTTCTCGAGCAGAAGCTCGGCACATGCCTCTAAGACACTGCGGTTCTCGGCGATCATCGTCTTTGCCTTCACATAGCACTCATCGATAATCCTCTTGATCTCCTGATCAATCGCCGTCGCCACTCCCTCGCCATATCCTCTTGCATGTGCAAGATCGCGGCCGATGAAGACCTCGTCATCCTCATTATCATAGCAGATTAATCCGATATGTTCGGACATCCCGTACTTCGTCACCATATCCTTCGCCATGCGCGTCGCCTGCCGGATGTCCTGGGAGGCGCCTGTCGTAATATCGTCAAACACGAGCTCCTCCGCAACGCGTCCGCCCAGCGATACGATGATATCCTGCATCATTTTTCCTTTGGTATTAAACATCTCGTCCCGCTCCGGCAGCGGCATCGTATAACCGGCCGCGCCGTTTCCGGTCGGTATGATGGAGACCGTATACACCGGCCCGACATCCGGCAGCAGATGAAACAGGATGGCATGGCCCGATTCATGAAATGCCGTGATGCGCTTCTCCTTCTCGGAAATCACCCTGCTCTTCTTCTCCGCGCCGATCCCGACCTTCACGAACGATCTGCGGATATCCGCCTGCATGATAAAAGAGCGGTCCTCACGCGCCGCGACAATCGCGGCCTCATTCAGCAGGTTCTCAAGATCCGCACCGGTAAATCCGGCTGTGGTCTGCGCGATCTGCTTTAAGTCCACATCGTCCCCGAGCGGCTTGTTCTTCGCGTGCACTTTCAGAATCTCCTCCCTGCCGCCGACATCCGGACGACCCACGTGCACCTTCCGGTCAAAGCGGCCCGGGCGCATGATCGCGGGATCCAGAATATCCACGCGGTTCGTCGCCGCCATCACGATAATCCCCTCGTTCATGCCGAATCCGTCCATCTCGACCAGCATCTGATTTAAGGTCTGCTCCCGCTCGTCGTGTCCGCCGCCCATGCCGGTGCCCCGTCTCCTTGCCACCGCATCAATCTCATCGATAAATACGATACAGGGTGCGTTGCGCTTTGCCTCTTCGAACAGATCCCTCACTCTTGAAGCGCCGACACCGACAAACATTTCCACAAAATCGGAACCCGAGATGCTGAAAAACGGCACGCCGGCCTCCCCGGCGATCGCCTTCGCAAGCAGTGTTTTTCCGGTTCCGGGCGGTCCCACGAGAAGCACGCCCTTCGGGATCCTCGCCCCGAGCTTTGTGTACTTCTTCGGCGCCCGCAGGAAGTCCACGATCTCCTCTAACTCCTCTTTTTCCTCCTTCAGACCTGCCACACCCGCGAAGGTCACGCGCTTCTCCGGATCATCCACCATCATCCGCGCACGGCTTTTTCCGAAATTCATCATCCGGCTGCCGCTGCCCGAATTCACGGCCGCCTGATTCGTCATAATGATAAAAAAGATAAACAGCGCGGCAAAGATGATCAGGTACGGAAGCAGCGTGAAAATCCAGCTCTCCTCCGGCGGATTCTCCACCGTGTAGGAGCGGAACTGCTGCTCCCGCAGATATGATTCGATCTCACTGACATCGTTTACCGCCAGAATCTGTGTCGATGAATCACGGAAGGTAATATAGAGATTACCGGTCGGCACCTCCCCCCGGTTCGGCACGATCGTAAGCCGCGCGACCGTCTCGTCCTCAATCGCGGTTTCAAACTGTGCCCTTGTATAATTGTTTGTCGCTGTGTTGCCGTCCATCCAGTACCAGATACCGACAACCGCCAGTATCAGCAGCAGATAGATGCCAAATCCCCTGTAACTGCTTTTCTTATTATTCAACCTGATTCTCCTTTAGTCTTCTATCTCGGCAAATCCAATATAAGGAAGATTCCGGTATCTCTGGTCATAGTCAAGACCGTATCCCACCACAAACCGGTCCGGTATCTCAAATCCCACAAAGTCCACCGCCACATCCACCACCCTGCGGTCCGGTTTGTCCAGCAGAGTGCACAGCCTTAAGCTCTTTGGCTTTCTCGTCTTAAGATTCTCCAGAAGATAGCTCAGGGTTCTCCCCGAATCGATGATGTCCTCAACCACAAGGACGTTCCGGTTCTCGATGCTGCTCCCCAGATCCTGAACGATGCGGACGACGCCGCTCGACGTGACTCCGGCCCCGTAGCTTGAGACCGACATGAATTCCAGCTCGACCGGCGATGTGATGCGCTTTGCAAGTTCACATGTAAAAAACACCGATCCCTTCAGAATACAGATCAGGCACACGGCCTCGTCGCCGTAGATTCTGCTGATCTCCTCTCCCATCTCCCTGATCCGTCCGTTCACCTGTTCTTCCGTGAGATACGCCGAAATCTCCTTAATCTTCATCCTTATCCTCCACATACAGACGCCCTGCGGACGCCGTTCCTCTCTGCTCCATCCGTACTTCCAGTATCCTGTGTGTATCCTGTGAAATCCTCACATCGGCGCTGATCCGTCTTCCGATCACCCAGAGCACATGCGCGTCCTTTGTCAGAAGCCAGAGACGGCCCCTGTCATCCGCGGGAATCTTTTCCCCGATCAGATATTTCTTCAGTTTCGTCCTGTGACCTTCCGCGTCAATCGTCAGATAATCGCCGCTTCTTCTTCTCCGAATCAGCAGACTACCGTTTATTCTATCATAATCCAGCCATTTCGTATACTTTTTTTTCCCGAAAATATATTTATTCCCGCCGTTTTCCTCCGAAATCAAAAAAATCCGCAGCCGCAGCTGTGCGTCCGGCAGCAATATGACAACCTCTTCCCCTCGTTCGGCCCGCGCGAGATCCCCCTCTGTGATCCGGTATTCCTCCGCCGTACCCGTGACGGATTCCGGCCTTTTTTGATACGCTGCAGATCCGACGCGGATTCCGTCGCAGGTCCTGACCGCCGTCACACCGTGCGGCAGTGACAGCCGCTTTCCCTGCGCATGACCGAAAAATGCGCAGACGGATTCGATGTGAACGCTCCCCAGATCCCTGCTGCCGCAGGCAGCGCACAGCACGCGCCGCACCAGCGCCTTCTGAAGCACGTGCGGATACTCCCGGTACGGTTTTTCGCGGATCAGCCACACACGTCCTTCCCCCTGCTCCTCTGTCCGCCGCTCCCCGGAGTTCTCCTCATCCGCACAGCCGCACACCACGGGAAAAATCCGGTCCGTCTCATGCTCCAGATAATCGGAAAGCTCCGCGAGCATTCCCGCACAGGCTGCAATGTGGGATACCGCCTGCGGATTTACCCGTTTCAGCTCCGGCAGCACCTCATGCCGGATCCGGTTTCTGCTGTATTGTGTCTGCGCATTCGTCGCATCCACACAGTACGGCTCGCCCCGGATGGCCAGTTCGTCCAGAATCTCCGCGCGCTGCGCAAAAAGCAGGGGCCGGATCACCGTGACTCCCGGATCAAGCTCCCGCCCCGGACGAATCCCGCCAAGCCCTCTTACGCCGCTCCCCCTCGCCAGCCAGAGCAGCACCGTCTCCGCATTATCATCCGCGTGATGCGCGAGCGCAATCTTAACCCGTCCGCCCGGATACGCACGCGCCGCACGTTTCAGGCAGTCATACCGCAGCGCACGCGCCGCCTCCTCGGTTCCGGCTTTCTGCCGCGCCGCATATTCCGGCACGGATACGTGAAACACCTCACAGGCAATGCCCAGCCGGCTGCAGAGCGCCTCCGTAAAAGCGGCGTCTCTTACGCTCTCCTCCCCCCGGATCCCATGCTCCACGTGAACGGCGCTTAAGGTGTAACCGGCCCGCTCCTTAAGATCAGAGAGCAGCAGAAGCAGGCACACGGAATCCGCTCCGCCGGAGACCCCGGCAATCACATGATCCCCGGGTTCTGCCAGCTGTTTTTGCACAAGATAGCGGTACATCCGCTCCTTAAGCCCGGCCCCGTCCGATTCTTCTCTCCTTTGTGTCATATCCTTCCTCATTTCTGTCTCTGCGCCGCGGCCCGCTCCTATCCTTTCTCCCAGATACACGCCGCAAGCACGGTCATATCATCCTTCGCAACCCCTCCGGTAAAGAGCATCACACGCTCCATGATGCGCTTTGCCAGAATGCCCGGATTGTTTGTACGGATACTCCCGATCACCTCACATATCGTCTCCTCCGGTTTCGGCACATGCAGATACTCCAGCACACCGTCCGTGACCATAACGACAAAATCACCGTTTGCCAGCGCCACTTCATGCGATTCGATGTCGACAATCGTCTTTGCTCCCACGGGCAGACCGGTGGCGCTGATGCACTCAACCTCGTCATCTCGTTTGATAAACGTCGCTGCCGCGCCGATCTTATACAGCTTTGCCCTGCCGCTGTACAGATTGATCTTACAGAGGTCAATCGTGGAATACAGATCGTTTTCTCCCTTCATGACCATCGCGGAATTCATCATCCGGATCGCTGTCTCCACCGAAAATCCGGCCTCTAAAAACCGCTCCACGAGATCGAGCACCATCTCGCTTTCCTTGCATGCCGTGCTGCCGGAGCCCATTCCGTCCGAAAGCCCCAGAAGAAGCTCTCCCCGATCCAGCTCCAAAAATGAAAAATTGTCCCCTGAGATTCTCGCCTCATCCTTTTTCATGCGGGAAATCCCCTGCACGCTTCGATATACGGTATCCTCATAAAAGATAAAGGACGCCGGTTCCTTTGAGATAAAGCTTTTTGCATCCGCCGTTGCGCGCATCCGCCGCTCCAGCACATGGCCGGCTGCGGAAAGAAACGATTTTACGGCGATGCATCCGCCCAGCCTGCTTTTTAACGTCGCCTCCAGCTTCAGTCTGCCGTCGAGCGTCTCGATCAGATGCATCTCATTCACGACAATGCCCAGCTCCCTCGCGCGATACCCGAGCTCCGCGATCAGCCGTTTTTCCTTCTGATCCAGTACCTGCTCCTCGCGCGCGCAGTCCTGCATAATATAGACCATCGCGTCCAGCTGCTCCGCGATCACTTCCCTGTTTTCAAGCAGACGGTGATACCAGGCCCGGTTCAGACTGACCCGCTCGAAGACACGCATCGCCTCCTCCACCATGTCACGGCTTTTCTTACAGTAGACCCCCAGCTGCTCCTCGCTCTTTTCATCGGGCACCTCCCCGTGCCAGATTCCGGCGATCAGCTGGGACAGCGCGCCGTACACCGGCGCGGAATCCCGTTCCCAGCAGAGCGCGCAGGAATCGCAGGACGCGCAGATCTTTCCTGTCAGCTCATTCTGGATATGTCCCAGCTCGTCCAGTGTATATGCATTCCGATTCACACTCATGCTGTGAAAAATCTGTGAGAGTCCCTGAAACGACTCCGCGTATCCAAGCAGACGCTCTTCTTTTAAATGCTCGTCCTTCTCCTGCGGAAGGCGCTTCCATTCCCACGTGACCAAAATATGTAAAAAACGGTGAAGCAGGATCACTGCGCCGAATATAAAAAACCCTTCCAGAACAGCCGCCGTAAATCCCGGCTGATCCCTCCAGCCAAGCAGGCCGCCCGCAAAAGACAAAATCATTGTCGCAACCGCCGCCATCAGCCCGGCCAGCCACGCCGGACAGCCCTCGTTCGCCCATTCGATCAGGCGGACCGCCCCTAAGATCACGGGCAGTATAACCGCATATTTCACCCCCGCTGTCAGAGGCATAAAAATCAGCATTCCTATGTACATCATGCCAAGAAGCACCGGAGCGCCCGTCTCTTCCAGATACAGCGCTGCAAAATACGCCGGCACCAGGGGATAGCACCCCATCACACTGACGCTGCACAACACGCCTCCCGCCATGCTTAATATCATTTGTCGTATTCCTGTTTTTTTCATGTCTCTCTCTTCCCTTCTTTTTCAATTGCCGCTCCTGTGGCAGGCGCAAATGATTATAGATTCTTTTCTGAAAAATCTTTGTCAAAGAAGGGACCGGATCAAAAAAACTTTTCGCCAAAATCCCTGTCCGGCTGTCCGTTTCAGGGATTTCGAATCAGCTGATGCATTTTAAGAGACTGATGATGACCTTATCATGAACCGGAAATCACATGAATAAAACCAGGCTGCATCGGGCGTCCCTGTGCAGTCTGGCTTCCATCAGACATCAGTGTCCTTCATTCTTAATTTCCTTAAATATAATCTCGTCCTCATAGGCAAGTCCAAGCTTGCTCTTTGCAATATCTTCAATGTACTGCTGTGACTGCGTATAATTCCTGTACGCTTCCAGCTCCTGCTGCCTGACCGTCTCCGCCTCAAGCTGCGCCTCAAGCTGATCCTGTTTCTTCGCGTATTCCTGATCCTTCTGATATACGCGCACGATCTGAACCGACATCGCCACAATAAAAACAAACAGAATCAGACTGATGCATCTTCTGCCCGAGCGATTATGATCTTTTCTACGTCTCCCTGCCGCCATATCCGACTCTGTCCTCCTATAATTTGTGTATCCCCATTTTAACTGCTTTCTGCAACTTTTTCAATTGTTTTCCGAGAAATCCTCCGACCTTTTTCGCGATCCAGAGAAAGGGGCCGAACAGCACGCAGAGCGCTTTCCCGACAGCCCCGAGTGTTTTTCGCAGGATGAGCACATTGATACTGATAAAAAAACGGCTGAGCAGAAGATGGTAGAGCAGGAGCCCCAGAAGAATCCCGCCGAATGCAAAGCCGCGCGCCATACCGTCATTTTCCCGGTAAATCATGAGAAACACAACGCCGGTGCACGTGACCCAGTATAAAAAATCCTCCAGTCCGATCCAGAAATTCCCGTGTGCGGCAATTCTGCGGAAAATCCGCAGAACATCATACAGCCCGCAGAGCGCTGCCCCCACCAGAATGGAAACTCCCAGAAAGAACGCTTCCTGTCCGATCGCCCCGTTCACCGCCATCTATTTAAACAGCCTTCCAAGCAGAGATTCGGCCTGTTTCCCCGCACTCTTTACATCGGAATAGGCAAGGGAATCAATTCTTCCCTCTATATCAATCTCCCCTTTTTCAAGACTCAGTCGGTTCACGTGCAGGTCATGCCCTTTGATCAGCAGCATCCCAAGCTCCGTCTCGAGCAGAATCTCCGCCACATCAAAAGAGAGTACATCCACAACCCCGCTGAATGCACCGTTTTTGCGGTTTGCCAAAAGGACCTTATGTGTTTTTGCTGCACTGCCGTTCTTCTCATCCATAGAAAAACCTCCCTTTTTCACCATTCATGAAATCCCCCGGATCGCTCCGCACCGTGTGCTCCCGCAATCTGCCCGTCGCCGGAATCAGGCTCTCATAGTAAAATATATTGGAAGGTGTCCCTGTTTATGATACATATTCAAATAAATCTTTGGCCTCGTCTTTTCTGGTCGTGTCCTTCACGTCAATCACCCGGACCTTCACCGTCTTTGTCCCGAAACCGATCTCGATGATATCTCCTGCCTTTACGCTTGTGGACGCCTTTGCCGGTCTCCCGTTCACCGATACCCTTCCGGCGTCACACGCCTCGTTGGCCACCGTCCGCCGTTTGATCAGGCGCGATACTTTTAAAAACTTGTCCAGCCGCATACGTTCTCCTTTCCCGCCGGCAGACAGCGCGCTGTGCGAACTGCCTCCATGTCCAAAAAAGTGGATTCCCGCACCTGCGCGGAATCCACTCCTGTAAGCATCTGTTCTTATTCGTTGATCATATCCTTTAACGCTTTTCCTGCCTTAAACTTCGGAGCTTTGGAAGCCGGGATCGTCATCTCCTTGCCGTTCTGCGGATTCCTTCCGGTTCTTGCCGCTCTCTCAGATACTTCAAATGTTCCAAATCCAACAAGCTGGATCTTCTCGCCTTTCTTTAATTCTTCTGCAACAACATCCGTGAATGCCTTCAGTGCTTTCTCCGCATCTTTTCTGCTCAGTTCGGCTTTGTCCGCAATCGCTGCAACTAATTCTGTTTTGTTCATGTTAAAAATTCCTCCTCTGGATTCTCAAATATAAACATTCCTCAGGCTTTTCCAAATACCTACGTACTATTTATACTTGTTTTTCCTTTCTTTGTCAAGGAAAATCCCCACATTCCGGGGGATTTTCCAGACAGCCTCACACAGCAGATTTTAAAGCATTTTGTTGATCATTGCCAGCACGGATTCAGACAATGCTTTTGATTTTGCATCCGCATCCTCTAACGATGTTCCTTTCACACCGAGATAAAACTTCACCTTCGGCTCCGTACCGGACGGTCTGACGCATACCCACGCGCCGTCCGTCATCTCATAGTAAAGCACGTTTGAGGAGGGAAGTCCGGTCGGCTTCACCTCACCGGTCGCGGTATCCGTGATCGTATCCTTTTTGTAATCCCGGACCGCCGTCACCTGATAATCGCCGATCACAGACGGCGCGTTTTCACGAAGCGTATTCATGATCTCCTGAATCTTCGCAAGTCCCTCGATACCCTTTAACGTGATTGAGGTCACATCGTCTTTGTAATAGCCGTACTTCTCATACATCGCGAGCATCGCATCCCAAAGCGTCATATGTTTCGTCTTGTAGTACGCAGCCGCCTCGCAGAGCGTCATGGACGCCACAACCGCATCCTTATCGCGCGCATACGTGCCGGTCAGGCAGCCGTAGCTCTCCTCCATACCGAACAGGTAAGTGCCCTTTCCGGTATTCTCAAACTCCAGAATCTTCTGGCCGATAAACTTAAATCCTGTCAGCACTTCGACAAGCGCGATGCCGTAATGCTCCGCAATCGCATCCGCCATGTTCGTGGAGACGATCGAGCGGATAAACGCTCCGTCCTCCGGCAGGCCGGACAGCTCTTTTCTCTGACCGATCACATAATCGCCGATCAGACAGCCGGACATATTTCCGGTCAGGCTGTGATATTCGCCGGTCTTCGAGTCCTTTACGTAGACGCCGAGCCGGTCCGCATCCGGATCCGTCGCGAGGATCAGATCCGCATCCACCTTCTTTCCGAGAGCCAGTCCGAGTTCAAACGCCTCGGCCGCCTCGGGATTCGGATAGCTGACTGTCGGGAACTCGCCGTCCGGCAGCTCCTGCTCCGGCACAACGTAAACATTCGGGAATCCAAGCTCCTTTAACACGCGGCGCACCGGGATATTGCCGGTACCGTGGAGCGGAGAGTAGACAATCTTCATATCCGCGCCGACCGCATCGATGCAGTCCTGATGAAGCACCAGCTTCTTTAACTCCTCTATGTACGGATCGTCGATATCCGCGCCGATCACCTGATAAAGGCCGGCCGCCTTCGCGTCCGCGGAAGGCATCGTCTTCACCGTCGCATAGTCGGTCACAGCGCGCACCTCATCCATGATGCCGGAATCGTGCGGCGGCGTGATCTGTGCGCCGTCCTCCCAGTATACCTTGTAGCCGTTGTACTCGGGCGGATTGTGGCTCGCCGTGATATTGATACCCGCCGTACATCCAAGCCTGCGCACCGCATAGGAGAGCTCCGGCGTCGGACGCAGAGACTCAAACACATACGCTTTGATGCCGTTTGCCGCCAGACAGCACGCCGCCTCGTCCGCAAACTCCGGCGACATCCTTCTCGAATCGTACGCGATCGCCACTCCCTTCTCCTTTGCATTTACTTTCGCGATATAATTCGCCAGACCCTGTGTCGCCTTGCGCACCGTATAGATATTCATACGGTTCGTTCCCGCGCCGATCACACCCCTTAACCCGGCTGTCCCAAACTCGAGGTCCATGTAAAACCGCTCCTCGATCTCTTTTTCATCTCCGGCAATCCCCCGCAGCTCTTCCCTGGTCGCCTCGTCAAAATACGGGTTGCCCAGCCATGCCTCATAGTTCTCCCTGTATCCCATCGCAAAATACCTCCTGTATCTTATGATATATTTACTACTATCTTATCTTTCCGCCGTATATTTTTCAAGTATTATTCTTCCGGTATGGAAATTTCTGGTTACTTTTACACATCAGTTGTTGTTTTTGTCATACAGTGTCGTAAGCGCCTTTACAATAGTAGAGAGATAATCGGAGGACGAATCCTGATCGTCAAGGATCCCGTCTACGAGCGCATCGAGCGCAGCCCCGCTGGTATTGCCCTCCGAAAGCTCCCCGCCCGAAGAGCCGCCCGTCGTCTGTCCCGCCGATCCGCCTCCCGCATAGGAACCCGCCAGCGAACCGGCCAGTCCGCCTCCTGTTCCCGCCGTCGTTCCTCCGTTCTCCGTTCCCGTATTTGCCGCGGAATCATTCGTACCGTCCGCATTCGTACCGCTGCTTTCACTCCCCGAAGCGCCGGTCAGTCCGATTACAATCGTCGCTTTTTCCGAATTCACATACAGCTTTTTGCTGTATGCGTCATACGAATCCGCCGTCACCTGAAGGGCGTGCACTCCGTATTTTAATTCCACCGGCTGGCTGTAATCCACGACCTCCCCGTCGATCCGCAGCACAGCTCCCTCGACATCCACCGCAAAAAGGATATTGCCGTATTTCGGCCCCTCCCCTTTTAACGTGTCCAGATCGAGCGCCGTCTCCTGTCCGCGCTTCACCTCAATCTCCGTGCTTCCCCCATAGCCGTCGTTTGCCACCGCCACGACGTAGGTCCCCTCCGGAAGCTCCATCGTCATATTGTGGGTGATCTGGGAAAAAATATCCTTCCCCACCTGGATAAAGCTCCCGTCAAACACATCCGTATTCTCAAGGCGCAGGCTCCCGTGTCCGGTGGTGACTGACACGGAGAGGATCTTCGTGCCGATCCCGTTCACGCGCAGCGTATCCATATCGGTGAGGTCAGAGAGCGTCTGCATGCCGCCGTCGGAATAGAGGAACAGATTCTCGTCGTAGGAATAGTTCTCGTCCGCAATCCGAAAGATCCCCCGCTCCTCATCCACCGAAAAACGGGTCACGTCCGGGTACTCCCACACCCGGTCCGAAATCTGCGCCTCCAAAAGTCTCCCCTGGATATCTTTTTTCCCGACGCAGATGACCCTGCCCGGCTCGTAGGAAGAGACCGTTGCAAAGTTGCCGTATTTGTCGAGAAACCGGGTGGTCAGCGAGTAGTTGTACATATACTGCTTTCCGGACGCCAGCTGCTTTAAAATCAGGCACTGCGCCTGCATGTCATTGTTCGTGATCAGAAACAGATCCGTGCCGATCAGCGGTTCGTTTTCTCCCGCATCCTCCGTCGCATCCGCGACGGCTTCTTCACTGCCGCCGGATACTGCGGCGTCCTCCGCGGAATGCTCCGTCTGCGCCGGTTCATCCTGCGACGGATGGTAGTAGCGTCCGGTCACAATGTCGTTGTCGTTTCCGCACGCTGCGAATGTCAGCATACAGAGCGGAATCAGAAACAGGATCCTGTATATTTTCTTCATGTATCTTCTGCCTTTCTCTTTTCATTCGCGCTCATTATAGCATAATTACGGCTGAATTGTAAAATGGAAAAGTGCTTCCAAAAACCGCTCGCGCTCCTCCTCCTGCCGGATAAACTTTTCCAGCTTTTCGATATTGCGGCCGGAAATCCACGCTTTGCGGGCATTGTAATAATGGTTTGCAATCTTCCAGAACTTTTCCGGGTACGCCATGTACAGATACAGATAGCGCAGCTCCTGCGCGGACAGTCTGCGCACCCCGTCGTATGCGCGGATGAAATCCATTCCAAGCCCCGTATTCCAGCCGTTTTTTTCCAGCATTTTCCGCATAAAATTCGCGAGGTCACTCACGCGGATCTGCCAGGAAAAACTGTCAAAGTGCACAATGGCCGTCCCTTTTCTGGAGAAAATGACATTGTGCTGATTATAATCCCCGTGACAAAAGCCGATCATCTGCGGCTCCTCCCGCGTCTCGCGCAAAAGCTCCACGACCCGGTCCGCCGTCTCCATAAACCGGGCGTACTGACCGAAAAATAACAGCTCAAACTCATTTTTTTTCTTTTTGGCACGTATGTAATTGCGGACCTTTCCAAGCTCCCGGTTATGCTTCTCGTAAAGATGCAGCAGCGCCTCCGGTCCCGTGCGCACAAACTCCGGCGCCTCCTGCGGGCAGGACTGAGCAGAATTGTGCAGCTTTGCAAGCGTTCTCACCGCCGCAAGCATATGATCCCTGCTTTTGGTGTCGCATTCCGGCCCCGAACAGGTATCCAGCACGATATACTTTGTCTCATCCTCCGCGACCGCCACCGGTGCGCCCTCCCGTGTGCGCGTCACCCGCTCTGTCAGCATCCCCTGTCCGCACAGATGATCCAGCATAACAGCCAGGTATTCTGCCCGCGGGAGGGATCCCCTGTACTCTTTTAAGAGCTTTGTCCCCTGTCCGGTATCGCAGATATAGCCTTCTCTCCCCCTTGAAACCGTTTTTAACTCCAGCTCATATTGTTCTAATACCTGTTCCGGTCGATTATACACGAAAACCCCTCCATACGATTCATCTACGGCTTATCTACCGTGTCTATTCATCATATGTAAAGGGGTTTTCATTCATGACAGAAGTTGTCACAAAATATGTGATACCAAAGCAAGCAGCTGCTCTTTTGTATTTTTTTCCGGTTCGTCGAGCACCGCCTCAAGGAGCGTTTTTAGCATTTCCCCGATCTCTTTTCCGGGCCGCATCCCCGCCGCGATCAGGTCCTGCCCGTTTACGGCGAGCTGTTTTACGTTCAGACACTCATCCTTTTCCACAATCTCTTTCCAGGCCGTTTCATAAGCGGCCAGATACGAGAGCTTTTCCTCCCGCTTATAGCCGCTCTGCGCGAGAAGATCCGCCCGCTTTACCGCAAACAGCTCCGGATACAGCCCGGTCCCGATCCGGCTTACGGCCCGCCGGATGCTGCGATCCGAGAGAGGGGGATTGTCGTCATGCCACCGGATCAGCCCCCGCACCCGTCCTGTCGTCTCGTTGTCAAATTTCAGACGGCGCAGAATCTGCCCTGCCAGCTCGCTCCCGCGCTCCGGATGCCCGTAAAAATGATCGATGCCACCCTCATCCACACTGCGGCAGAGCGGCTTGGCCACGTCGTGGAGCAGCACCGCAAGGCGGAGCACCCGCTCCGCAGGGACATGCGTCAGCGCCTTTATCGTGTGTTCCCCCACTGTATAGCAGTGATGCGGGTTGTTCTGTCCGGTCCGCATCATCGCGTCAAACTCCGGCAGAAACACTCCCGTAAGCCCCGCCGCATACGCC
Source organism: uncultured Roseburia sp. (assembly GCA_910587865.1). Classification (GTDB taxonomy): domain Bacteria; phylum Bacillota; class Clostridia; order Lachnospirales; family Lachnospiraceae; genus Roseburia. Next base: position 51,908 of record CAJUNX010000011.1, read on the forward strand.
GCGGCGATCTTCTCCGGGTGATCCGATATGAGCAGTTTTACCAGCTCCGCCTGAATCCGCTCGGCGCTGACCCGCGCGAGATTCCCGGCAAGCTGCCGGATCGCCGCCTCTGTCTCATGCGCAATCTCAAAATCGAGCTGCGCGGCAAACCGGACCGCGCGAAGCATCCGCAGCGCATCCTCCGTAAAGCGCTCTGACGGATCCCCCACACAGCGGATCACACCCGCTTTCAGATCCGCGAGGCCGCCGAAGAGATCCACCAGCCCGTCCGTATCATTATAGGCCATAGCGTTGATCGTAAAATCGCGCCGTTTTAAATCCTCCCGCAGGAGCGGGGTAAAGATGACCTCCTTCGGATGCCTGGCGTCCTCATACTCCCCGTCGATCCGGTAGGTCGTCACCTCAAAGCCTTCGTGATCCACCATAACCGTCACCGTGCCGTGTGCGATCCCGGTGTCGATCGTGTGGCGAAAAATCTCCTTTACCTGCCCGGGCCGCGCCGATGTCGTGATATCCCAGTCCTGCGGCGTGCGGCCGAGCACGCAGTCGCGCACGCAGCCGCCCACCGCGTAAGCCTCATACCCGTGTCTGCCCAGCTCGCCAATAAGATACGCCGCTTTTTCCGGCAGCTTCATCCGGATCCTCTCCCGGTCTTCGTATTCTCTCCTCTGCACGGACATCCGATCAGTATGCCCTGCCCCAGTAGATCAGCTTGTGCGCCGGTCTGCCGCAACAGACGCAGGTGTCTGCAATCTGCTCTTTGTCGTGAAACGGCATACAGCGGGAAGTCACGGCAAGCTCTTCCTTGATCTGATCCTCACATGCCTGATCGCCGCACCACATTCCGCGGATGAAGCCCGGTCTGTGCTCAGCGATATCCTTAAGCTCCTCATAATTATGCGCATCCCAGATATGCGCATCCCGATGCGCTTTTGCGCGCTCAAACAGATCGTGCTGGATCGTCTCAAGAAGCTCCGGTATCTTCGTCTCGAGCCTGTCAAGCGCAACCGTTAATTTTTCCCTGGTATCCCTGCGCACCACAACGCAGGTTCCCGCCTCAATATCTTTGGGGCCGAGCTCGATGCGGACCGGGATACCACGCATCTCCTGCTCCGAGAACTTCCAGCCCGGACTCTTGTCCGTGTCGTCTAATTTTGCACGGCACACGGTTCCGAGGCGGCCGCAGACCTCCCTCGCCGCGTCGAGCACGCCTTCCTTCCTTTGCTGTACCGGGATCACCATCGCCTGCACCGGCGCGATCCGGGGCGGCAGCACAAGACCCGAGTCGTCCCCGTGCACCATGATAATCGCACCGATCAGCCGGGTCGTCATGCCCCAGGAGGTCTGATGTACATACTGAAGCCGGTTCTCCTGATCCGTGTACTGGATGCCGAACGCCCGCGCGAACCCGTCGCCGAAATTGTGGCTCGTCCCGGACTGCAGCGCCTTTCCGTCATGCATCAGCGCCTCGATCGTGTAGGTCGCCTCCGCTCCCGCAAACTTTTCCTTCTCGGTCTTCTGTCCGCGGATCACCGGCATCGCCAGGACTTCCTCACAGAAATCCGCATAGAGATTGAGCATCTGAACGGTTCTCTCCTCCGCCTCCTCTGCGGTCGCATGGGCGGTATGGCCCTCCTGCCACAAAAATTCCCGCGAGCGCAGAAACGGTCTCGTCTCCTTCTCCCAGCGCACCACGGAACACCACTGGTTGTACACCTTTGGCAGATCCCGGTACGACTGAATCAGATTTTTATAAAAATCACAGAACAGCGTCTCCGAGGTCGGACGCACGCACAGCCGCTCCTGCAGCTCGTTTAATCCACCGTGCGTCACCCACGCCACCTCCGGCGCAAATCCCTCCACGTGATCTTTTTCCTTCTCCAGGAGGCTCTCCGGAATAAACATCGGCAAATAGACGTTCTCCACCCCGGTCTCCTTAAACCTCCGGTCCAGCTCATGCTGAATATTCTCCCACAGCGCATACCCCGCCGGGCGGATAATCATGCAGCCCTTTACGGAGGAATAATCGATCAGCTCCGCTTTTTTTACCACATCCGTATACCACTGGGCAAAATCCACATCCATTGATGTGATCGCCTCTACCAGCTTCTTACCATCTTTTGCCATAACCAGTCTCCTCTTACTCTCATTTTTCCCTCTATTTTATGACAATGTATAGGGGTTGTCAATTTCAAACTCCAGTTTTCTTTTGTCTGCGGGATGGCGAAAGACAAGCCGGCAGGCGCAGAGCGAAAGTCCCCGGCCCGAAGGCGCCACATGCTCTCTGAACTGATATTTCCGGTCACCGGCAATCGGCATCCCGGCGTGGGCCAGCTGCACCCGGATCTGATGATGCCGGCCGGTCTGAAGCCGGATCCGCAAAACGGCACGGCCGTTTCCTTCCTTTATCACCTCATAGGAGAGCGCTGCGCGCTTTGCACCCGGCGTCGTCTTCGCCACGACGGAGGAGAGATTCGTCCTGCCGTCCCGGAGCAGATAGTCCTCGAGCATCCCCTTTTTTTGCGCGGGAATCCCGTCCGTCACCGCATAATAATCTTTCTCCGCCAGGCGCTCCCGCATCTGACGTCCGAGCGATGCCGCCGCCTCTTTCGTCTTCGCAAAGACCATCACGCCCTCCACGGGCTGATCGAGCCGGTGCACCACACCGATCCAGGGCTCCTCCCCCTTTTCGGCGCGATAGTTTTTTAACAGGCTTTCCATGTCCGCTTCTCCCAGCCTTGCCGTCTGCACTGCCACTCCGGCGGGCTTATGGCAGACCAGGATCGCATCATCCTCATAAAGTATGGTCAGTTTCATGCTCTTCTCCTGCCGCCTATACCTTAAACCGGTAGCCGACGCCCCAGATCGTCTCGATATACTGCGGCTTGTTCGTGTTCAGCTCGATCTTTTCCCGGATTTTTTTGATGTGCACGGTCACGGTCGCGATGTCCCCGATGGACTCCATGTCCCAGATCCGGCGGAACAGCTCTTCCTTGGTAAACACATGGTTCGGATTTTCCGCTAGAAATGTGAGCAGATCAAATTCCTTTGTCGTAAACTGCTTCTCCTCGCCGTTGATCCATACGCGGCGCGCCGTCTTGTCAATCCGGATCCCGCGCACCTCGACAATGTCATTTTCCGGCATATTGCTGCCGATCAGCCGCTCATAGCGCGCCAGATGCGCTTTCACACGCGCCACCAGCTCACTTGGCGAGAACGGTTTGGTGATATAATCGTCCGCTCCAAGACCCAGCCCGCGGATTTTATCGATGTCGTCCTTTTTCGCGGAAACCATCAGCACCGGCGTATTTTTTTCCCCGCGGATCTGTCTGCAGATCTCAAACCCGTCGATTCCCGGCAGCATGAGATCTAAGATATACATATCGAATTCCTCCGAGAGCGCACGCTTTAACCCGACCACCCCGTCATGCTCGATCTCCACGTCAAAACCGCTCAGCTCTAAATAATCTCTCTCAAGGTCAGCGATCTCCACCTCATCCTCAATAATCAACACCTTACTCATTTGGCACCTCCTGATATTTTCGAATCACAAAATACATCACGGTCCCGACCGATTCCTTGCTCGTCGCCCAGATCTTGCCCCCGTGATCCTCAATGATCTTTTTTACAATAGACAGACCGATTCCGCTCCCTCCCGTCGCCGAGCTGCGCGAAGCGTCCGCCCGGTAGAACCGGTCAAAGATATACGGCAGGTCGCGCGCCGCGATCCCCTGCCCGTTGTCCTCGATCTCCACCTGGATAAAATCGCCGACATCCTTGATGCGGATGCAGATACGCCCGTTCTGTTTTCCCATATATTTGACGGAATTGCCGGTGATATTGCTGATCACGCGGCGCAGCTGCTCCGGATCCGCGATAATCTGGATATCCTCGTCCGCATAATTATAATAAGAAAGCCCGATCCCTTTTGCCTCGAGGTCCAGCCCGATCTCCTCCACGCAGTCGTTAAAATAACCGGATACATTGAGCTTGGCAAAATTGTACGGAATCCGGTTCGTGTCGATCTTTGCGTACAGCGTCAGCTCATTGATCAGCGTATCCATCTCGTTGGCCTTATTGTAGATCGTGCGGATATACCGGTCGCGTTTTTCCGGCGTATCGGCCACACCGTCCATCAGCCCCTCCGCATATCCCTTGACCGCCGTGATCGGGGTCTTTAAGTCATGTGCGATATTGCTGATCAGCGTCTTGTTCTCCCGCTCGCCGTACAGCTTTTCCTCCGCATTGTCCTTAAGGCGCTGGCGCATCTCCTCAAAATCACTGCAAAGCTCCCCGATCTCATCGCGGCTCTCCACCTCCACCGAAAAATCCAGATTACCGTCCCGGATATTCTGCACCGCGACCTGGAGCTTCCGGATCGGATTGATCAGGCTCATATAAATCCATACGATCAGCATACTGGCCGTCAGCACCAAAATCAGCAGAATGGAAATCATCGCGTCCACGACCAGATTACGGATCTCCGGCACCGTCTCCTCAAGCACTGAGACAATAAACGCGCTTCCCCTCTCCCCCTCCGGAAACAAAAAATCCACCTGCTTGATCAGCGCCTGTTTTTCCCCGTCGACATAGATCCCGGTATTCGGACTGTCCTCGCGGCTTCTGTAGCCGGGCAGTTCCACCAGAAGCGTCGCATCGGCATTCCCGCCGACATACACAAGCGCCTCGTCTTTTCTGACCACCAGATAGGAATTCTTATCCGTCAGTACGGCATTGATCTCATCCAGATATGCCCTGTCGAGCAGTTTTTCCGGCTGGCTCTTCGCCGCCTCCGAGATACGCAGAAACGAGCTTTGGGTAAAACGGCTTAAAAGCTGCATGGAATTGGAAAAATAGCTGTAATCCTCACTCTCGAGTCCGTAGGTCAGCTCGATCGCGCGCAGCTGGATCTTCTGAAACGCGAACAGAACGATCAGCGCCAGCAGAATCGGAATAAATATGATGATACAAAAGGAAATAACGATCTTATTCCTGAACTTCATGACAGTCTCCTTTCCGCTGCGCCATATGCAGACAGCTGCGGCTGCCGTTTTGCAACGGCATCCCAAGCCACATTATAGCACGAACCGAAAAGAATCCCATTCATTTTGTGTAAAATAATCTGAAATTTTTATAAAAAAAGGACTGCTGCAAAACCTGGCAATGTATACACCATTTTGCAACAGCCCTTTCCGGCATGATCACATCCGTCCGTGTCCGGTCCGGACTACAGATATTTTTTCAGGATCTCCGTCTTATCGGTCGCCTCCCACGGCAGATCAAGATCCGTGCGGCCAAAGTGGCCGTATGCGGCCGTCCCGCGGTAAATCGGTCTTCTCAGATCCAGCATGCGGATGATCCCCGCCGGGCGAAGGTCAAAATTCTCACGGACGATGGCAACGAGCTTCTCGTCCGAAAGCTTTCCGGTTCCGAAGGTATCCACCATCACGGATGTCGGCTGTGCGACACCGATCGCGTAGGAAAGCTGGATCTCGCACTTGTCCGCCAGCCCCGCAGCCACGATGTTCTTCGCTACATAGCGCGCCGCATACGCAGCGGAGCGGTCTACCTTCGTGCAGTCTTTTCCGGAAAATGCGCCGCCGCCGTGACGCGCATAGCCACCGTATGTATCCACGATAATCTTGCGTCCGGTCAGACCCGCATCGCCGTGCGGTCCGCCGATCACAAAACGTCCGGTCGGATTGATGAAGAACTTCGTCTGATCGTCGATCATCTCCTTCGGGATAATCGGGTCAAAGACATATTTTCTGATATCCGCATGAATCTGCTCCTGCGTGACATCCTCGTCGTGCTGCGTGGAGAGCACGACTGCCTCTAAGCGCACCGGTGCGCCGTTTTCGTCATATTCCACCGACACCTGCGTCTTTCCGTCCGGTCTTAAGTAGGTAAGCGTGCCGTCCTTGCGCACCTTCGTCAGCTGCAGAGCCAGTCTGTGCGCCAGCGAGATCGGGTAAGGCATCAGCTCCGGCGTCTCATTCGTCGCGTATCCGAACATCATACCCTGATCGCCTGCGCCGGTATCCAGCTCATCCGTAATCACGCCCTCTTTTGCTTCAAGCGCCTTATCGACCCCCATCGCGATATCCGGTGACTGCTGATCAAGCGCCACCATCACCGCGCAGGTATGTCCGTCAAACCCTGTCTTCGCGTCATCGTATCCGATTTCGTTGACCGTTTTGCGCACAAGATCCGGGACATCGAGCTTTGCCTTTGTCGTAATCTCACCCGTCACCAGCACAAAGCCGGTGCAGCTCGCCGTCTCACATGCCACGCGGCTCATCGGATCCTGCTCCATGCAGGCATCTAAGATCGCATCCGAAATCGCGTCGCAGACTTTGTCGGGATGTCCTTCCGTCACTGATTCTGAAGTAAACAGTCTCTTTTCCATGTCGTTTTTCTCCTTTTTTCTGTTTGTTCTTCGCGCAAAAGCCCACCCTGTCCGCACAGCTGTGTGCATACGCCGCCGGAAACCGGCGTCGTCCGTCCGCCTGCCGGAACCGGGCTTTTCCAAAAAAAATTCCGCTTGCGAACAAGCGGACAGATATAGATAATCAAATCCTCTTATTGTTCGAACATTTTGCTCGCTCAGGCTGGCACCTTCCGTGGAGGGGTTGCCGTGACTTCACAGATCCTTTGTATCTCCATCACTCTGAATAAGAAAATTATCACAATATTGAATTTTCAAATCTACGCCATTTAACATACACCCTGCGTCATAAATTGTCAAGAGGAAAACGCTGCCACAAACCCAAAAATTCCGTGCCGCACATTTTGTGCACACACGGAATCTTCATATCCCTCTTTTTGTGTCTTATTTTACCTCATGAAACCTTCAGTGAAAACTTCTGTATCTCTTTTTCGGTGCTCACCTTCTCAATCATCGCGCCAAGCGACGAGAGCTTCTTTTCAAACTCCTCATAACCGCGCTCAATATAATAAATGTCGTCCACAACAGAAATCCCTTCCGCCGCGAGCGCAGCGATCACAAGCGCGGCTCCCGCACGCAGGTCAAGCGCACTGAGTCTCGCACCGGTCAGCTGATCCACCCCGGTGATAATCGCGATATTTCCTTCCACCTTGATGCTCGCTCCCATGCGGGTCAGCTCGTCGACATATTTGAAACGATTCTCAAAAATGCTTTCGGTCACCGTGCTGGTCCCTTCGGAAATGCCGAGCACAACCGCCATCTGCGGCTGCATGTCGGTCGGGAAACCCGGATACGGCAGCGTTGTGACCTGTGTGTGATGCAGACGCTTCGACGCCACCACACGCACCGCGTCGTCAAATTCCTCCACCTCACAGCCAACCTCAAGCAGCTTTGCGGTTGTCGCCTCCAGATGCTTCGGGATGACATTGCGGACCGTGACGTCGCCTTTTGTCGCAGCCGCGGCAAGCATAAAGGTGCCTGCCTCGATCTGATCCGGAATAATGGAGTACTCGGTCCTGTGAAGCCGCTCCACTCCCACAATACGGATCACGTCCGTACCCGCTCCGCGGATATTCGCGCCCATGCTGTTTAAAAAGTTCGCGACGTCTACGACATGCGGTTCCCTGGCCGCGTTCTCGATGATCGTCTTGCCCTCCGCCATCGCGGCTGCCATCATGATATTGATGGATGCCCCGACGGAAGATTTGTCGAGATAAATATGCGTCCCGCGGAGACGCTCCGCCGACGCTCTCACCAGACCGTACCGGATATCGACCGTGGCCCCGAGCGCCCGGAAGCCCTTGATGTGCAGATCGATCGGCCTGCTCCCGATATCGCATCCGCCCGGAAGCGCCACCTCCGCGCGTTTGTATTTGCCGAGCAGCGCTCCGATCAGATAATAAGACGCACGGATTTTCCGGATATATTCATTGTCAACATTCATATCGCGGATAAAGGATCCGTTGATCTTAACGGTATGCGCATCCGGCCGTTCCACCATCGCGCCGATCTCCTGTATCGCGTTGAGCAGCACATTGACATCTCTGACATTTGGTACATTCTCTATTGTTATGGTCTCATCCGCCATGACGGCGGCGGAAAGAATCGCTAACGCAGCGTTTTTTGCACCGCCGATCTCCACCTCACCCACCAGTGGATTGCCGCCCTTAATCACATATTGTTCCATATTACACCTCGATGATTACTTTCCTAACAAACACGTAATTATAGTAGCCATTATGTGTTTTTGTCAAGCCCAAATGATTCCTGACCGCTTTTCTCCGTATCCTGCTGCACCGTCGGATGACGGCATCTTTAGCATATCATATTTTCTCCTTCTTTGCAAATCAGGAACCGCACCGCTAATTTCCGATATAATCCAGCGGATTGACTGCAGCGCCGTTAATGTAGATCTCAAAGTGTACATGAGGACCGGTCGAACGCCCCGTATTGCCGCTCAGTGCGATCGGATCTCCCTGATTCACATGCTGGCCGACCTGCACGAGCAGCTTGCTGTTGTGCGCGTACCGCGTCATTCTTCCGTCCGGATGGCTGATCACGACATTATTGCCATAGCCCCCGCTGTAGGAAGCCTGTATGACGGTTCCCGCACTTGAAGCCCGGACCGTCGTGCCCACCGGGCAGGCCCAGTCGACTCCCTTGTGCATACGTCCCCAGCGTCTCCCGAAACCGGATGTATACCGTCCGCCTGAGATCGGTCTGATATACGTCGGCGGAATCACGGTTCCCCGCTCGATCACCGCAGCCTGCGATTCCACCAGAATGTTCTGATGCAGCAGCTCGCGGCTCGTCTCCATACCGTTCTCATAGACCACGATGTCGTTTCTCTCCCGCCGGCCCGTCGTTCCTTCCTGATGGATCACCTCTTTTGTCGTGTACCAGGAATCATTTTCAATGATCTGCGGATCCGCCGTATACTCTTCCTCATACACCTCGCCCACCGTCATCCGGATTCTTAAGTCCGGCTCCGGAACGGCTATAATCAGCTCCTGTCCGTCCCGGATCATCTGATCCGGCCCTGACATCCCGTTGAGCGCCACAATGGATGACACCGTCGTATCATGATCCATCGCAATCACCGACAGACAGTCGCCAGGCTCTACTACATATATTTTATTCGACTCTTTCTCTTTTGTTACTTCTTCCACCTGTACATCGATATCGGCAATCTGACCGGGTTCCACATAATTTTCAAAGATCTCCACCGTCTCGATAAATTCCATATCGAGCACACCGGTCTGATAAGCGCCCGGGTCGGCCGCGTCATACGCGATCGCACAGGACAGCTGTGCGTTTGCTCCCGCGCTCAGCCGATCTGCCGGCGGCTCCCCGGAAAGCACCGGTTCTCCCTGCGCCGTCATCTCTGTTAAATCGGCATTTAATATTCCGCTGATATGTGACTCCTCGGCAAACAACCGCGCCTCGTACTGTCCCGTCTCATCCGCTCCCGCCTTTACACGATTCAAAAACGTCAGCACATCCTCAAGCGTCCGGAAGTTTGCCCGGAATTCCTCAATCGCCACCGTGTACACACGCTCCGTTTCCGAATCGGCCGCTTCTACTATAATTCCCCTTATCGCCCCTTTTAATTCATCCTCTGTCATCAGTTTCTGAAAAGGTCTGCGAACCTCCTCGTATTCCCACCGGATATCCGCGGACAGCCGTTCCCCGCTCTCCGCGGACAGCTCCCTGCGCACCTGCTGGCAGAGCCGCTTTACATCCGTCTCCACGGACGCGCAGCCGATAAAGCTCCCGTTCACATATACTCCGTGATACACCTGCCCGATTCCCATTTTCTCCGACATGCCAAACAGCAGTGCCGCCACTCCTGCCACTGCCACAAGCACCGCCTGTGCCGCAGCCTTTTTCGTAAACCGTACGTTTTTCATCGCTCTTATATCCTCTGTGTCATCCGCGCCAGAACATCCTTGTCCCGGCGCGTTCTCTTCCTTTGCCCAAACGATTATTCTTTTCCGCCGGGAAAGACGGCTGCCGCAATCTGCTCTGCCGTCTGCTCAATCGTAAGCCCGTATTCCCTGATCGTGACATCCGCATATTTCTCGTACAGAGGAATCCTCTCCCCGTAAAGGTCAGACAGTGTCTGCCCCTGCCGCAGCACCACTCCCCTGCCGCGGATATCGGACAGCCGCTTTCTGAGTTCTTCAAACGGAAGGCTTAGGTACACGATCGTGCCGGATGTCCGGTAATGCTCCATGGCCTCCCTGCCGTACACCACACTGCCCCCGGTTGCGATCACTGCATGCGTCGCCTCAATCCCGCTGTTGACACGGTTCTCCACCTCAAGGAATCCGTCCGTTCCCCGCTCTTTCATAATCTCGTGCAGCAGCTTTCCCTCCTGCCGCTGGATCAGAAGATCCGCGTCGATAAACTGATATCCCAGACGCTTCGCGAGGATCACCCCCGCCGTGCTCTTGCCCACGCCCGGCATCCCGATTAATATGATATTCTCCTGTTTCATGTCAGCACTCCCGCATCTCTCCAAAGGGGCTGCCGCAAAATACGGCCTGTATTCTGCGGCAGCCCCCTCAAGCCGCCTCCCCGCACATGCCTGCCGGATGTGCAGAGGCCGGCGCACTTCATCCTCTACTGTTCGGTCGCCCCGATTTCTTCTGTTCCCACCGTCTCCTTCGGGATCGTGGTAAACAGATTCCGGAAGCTTACTTTATCCCACACGCCTTTTTTTACCTTCCAGGTGTGCTCCGCCTTCCATCCGTCGAGCACTTCGTCATAATACGCGTTCTCGCGCTCGGTGATCAGATTCTGTCTCGTCTGCTCCGTCGCGGTCTCATCCGTCTTTGCGTCCACGCAAACCACATAGTAGCTGCCTTCCGTGTCAATGACGTCTGAAACTGCTCCCTCATCCGCTGCGAGCAGCTCCGGCAGCACTGTCTCATCGACATATTCGTCCCCTTCCCGGAAGGTACCGTTGTACACCGTGTATCCGTATTCCTCCGCCGGCCCCGCAAGGCCGTCTTTCTTCGCCTTTGCCGCGTACTCCTCCACCGTCGCAAGCAGCTCTGGCAGATCTTCCTCCGTGTATTCCACGGCGCTTCCCGTCTCGTCCGTATAGCTTAGCTTTGAGACGCGCACATAACTGTAGGATCCGGTACGGGCCTCCTCGTCGCTCACCTGAATGTCCGCATTCGCGATGATCGCCTCATGCATCCGTCTCTGGATCGTCATCAGCGTCAGGTATTCCTCCACCGTCGCCTGGTCCGCTCCGATCGCCTCAAGCGCCTCCGCGGTATTGTCCGACACAAATCCCGCCGCCGCGTCCGCGATCGCCGTCTTCTGCTCTTCGGCAAGCTCCACGCCGTACTCCGCCGCGTGAGCGTTCAGCACATACATGTCATAGAGGGACTCCATCACGCTCTCCTTGGTGTCCTCCTCCATCGTGCTGCCGCTCCCGTAGAGATCCGAGGACCACACGTCCTCTCCAAAGCCGTATGCCTGATAGAAATCGTCTGCATTCGCCTGCTCTAAGCGCGCGGCAAAATTCGCCACCCCCAGCGGTACCTTCGTCCCGTCGAGCGTCGCCACTGTCGCATTTTTATCGATACTGCCGCATCCCGCCAAAAGAGACGCCGCTGTCATTCCGATTACACATACCGTGAAACATCTTCCTGCTCTCATCATCGTCCTCCATTCGTACAATCACCTGCTTATTATAGTGCTTTTTTCCGCATGCCGCAATAGCTTTCCATCTTTTTTCACAATCACGGCTCTGTTTCCTTTGGCAGAAGCGCGTCAGCAGCAGTCAGGAACTCCTCCAGAAGCTCCCTGATATCCCGCCCCCTGTCCCTGGAATTCTGGCGGAAAAACCAGGTAAAATACGGCGCTTTTGCATCCGCCGTAAACTTCACGCCCGTGCCGAGGGATGCCACAAACCCGGGGATCGCCGCCACATTGATGCGCGCCTTCTCATACAGCGTGAATCTGATCGTATCGCCCCTGCCGGCCACCTCCGTGATATACAGCCGGTGCGCCATAGACTTGATCCTGGCAATCCAGAGCAGGTTCTCCACGGATTTCGGCGGATCCCCGAACCGGTCGATCAGCTCCTCGGTCATCTCCTCCGCCTCCTCCGCGGTCTCAATCCCGGCTATTCTCTTATAAATGTCGAGCTTCTGAAATTCGTTCGGAATATAGCCCATGGGGATATACGCGTCGATGCTGATGTCGATCGCGGTGTCAAAACGCTCCTCGACGGCGATCCCTTTCGCTTCCTTCACTGCCTCGTTTAACATGCGGCAGTAGAGATCATATCCCACCGCCTCCATATGGCCGTGCTGTTTTTCCCCGAGCAGACTGCCCGCGCCGCGGATCTCCAGGTCACGCATGGCGATCTTAAAGCCGCTGCCGAGCTCCGTGTACTCTTTGATCGCTGCAAGCCGCTTCTCTGCGATCTCCTTTAGCATTTTGTCCCGTTTATACATCAGAAACGCGTAAGCGGTCCGGTTCGACCTGCCGACCCTGCCGCGCAGCTGATAGAGCTGGGAGAGTCCCATGTTGTCCGCGTCATGAATAATCATGGTATTGACATTGGAAATATCAAGCCCGGTCTCGATAATCGTGGTCGCGACCAGTACGTCGATTTCCCCGTTGATAAACCGATACATGATATTTTCAAGCTCCGTCTCCTTCATCTGCCCGTGCACAAACGCGACCGATGCCTCGGGCAGAAGCCCTGCGATCCGCGCCGCGATATCCGGGATCTCCCTGACACGGTTGTACACATAATAAGCCTGTCCCCCGCGGGCAAGCTCCCTCGCAATCGCCTCCCGCACCAGCTCCTCGTTGTATTCCATCACGTACGTCTGAATCGGAAGCCGGTCCATCGGCGGCTCTTCGAGGACACTCATGTCCCGAATGCCGGCCAGGCTCATATGCAGCGTCCGCGGGATCGGCGTTGCGGTCAGTGTGAGCACGTCAATATTCGTCTTGATCTGCTTGATCTTCTCCTTGTGCGTGACGCCGAAGCGCTGCTCCTCGTCGATGATCAGAAGCCCGAGGTCCTTATACGCCACATCCTTCGACAGCAGCCGGTGGGTGCCGATCACGATATCCACCTGGCCCTTTTTCAAGCGCTCCAGCGTCCGTTTCTGCTCCGCAGCGCTGCGGAACCGGCACAAAAGCTCCACATTGACCGGAAAATCCTTCATGCGCTGGAGGAAGGTATTGTAATGCTGCTGCGCAAGGATAGTCGTCGGCACCAGAAACGCCGTCTGTTTGCCGTCCTGCACCGCTTTAAACGCCGCGCGGATCGCAATCTCCGTCTTTCCGTATCCCACATCGCCGCAGATCAGGCGGTCCATGATCTTCGTGCTCTCCATATCCGCTTTCGTCGCCGCAATCGCGGCCTCCTGGTCCTCGGTCTCCTCAAACGGAAACATCTCCTCAAACTCCCGCTGCCAGACCGTATCCGGTCCGTAGGCGAAGCCTTTTTCGTTCTGACGCGCCGCATAAAGACGCACCAGATCCTCGGCGATCTCCTTCACGGCGCCCTTCACCCGCGTCCTGGTCCTGTTCCACTCCTGGCCGCCCAGCCTGTTCAGCTTCGGCTTTTTCGCGTCGGCCCCGGCATATTTCTGAATCAGCTCAAGCTGGGTTGCAGGGATATAAAGGCTGCTGCCTCCCGCGTACTCGATCCGGATGTAATCTTTTTCGACGCCGTCCACTGTGATCTTTTCAATCCCGCGGTATATCCCGAGTCCATGGCTCTCGTGCACCACATAATCGCCGATACCAAGATCGGTAAAGCTGGCAATCTTCTCGCCCTCGTAGAGCTTCCTGCGCTTCTTTTTCTTTTTTTCCGCGCCGAAGATATCACTCTCCGAAATGACCACGAATTTTAACATCGGATACTCGTAGCCCTTTTTCACCTTGCCGTAGCCTGTCATGATCTCGCCGGGTTTTACCTCGTGGTCGAAGTCTTCGGTATAAAACGCACTGAGTCCGTTGTCCATCAGATCTTCCGCCAGGCGCTTTGCCCTGGTCCTCGAGCTCGAGAGCAGGATCACGCGGTATCGGTTCTTTTTATAACGCGCCAGATCCTTCACCAGAAGGTCAAAGCTGTTGTTGTAAGGATTTACCGTCTTCGACTGGATGACAAACCGAAGCTGCGGCTCCACATAAGGACTTTTCAGATCCAGTGTCACCAGAGAGACGCATCTGCGCCCCGAAAGCTTTGCGAGCACCTCCCGGCAGGTAAACAGCTCCCTCATCTGCCCCGGCAGAATGTACCCCTTTTCCAGCCGCTGATTCATGCTCTCGGTAAACTCCGTCTCCGTGCTCATCCCGCGCTCGATGCTTCTGGTCGCCTCATCCAGAAAAACACAGGTATCCGCAGCGTCAAAATAATCGAGCAGCGATGCGCGATCCCCGCAGAAATAGGACAGATACGCGTCCAGCCCCGCGCTGATCCCCAGCTCGCCCGCCTCCTCCGCAAACTGCTCCACGGCAGAGCGGATCCGGTACGCCTCCTCCGTTTTCATTTCCTTTTTCAGCTTCTCCGATACACGCTTTGCTTCCTTCTGCACGGCCCTGATCCCGGCCTGCCGCTCCTCCCCGGAAAGCACCAGCTCACAGGCCGGATAGATCAGAATCTCCTGAAGATTTTCTATGGAGCGCTGACTCTCCACGTCAAAGGAACGAATCGAATCCACCTCGTCCCCCCACAGCTCGATCCGAAACGGGCTCTCCTCCGTCAGCGGAAAGACATCAATGATGCCGCCGCGCACGGAATATTCGCCGCTTGTCTGCACCTGCACATTTTTCTCATAACCGAGCTCCGCAAGATGCCGGACAAACGTCTGAATCTCCAGCGAATCCCCCGCCGAGACGCGCAGCACCGCATGGATAAACTTCTCCGGCGACGGCATCGGATTCATAAGTCCGTCAAATGTAGTTATTATAGTGCACGACTGCTCTTCCGCCATGAGCTTCAGCGCCTGAATGCGTTCCGCCGTCAGCACATTTCCTCGGATATCCGACTGATAAAACAGAATATCCTTCGCGGGATAATACGCCGCCTTCCTGTCAAAAAAACGGTACGCCTCCACGAGCTCCTTTGCTCTCTGTTCCTGAAACGTGACGATGATCCTGCTCTCCCTGCCGTCGTTTAAGCTGTAGATCAGCTGCGGCTTCGCCGCGTCGATACAGCCGGATACCTGAATCATGCCCGTCTGTTTTTTCTGCGCTTCCCAAAGGTCTCCGAATTCCTTTAATTCCGACATCGGCTCCGTAAATGCTTTCATACCGTCCCGTCCGTCTCCTGCCTTTATTATGAAATATTGTAGTTTTGCCTGCGCCGTTCACAGGAATGCCGTCTGCACTCTCCCGCTGCAGAATCTGATCATTCCTGCTGACATAATCCGTTCATTTTTCAGAGGGCGGCTGAACTTTTCTGTTAAACTCATTCATCGCGTGGTCCGTCTCCCCGCGCAGGATCATCTCTGCGGCGCACACCGCATCCAAAGACGCCTGCTCAAACAGACTGCGGTCCGCCGCGTCAAAACGCCCCAGCACATAATCCGCGAGATCCCAGCCCGCCGGTTTTTCCCCGACGCCCATTTTGATCCGCTGAAACACCTGCGTCTGTATACTGGCAATGATGCTTTTGATCCCGTTGTGCCCGCCCGCGCTTCCTTTTTTGCGGATCCGCAGACTGCCCGGAGCAAGGCTGATGTCATCATAGATGACAAGCAGCTCTTCCTCCGGGTCCGCTTTATAATAAGAAATCAGCTCTGCGATACTCTCGCCGCTTACATTCATATAAGTCTGCGGCTTTGCGAGCACCACCTTCTCTCCTCCGATGAAGCCGCTGCCGCAGAGCGCTTTATGCTTTTTTTCTCCGATACGGATGTGATATTTTTCCGCGATGGCATCGATGACATCAAATCCCGCATTGTGACGGGTATGCTCATACTGATGCCCCGGATTGCCAAGCCCTGCAATAATAAACATGATTCACCCCTGTCTGCGGGCATTTCTGCGCCGGATGACGATCGACGCTTCCCGCAGCTGCTCCTGGTCGTTGACGCCCGTGATATCCTCCGGATCCTCCAGCGCAAACGCATCCACTTTCAGTCCCTTATCCCTGATAATCGAAAGCGTATCCGGCAGATAATACTCGCCCTGCGCATTCTCCGGCGTCAGGCGCTCCAACGCTTCTTTTAACTCCCGGGTGTCAAACAGATACATCCCGGAATTGATCTCATGTGACTTGCGCTCCTCCGGCGTGGCGTCCTTGTGCTCCACGCTCTTTACAAAGCCGCCGTCGGCATCCCTGATAATCCGCCCGTAACCGGTCGGGTCTCCTACAAATGACGACAGCACCGTCACAGCATTGTTGTGATCCGCATGGTACTTCTGCAGCCGGAGCAGGGTATCCGCCGTGATCAGAGGCGTATCCCCGAACAGAATCATCGTACATCCGCAATCCCCGAGAAAATCTTTTGCGCAGAGCACGGCATGTCCGGTACCCAGCTGCTGCTCCTGCAGCACGAACCGCACGTCCTGATGTGCGAGCGATTCCCGCACGATATCATATTTATAGCCGACTACCAGACAGATCTCTTCTGCCCCCGCGCCGGCCGCTGCCTCGATCACATAATCGGCAAGGCATTTTCCCTCTATCGTATGCACCACCTTCGGCAGGTCAGACTTCATCCTGGTCCCTTTTCCCGCCGCAAGAATCACTGCTTTTAACTCATTCATTCCGATATCCTCCGTTTCCCGTTGATACACTAAGTACCATTTTACTAAAGATTTGGGATTTTACAAGAAAAATTTTGTCTCTGACAACGGAAAACGGGAACCCTCCCATCGGGGGGTTCCCGTCCCATCACTGTTCTTAAACCGGTCTTTTGTCATTCTTCTGCGCCGATCGTTTCCTGATACCGCTTTAAGATCAGCTTCTGGATGCGTTCTCTGGTATCAGAATTGATCGGATGCGCGATGTCACGGTATTCTCCGTCTGCCGCTTTGCGGCTGGGCATTGCGATAAACAAGCCCTTCTCACCCTCGATGATCTTGATGTCGTGCACGACAAATTCTTCATCGATCGTGATGGATACTACTGCCTTCATCTTGCCTTCTTTTTCCACCTTTCTGATTCTGACGTCCGTCACCTGCATATCTTACGTTCCCTCCTTTATATGCCATGATTCAAAGCACATATCTCTCATTGTTTTCACACACGATCCGGATGGAGCCATCCCCGCAGTAATACGTGTTTGCTTTCAGAGTGTCCCTGCTCTCCACGATGCAGTTCTCTATATGTGTGTTGTCCCCGATATAGACATCATTGAGGATAACTGAATTCTTAATGACACAATTCCTGCCAACAAATACCTTTTTAAATAAGACGGAATTCTCCACCTTACCGTTAATGATACAGCCGCTGGCAATCAGGCTGTTACGCACATCGGAGCCCGCATTATACTTGGCAGGGGGCAGATCATCCACCTTTGAGCAGATCTTCGGTTCCTCCCGGAAAAAGTATCTGCGGACCTCCGGCGAAAGGAAATCCATATTCGTCCTGTAATAGGATTCCACCGTCGCGATATTGTTCCAGTATTCTTTCATCTTGTAGCCATAAATCTGTTTCATATTCTTGTAACGAATCAGGATATCCGTCACAAAATCCCAGCGGTCCTCCGCCGCGCTGCGCTCTAACATCTCGATCAGCTGTCTTCTGCGGACAATGTAGATCCCCGTTGAGATCGTGTGTGACCGGGACACCATCGGCTTTTCTTCAAATTCGGTGATTCTTGCGTCCTCGTTCATCGAAACGACCCCGAAGCGGCTGACATCCGCATCCGGCTCCATATCCCGGACCACCACCGTGATGTCCGCCTTTTTCCCGATATGGTAGTCGAGCACCCGGTTATAGTCAAGCTTGTAAACGCAGTCGCCGCTCGTGATGATCACATAGGGTTCATGTCTGCGCTTCAAAAAGCTGATATTCTGGTACATGGCATCCGCGGTTCCCCGATACCACCAGCTGTTGTCCGCCGTCACGGTCGGGTTAAAGACAAACAGCCCTCCCTGCTTGCGCCCGAAATCCCACCACTTTGAGGAGCTCAGGTGTTCGTTTAAGGATCTGGCGCTGTACTGCGTGAGCACCGCCACGGTCTGAATGTGGGAATTGCTCATATTGCTCAGCGCAAAATCGATGCTGCGGTAGCTGCCGCCCACCGGCATCGCCGCGATCGCCCGTTTTTGGGACAGCTCCTGCATACGGCTGTTGTTGCCGCCCGCCAGAATGATTCCTATCGCTTTCATACCGCATCACCTGCCTTAATGATTACTTCTCCGCCGGGAAGCATCCCGTCCGGATAATCGTCCCCCGACGTGACGCCGGAAATCGCCGTGTTTTTCCCGACGGACACCCCGTCCGGTATCACGGAATCCTCGCCGACCGTCGCCAGCCCGAACGCGTAAATATCCGCATGCAGACGGTTTTGCGCCTCCTCTCCGACGCCGAGCGCGACATTGTTTCCGATCCTGCAGTTCTCCGCTATAATCGCACGGCTGATGTCGCAGCCTCTGCCGGTTACGGTATCCTTCATGATGATCGAATCCCTCACCACCGTCCCTGCGCCGATGATCACCCCGGGACCGATCACGGAATGATATATCCTGCCGCTGATCTCCGCGCCCTCGCCGACGATGCTCTTCTCCACCACTGCCTCCGGCGAAAAATACTGCGGTTCTATGATATCGCTCTTCGTATAAATCTTCCAGTATTCCTCGTAGAGATTGAACTCCGGAATCAGATCGACGAGTTCCATATTCGCCTCCCAGTAGGAACCGAGCGTCCCGACGTCCTTCCAGTATCCGTTAAACTCGTATGCGTAAAGATTCCTGCCCGTCTCATGGCAGTATGGAATGACATGTTTTCCGAAATCACAGCCGCTCTGATCCTTCAGATGACACAGCGCTTCCTTCAGAGCATCCCAGCTGAAAATATAAATGCCCATGGAAGCCAGATTACTGCGCGGCTCCGCCGGCTTTTCTTCAAACGCACGGATTTTTTTATCCTCGTCCGCGATCACAATGCCGAAGCGGCCCGCCTCCTCCGGCGGAACCGGCATGGTGGCAATCGTCACGTCCGCATGGTTTTCCTTGTGAAACCCGAGCATCACCTCATAGTCCATCTTATAGATGTGGTCCCCCGACAAAATGAGAACATACTTCGGATGATAACTCTCCATATAATTCATATTCTGGAAAATCGCGTTGGCGGTTCCCGTATACCACTCGCTGCTCGCGCTCTTCTCATAGGGCGGAAGGATCGTGACCCCGCCGTTATTCCGGTCCAGATCCCACGGAATCCCGATTCCGATGTGGGTATTGAGACGCAGAGGCTGGTACTGGGTCAGAACCCCCACCGTATCGATGCCCGAATTGATGCAGTTGCTGAGCGGAAAATCGATGATTCTGTATTTTCCTCCAAAGGCGACGGCCGGTTTTGCGACACCGGCTGTCAGCACGCCCAGCCGGCTCCCCTGTCCTCCGGCAAGGAGCATGGCGATCATTTCCTTTCGAACCATACCAGATTACCTCTTGTCTTCCTATTTTGTCACAGCGCATTTCTTTCACGGATATTATACCACATCCCGCATTTTCTGTACATTATCTTTCACAACTTTCTCCCTGCCTCTTTTCATTTTCTGACATATTGCACAAAACCCGGCACGGTTTTACAACAAATTATCCTGTGTGTCGAAAAAAAATTATCCCAAAACAATTTGCATTTTAATAATATAAGGTTATAATGAGCTGTATCAGATGTAAAAACAGGAACAGGCAGGTATCAGATAATGTTTAACATTGATTTTCAGAAACCCATACATATCCATTTTATCGGAATCGGCGGGGTCAGCATGAGCGGCCTTGCAGAGATTCTGGCGCACGAAGGTTTTACCGTTTCCGGATCCGACCGCACGGAATCGGCGCTCACGAGGCATCTTGTCTCTCTTGGGATTCCCGTTTTTTACGGGCAGACGGCATCGAATCTGACAGACGACATCGGGCTGGTCGTCTATACCGCTGCGATCGCTCCCGACAATCCGGAATTCGACGCTGCGGTAAAGCGCGGTATTCCGCTTCTGACGCGCGCGGGGCTGCTCGGTCAGATCATGGATCATTACCCGAATTCCATCGCGGTCGCCGGCACGCACGGCAAGACCACGACGACCTCGCTCATCAGTCAGATTTTTCTTGGGGCAGGCGCGGATCCCACCATCACGGTCGGAGGGATTCTGCCGGCGATCAACGGCAATCTGCGCGTAGGACACTCGGAAACATTTATCTCCGAAGCCTGCGAATACACGAACAGTTTTCTGCATTTTTATCCGAAATACAGCATCATTCTGAATGTGGAGGCAGAGCATCTGGACTTTTTTAAAGACCTGAACGATATCCGGGCATCGTTTTTCCGCTATGTCGGAAATACAAAGGCGGACGGCGCCGTGATCATCAGCGGAGATATTCCGGATTACCGCAGCCTGACCGAAGGGACCGCCGCGCGCGTGATCACCTTCGGGCTGGATGAAAACAGTGATTACTACCCGGCGGACATCTCCTTTGACGGACACGCATGCGCCGCATACACCGTCATGCACCGCGGGGAAGCGCTTTTTCCCGTCAGGCTTAACGTCCCCGGCATACACAATGTGTCAAACTCCTTAGCCGCCGTCGCGCTCGCGCTCGACTGCGGTCTTTCGAGGACGTGCATCGCAGAGGGTCTTTTGTCCTTCCGGGGGACCGAACGACGTTTCCAGTACAAAGGATCCGTAAACGGCGTCACAATCATCGACGATTATGCGCACCATCCGACCGAAATCCGAGCGACGCTTCAGGCGGCGGCAGCCTGTCCGCACAAGCGTCTGGTTCTTTTGTTCCAGCCGCATACCTACTCACGGGTGAAGGCGTTTCTCTCTGACTTCGCCGAAGTGCTCTCCATGGCCGACCTGATCGTTCTGACCGATATCTACGCCGCCAGGGAGAAGAATATCTACGGCGTAAGCTCGGAAGATATTCTCGCCCTCTTAAAGGAGCGCGGCGCCGACTGCCATTACTCCCCTTCTTTTGAGGAGGCTGAGGAATTTTTAAGAAAAAAATGTATGAACGGCGATCTGTTGATAACCATGGGCGCCGGAAATATCGTAACGGTGGGCGAGCATTTGCTTGAGTGCTGACTTATCCACATCATCCACACCGGGACCGGAAATATTTTCCACGTCCGGATGTGGATTTTTTGTGCAGAGATCCGGGCGGCCGACGGATATTATCCACATTATCCACAAAAAAACGGCGTCTGATCCCGCCCCCAATGTATCTGAAAAGATACTTCTCAATCCGGCAAACCTGTGCTATAATGCATGAGCATGGCGGCAGCGTCTTCCAAAAACGGAAGCATCTGCCTGAATCTCACTGGAAAGAGGGCTTTGATGGAATATGGCTGATATTACACTCCGCAGCAGCAATCCGGTTTCTGCCACAAGTGTTTCGAATACGTTTATCGACGAGTATATGTCCGACGCCAACGGAGAATTTGTCAAGATCTATCTTTACCTGCTGCGCCTTATGAATATCCCGAAGGCCAGCTTCTCCATCTCCTCCATCGCGGACAAGTTCGACCATACGGAAAAGGATATCAGGCGCGCCCTCTGCTACTGGGAGCGCATGCGCCTGCTGCGCTTAGAATACGACGACAGTCATAATCTCACCGGGATCTGTCTTCTGGATTCCGCACCGCAGCCCGCGGCAGCGGATGCGGCGGCAGTCTCCGCCGATTCCTCCCGGACGGTCCCTGTCCCGGACGCAAAGGATGATCCGGCGCCCGATGCCGGATCCGCCGCTCCCGTTCTCAGGCCGGCGGCGCAGCCCGCCAGAAAGACCTACTCCAGTGACGACATCCGGCAGTTTCAGCAGAACGAGTCCATCGCGGAGCTTTTATTTATCGCGGAGCGCTATCTGGGCCGCACCTTAAACGACACGGACATACAGACGATTCTGTATCTGCACGACGGCCTTGGTTTTTCCGCCGAGCTGATCGAATACCTGATCGAATCCTGTGTCAACAGCAGACACACAAGCATCCGCTACATAGAAAGAGCTGCGCTGCGCTGGGCGGACGAGCACATTACAACCGTAGAAGAGGCGAAACTGGCTGATAATATTCACAGCCGGGCATACTATACGGTGATGAATTCGTTCGGTATCTCCGGGAGAAAGCTGGTCCCGTCCGAGATTGCGCTTGTAAAAAAATGGTCCGCCGAGTACGGGTTTTCGGACGAACTGATTGCCGAGGCGTGCAGGCGCACCATACAGGCGATCCACGAGCCCGGGTTTGCGTATGCCGATTCCATTCTCGAGAACTGGCACCGGCAGAATGTGCGCAGTCAGAGCGATCTTGCCGGCCTGGACGCAGAGCATCAGAAAAAAAGGAAGCACGCTGCGGCAGCACCGTCACCCGCCGCGTCATCAAGGAACAAGTTTAACAATTTCCAGCAGCGCTCGTACGACTATGACAAGCTTGAGAAGCTGTTGTTAACCACTACGGTTCGCTGATATAAAGGAGACAGACAATGCCCCTGACCAATACGCAATATGACGAAATCCTGCGCGGATACGATGCCAGACAGCTGAAGAACCAGCGTGAGAGAGAGCGTCGGACCGCCAATGCCTACGCACGCATTCCTAGGCTGAAAGAAATCGACGACGCCATCGCCTCCTGCTCCGTCGCGCAGGCCAGAAAGCTTCTGGAGGGAGATCAGGGCGCTCTCGCCTCCTTACAGGAGCAGCTGGCCGAATGCCGCAGCCAGAAGGAAGATCTGCTGGCGGAACACGGTTTTCCCGCGGATTATTTTCAGCCGGTTTATACCTGTCCGGACTGTCAGGACACCGGCTTTATCCAGGGCCGGCACTGCCACTGTTTTAAACAGGCCGCCATTGATCTGATCTACACGCAGTCCAGCCTGAAGGAAGTGCTTAAGACCGAAAATTTTGAGACGTTTTCCTTTGATTACTATTCCGATGATGTCATTAACCCGGCTACCGGATTA
This sequence comes from uncultured Roseburia sp., assembly GCA_910587865.1. Classification (GTDB taxonomy): domain Bacteria; phylum Bacillota; class Clostridia; order Lachnospirales; family Lachnospiraceae; genus Roseburia. The sequence continues at coordinate 74,975 of CAJUNX010000011.1, forward strand.
TCCTCGCTTGCCACCGCAAAGGACGCTGTGGCAAAATGCATGGATTTTGTCAGCCGGTTTGATGATTCGTTTTCAAATCTCTGCATTTACGGAGATACCGGAATCGGAAAAACGTTTCTGTCGAACTGTGTGGCAAAAGCTCTGATTGACCGGGGTTATTCCGTAATTTACTTTACGGCGTTCCAGTTATTTGATATATTAAGCAGGGGCGTCTTTCAAAAGGATGCGGATGCGGTCGCCGCCCACCGGCATATTTTCGACTGCGATCTTCTGATTATCGATGATCTCGGCACGGAGCTTGCAAATTCCTTTACCGCCTCCCAGCTGTTTTTGTGCGTAAATGAGCGGATTCTCCGCAGGAAATCCACGATCATTTCGACCAACCTGGGAATGAACCAGCTGGCGGATACGTATTCCGAACGTGTCCTCTCACGGATGTCGAGCTGCTACACCCTGATCAAGCTGTTTGGCGCTGATATCCGCATTTTAAAACGGAACCGATGACTATCACACTCAATGAACCTGTTATCTTAATTTTACGGAGGAATCATTCATGCCAAATGATGAAAGAAACTTAGAAACCATTCCTGACGGGCTTTTAGGTCTTATCCCCCTTGACAGCTGCAGAGAGCTGGGTCTTAAGGTAGACAGATACCTGGTGGGCTGGCGTGAGAGAAGACAGCACCTGCACCAGCATGATGCAGCCTTCAAAGGCTATCGCCGGGACTCCTACATCATCTCCACCTCCGTTCCGAGATTCGGAACCGGGGAGGCGAAGGGCGTTATCATGGAATCCGTACGCGGATATGACCTCTATCTGATGGTGGACGTCACGAACTACAGCATGACCTATACGGTATGCGGCCACAAAAACCACATGTCTCCGGACGATCACTACGCGGATTTGAAGCGTATTATCGCCGCTGTCGGCGGAAAAGCGAGACGCATCACCGCGATCATACCGTACCTGTATGAAGGCCGCCAGCACAAACGCAACGGGAGGGAATCCTTAGACTGCGCACTCGCCTTACAGGAGCTGATTTCCATGGGCGTGGACAATATCATCACCTTTGACGCACATGATCCCAGGGTTCAGAATGCGATTCCGCTGCACGGCTTTGAGACCGTACAGCCCGCCTATCAGTTTATCAAGGGAATTCTGCGTGAAGTGGATGATCTGATCATTGACGCCGAGCATATGATGGTTGTCAGCCCGGACGAGGGAGGCACCGCCCGCGCCGTCTATCTCGCAAATGTGATGGGACTTGATATGGGTATGTTCTATAAGCGCCGTGATTACAGCCGGATCGTCGACGGGCGCAATCCGATCGTGGCGCATGAGTTTCTCGGTTCCTCCGTCGCCGGAAAAGACATCATTATCATTGACGACATGATCTCCTCCGGCGAGAGCATGATCGACGTTGCAGCCGAATTAAAAAAGCGCAGGGCAAACCGCATCTTTGCGGTCGCCACATTCGGTCTGTTCACCAACGGCCTCGAAAAATTCGATCAGGCAGTCGAGGACGGCATCATCTACAAGGTGGTGACGACCAACCTGACCTACCAGACGCCGGAGCTTCTGGACCGCTCGTATTACATCGACTGCGACATGAGCAAATATATCGCTTATATCATCGATACGCTCAACCACGACAGCTCAATCAGCGATCTTCTGATACCGAGCGACCGGATCCGCAGGCTCGTGACCCGCTATATGGACGGACAGAGAGAGGTAAAATAAACACTTCAAAAAAAACAACCGCAGCCTCAACGGCTGCGGTATTTTTCTCTATATGTATCTATGGGTTAAAACAAATCGATTCTTCCTGCGAATTTCTGATTGATCACATAATATGCCGCGGACTCTTCCGGCTTTAAATAAACCTGGAGATCTTTGATTGTGGACACTCTGTGTCCCTCTGAAACAAACTGTGACTTGATCTTCTCAACCGCCTCTTCAACGGTCGTCTCGCTGCCCTGGAACTGAAGCACCACTCCCGGCTTTAACTCTGCCTTATCCGCTTTCTTTCCTGTCCTCGGCCCGGGCTTTGGTCCTCTCTTCGCCCTCGGCTTCGCGGGCGCTGCTTCCTCCGCCGCTAAAACCGTGTCCTTCCCCTCCTCTGCCGTCGTCTTAACTTCTTCTGTCTTTACTACTGCATCCGCTTTTTTCTCCATAATGATGAACTCCTCCTCAATCATGATGATCACTCACACACCAGAAACTTTTCCATTGCCACCAGGGCTTCTTCTTCATCCCTGCCGTCGGCAACAATGCTTACTGTCATACCCATAGATGGATTAAATGCCATAATTCCCATAATACTCTTTGCATTGATTCTGCGGTTGTCACTTTCTAGTATGATTTCACTGTCAAAACGGCATGCAACCTGTACCAGCTCTGCAATCGGATTACTATGTTCTTCTGAAACATTTGATACAATAATCTCTTTTTTGCTCATACTCCTCCACTTCCTCTTGTTAGTACTCTTCAAAATATACCCCAAATAGCTGCTTTTTGCAATATGTTTACACAAAAATTGTTAAAGTATACGAACTATTTTGAGTGTCTGTATCCTTTTTTATGCATTTTTATTTACCAAGGTAGGTAAAAAAGATATTCCCCGCATCCGCAAACAGCTCGTCCGCATCGTCAACCGGTATGCGCCGCGACGCTCCCGCATTCGGATCAAAAACAATGACATTGCTGCTGTCATATCCGGTCAGAAGGACTGCATCGCCGCTTCCTGTCATGGCAAAAACCGGGCTTCCGCAGCTGACGTAATAAAGAACCTCATCCACCGTGCAGCCGGTGAGATCAAGCACGCGGACATCCCGCATGGTATTGGTCAGCACGCCCCACGGCGTCTCTCCTTCGTCGATCAGCGCACCCACATTGATATGAATATCTTCCTTTTCAAGCATCGCATTCAGACACTGGACAATGCTGCTCTCCCCCGTCTGCGTCTCCGCCGCCGTGATATCGGAAAAGGCCGGCTGAACCGCTTTTCTGGCGCGTTTCCAGATATATTCCAGATGGTCGCCGATGACCACGCCCATGCTCCCGTTTGCCGTGATAACGGCCTCCGTCACATCGTCCGTCGCGAGTATGACATCTCCTTTTACGTATACATAATAATGATTTCCGGTCTTCTCATTTTCAATCGCCACCGTGCGGTTTTCCTCAAGAATCGTCTCCCTGGGTGTCAGCAGACGCGGCGTTCCCGCAGGCACTGCTTCCGGGAGCGCGATCTGTACCTGTCTCTGTTTCTCCGGCACCGTCTGCGTAATGATACTGACCGCTTTCTGGCCGTCCCCCTCCCGGTTCATAATCATGTCCTGATCCGCCGGCACATAAGCGGTCCCGTTGTAGCTGATCCGGTTTAAATACATCGTATATCCGCTGATCTCGACATCGGAGATAAAATAGCCGTTCTTCTCGTAATCCTTCAGCGCGCTCAACCTGCCGTCATGAATCCCGGCTATCCTGATCTTATACATCGGATACGAGACATTCCCTGCCGCATCCCGAAAGATATCCGTCTCCCTCGCAATCCCGTATACCAGATCCTCGTCCATAAAGCCGAGCGGACGCAGAATCTCCCCTTCCCGCTCCGTGATGTCCGTCGTCTTCTGGCTGGTGAGGTCGAGCACATGTATGCTGCTGCCTTCCTCCTGCGGATCGGCCCATGCCAGCACGGCATTTGACTCCGACACCGCATAACAATCGCCGGAGAGATTTTTCACCAGCTCTCTGGTCTTTAAGGTATCCAGATCAATGCCGTACACTGTCCGGTCCACCATCAGGAACAGTTCTTTGTTTTCGTTCATGTACATCAGCTGTCCGAGTTCAGACTTCATGACCTCATAGGACTGTGCGGACGGGATGAATACCAGCTCTTCGTTTGTATTTGCCATGCGGTTATAGTGATACACCGCGATCCCCACCTGACCCTCATGAATTCCGCGGTTCATGTAGCCGTACACGATATAATCCACGTTCCCCGCCTCGTCAATCCCCGCGATCCGGATCCCGTGTTCCCCGTAATTTTCCCGGTTATCAATCCCCTCATACCCGCGGAAACTGAACACTTTAATCAGTGTATTTCCCGCCGCATCGTAGCTCCAGAGCTCCCCTTCCTGGACAAACGCCACATTCTTTCCCGTCTCGTTCGCCATGTAGTCCACATCCTCGGGCCGGATCCCCAGCACAATCCCGTTTTCGTACAGACTCTCGTTCTCACCGCGGAAAATCTGTCCCATTCTGCGCTCAAAATTCAGCAGGTAAATCCGGCTGCTGGTATAGCGCACGCGATAGTATTCCTCCACGTTGTAATACTCGCTCTCACCCGCTTCTCCGACTCTCGTCACCACGTAATCCAGAACGATCACGCTGTAGGTGGGGGTGATCTCTTTGATCGACGGAACCGGCTCCGTCAGACGCTCCCCGTTAAAATCCGCCCATCCCACCTGTTTTAACGATGAATTCAGCGAGACAAACTGCAGCGTGGAGTTGTCCCCCGTCGTTTTTTCCATATAGGTAGACAGAGCCCCCGTGGTCTCGCTGTTGAAGGTCTTGCTGTGAAAATCAAGCGCGAACTCCACGCACTCTTCCACATGGCACTCCACCGGCTCCACGATCCTGGTGTAATAGTACACGGAGTCCTCCCCCATCCCGAGCCGGATGATCAGCAGATACTCCTCCCCCTTTTCGAGCAGGTTCTGGATCGTCAGCTCCGCCGAGATCCTGCCCCGGCGTTCCTCGTAGGAATTCACATCCGCATTTGCAATCAGCCGCTCCGCGTCCAGACTCCGGATCTCATAGGAAATCGTGTCCACGGCTGTCTGATAGGTCAGTATCGTAATTGGCAGTTTCCGGTCTTCTCCCACCGGCATAATTGCATCCCGCATATACGCCGCATTCATCTCCGTGGAATATCCGTGCAGCTCATTCACCTGCACTCCGTTCTGATACATGGAAATAACCGGGAGCGTCGCCCCCTCCATCTCTGTAGTCAGGTCTTCGTTTGTGTGATTCGCCATTGCTCCGAACCCAAACAAAGCGCCCACAAATATCAATGATAAGACAACCGCTCTGATCATGCCTTTATACACAGCCGCTCCTCCTGTCTGTACCGGTACACCTTTTTCACCCCGTAAAATCATATAGCTACCGCAAAAACGCGATAGCTATATTGTATGCATTTTTTCCGGAATCTGCAATCACAAACCAGATTCTTTTTCTTATTTCGGATCTCTTTTATCCGAATCCGCTTACCACCAGCGTCTGCATCTGCGGTGACGGCACCGCCTGCGGTACATCTCATTGTTTAAAATCACACCAACGAGACTCCTTAACGGGTTGTTCTGTCCCGGCGGCGGAGGCGGACGATGCCCCGGCGGGGGCGGAGGCGGACGGTGTCCCGGCGGCGGGGGCGGAGGCGGACGGTGTCCCGGCGGCGGAGGCTGCATGCCTCCCCAGTACTGCTCTGCAGTGACATCCGTCTCTTCCCCGGAAATCCTCTGACAGATCCGGTCCACAACCATCTCCAGCATCAGCCGGTCCGGATACTCGTCAAACATCAGGCTTCCTTCATACTCCATCCTGTCACACTCATCCTCCACGATCTCTAAGATCGTGCCGACCTCCTTCGGATACAGCTCCTTCATCCGGTCCATATCCTTCTCATATTCCATCTCTGTCAGATACAGATTCTGCATCGGATAACTCATATAAAAAGGCATTTTGGGCGTCTGAAACTGCGACCTGAAAAACTGCTCCTGATTATAATCCACTCTGTACTCCCTGTCGATAGTCTCAATGCTATTGTATGCAGGGCTTTGGAAAGAGTGCGGCGGCGCTGTCGGAGAAAGCGCTCAGTCCGGCAGGAGCCCGGGCAGGGAGGTATGGCGGAAGCTCCGCTCAGGTCGCAAGATCACGCAGATCACGCAGCAGATCAAGGTCTGACTGCTGCACCTTCATATTCGTGGTGAGCGGCTCCTCCCCGGGCTTTTTTACCGTAATCTCGATCACCGTGCCCTCCGTGATTCCGGCAGCTGTCACTGCCGGAAAAAAGGCGGCAAATTTCGGATGGTTCTCTGAAAATTTATTCCACGCGCTCATCATTTTCATCATTGATGCCGGATTAATCATAGATCGTTTCTCCTTTTCTTCTCTCTCCTGTCCGATGAATGCCGTCTTTTGCATCCGCGGCAGAAGCAGTCTGCATTCCATCCCCTGATTATACCAAAGCCGGGATATTTTTCAAGCAGTTTCTGCCGGTGAAAATCGAAGGAGCGCTGCCGGAAAGGCTGGGCCTGCGCCAGAAAAAAGCGGAGGGCCTGCACCCTCCGCCCTGCGGCTGTTACTTATTTTCCAAGGAACGCATCCAGCTGTTTCTGCTTTTCATCCATTACAGTCTGAAGACCAGAATTGTAAAGCTCGGCATTAAAGTCATCCAGCACCTCCTCCGGATTCACGGCGCCTGAGCCGAGTGCATCACGGTAGGACTCATAGACGTTGTTTAATGCGGAGATCTCTGTGCTCACCGCCGTGTTATCAAAGATAAAGCCGGTAGAGATCAGCGGATCCGCATTGTTGAAGGTCTCGTACTCCTCCCAGATCGACGGATCGTTGTTCTCCCACACATAAGCGATCTTCTGGTTCGGGATCGCGTAGCCCGCGTTGTAGCCGTAGGTCTTGTTCTGGGAATCCACGCCGTCCGGATAGGTGATAATTCCCTTCTCCTCGTCGACAAACACATAGTGCTGTCCTTCGATTCCCCAGTTAAAGTAGTTCATGATCTCAGCGTTTGTGTAGAACTCGTTGAAAGTCTCAAGCACGCGCTCCGGGTATTTGCAGTTTCTGCCGATCCCCCAGCCGATCCATGCCACCTGGCCGGTTGATCTCCAGGTCGGGGAAAGCTCCGTACATACCATCTCATAGGTCGTATCCAGGGAATCCTGAAGGTCTACGCCCGGTTTTAACGGTGTAAAATACGCAAATGCGGTTCCTGCCTTCACCTGGTTCTGACGGGCATCCGTCATGGTCGCGCAGTCCTTGGAGATATAACCTGCCTGCGCCCATTCATACATTTTCGTCATCACGGATTTGAACTCTTCCGTCTCAAAGTAGTTGATTACGTTTCCTTCCTTATCATCCGGGAGAATCACGCCGTAGTTGTCATTTAATCCGTCGAAATATCCTCCGGTGATCAGGTCGATTCCCGGCGTGCTGCCCTGGCGTCCTGCCAGCATGATCATATCCGGGTTCTGCGCCTTCACGTCCGCAAAAATCTGATCCAGGTCATCCAGAGACTTAATCTCGTCCACAGAATGTCCGGATGCCTCAAGAAGATCTTTTCTCATCATGACTCCGGCAACTGTAGAATACTCCTTGTATACCGGAAGGCCGTACATCTTTCCGCCCACGGTACAGATCTCGACATTATCCTCGCCGACAACGCCCGCCACATCCGGCGCATAGGTCTGATACAGGCCCTTGATATCGATAATCTGCCCGTTGTTCATGTAGGTGACACCGTTTGACGTTCCGATACACGGGACAAGATCAAGCTGCTCGTCGCCCGAGAGCATCAGGTTTAATTTGTTGGTGAATTCACCCCAGCTCATCGGAATGATATTTAACGTCGTGTTGTACTTCGGCTGGATGATCTCATTGATCTTTCCCTCAATGATGTCCGTATCCGGATAGCTCTCTCCTACAAACGCCATCTGAATCTCATACGGCTCTAAGGTGGACGGGTCCGCGCCGTCTGTCACGGTTGCTGCGCCGCTTCCGCCGCCTGACGTTCCCCCTGCTTCTGTGCCGCCTGCCGCCGCCCCGCTGCCTGCTCCTGCATCCGATCCGCTGCCTGCTCCTGCATCCGATCCGCCGCAGCCTGCCAGCATACTGACCGCCATGACACCGATCAGCAATGCGCTTACTAACTTTTTCTTCATGGTTTTTCCTCCTTGTTTTACATCTATATACAGGTGCGGCAGAATGCCGCATCCCCATATATCATCCCTGTGCCGACGCGTTCCGCGCGCCGGCCGTCCCTCCAGGCCGCATCAGCCCCTGCTGTGCCGACGCGTTCTGCGCGCCGGCCGTCCCTCCAGGCCGCATCAGCCCTTGACCGCGCCAAGCGCGATACCTTTCTGAAAATATTTCTGCAGGAACGGATAAATCACCAGCATCGGCAGCATCGCGACAAATGCGATCGCCATACGCACCGCTGTCTGCGGCACCTTCGCGATATCCGAACTCGCTGCGGAAGCCGCGCTGCTGTTCGAAGATAAGAACTCGATCTGGGACATCATCTGATTCAACAGGTTCTGGATCGTGTAGAGCTTCTGGCCCTCGGTACCGGACAGATAATAAAGTCCGTTGGTCCAGTCGTTCCAGTAGCCTAACGCCGCGAACAGTCCCATCGTGACTAAGATCGGCTTGCCCAGCGGCAGCGCGATCGTCGTAAATACCTTAAAAGGCCCGGCGCCGTCAATCTCAGCCGCCTCATAGAGCGCATCCGGAATACTGGTCTGATAATAGGTACGGATCAGGATCACGTTCATCGCGCTCATCATAAATGCCGGAACAATCAGCGCAAACACCGTATTTTTGATGTGGAACGTTCCGGTGTACATCATGTAGGTCGGAACCAGACCGCCGTTGAACAGCATGGTGAAGAAGACATAAAAGGCAAAGAATCTGCGGAGCGGAAGCTTCGCCTTCGACAGGCCGTAGGCCAGCATCGCCGATATCGCGATATTGATCGCCGTACCGACCACCGTCACCAGGATGGTCATGCCGTAAGCCTGGAATACCTTCGCTTTCTGGTTCCAGATATATTTGTATGCCGTCAGGCTGAACTTTGCCGGAAAATAGGAATATCCGTTCTGAATCAGCGTGTTCTCATCGGTGATGGATGACATAAACAGCAGGATAAACGGCATCGCGATACAGAACACCATCAGCATCAGGATGATGTGAGCCACAATCTGATATATTTTTTCACTTCTTGATTGTATCATTGGATCCTCCTTTTAGAATAAAGCGCTGTCCGCGTCAATTTTTCTCACAACCAGATTCGCCACCAGCACCAGGATAAATCCGACGATCGACTGATAAAAGCCCGCCGCGGAAGCCATACCCGGATTGTTCATCTGCAGCAGCGAACGGTATACATAGGTATCGATCACGTTCGTCACTTCATTCAGCTGCCCCGAATTCATCGGCACCTGGTAGAACAGGCCGAAATCCGAGTAGAAGATTCGTCCGATATTTAACAGGGTCAGCGTAATCACGGTTCCCTTTAATGAGGGCAGCGTGACATGGACGATCTGTTTCCATTTTCCTGCGCCGTCCAGGCTTGCGGCCTCGTAGAGACTGCGGTCAATCCCGTTTACCGTCGAAATATAAATCAGCGTCCCGTAGCCGATCCCCTTCCAGGTATTGACCAGTGTCAGGATAAATGGCCAGTATTTCTTTTCCATGTACCAGCTGACCCCTTCCGTATTCCCGAACAGCGGAAGGATGCTGTTGTTGATCAGACCGTTCTCCGCGCTTAAAAACGCGTATGTAATATAGCTTACGATGACGATCGACATCAGATAGGGCACGAGGATCGCGCTCTGATAAACCTTTCTCATACCGTCTTTCCGGATATCCGTGATCAGGATCGCCAGCGCAATACCGAGCACCGTGTTGATGACGATAAACGCAAGGTTGTAGCCGATCGTATTTCTTGTGATGATAAACGCATCCTTTGACTTAAACAGAAACTCGAAATTTTTAAATCCGATCCACGGGCTCTTCCAGATACCGTCGGAAAAGTTGATCTGCTTAAATGCAATCACCAGTCCCGCCATCGGCATGTAGTTGTTGATAAACAGATAGATCAGCCCGGGGGCCATCATCAGAAAAATCGGAGCCCAGGTTTTAAACTTCCTCATGGACTTTGAAGGGGCTTTCGCCTCCGTGACATTTGCCATACTTTCCTCCTTATCAAAGAATCCGCCCCCGGCCGACGGGCGCTTTCTTTTCTTGATAGGAAAATTATAGAAAACTTTAAGGCAATTCTCTAACACTCTGCTGACATAAAATAACACAAATCAGACTTACTGATTTGTGTTATTTATGGTCTTTTTGCGATATTCATTAGGCGTGCATTGGGTATACTTGCGAAAAAGTTTGGCGAAATACGAAAAATTTGTGTATCCTACCGAACAGGCAATCTGATGAATCGGCTGGCTGGTGGAAATTAACAGCTCTTTGGCGCGATCGATCCGAAACCGGATCAGGTAATTGCTTAAGCTCTCCCCCGTCTCGCTGCGGAAGATCCGTGAGAGATAATCCGGATTTAAATAAACCAGCTGGGCCATGTCGTCCCTTGTCAGTTCCTCGGCATAATGTTCGCTGATATATGCTTTTACCGTATAGACGATGGATTTCTCCTGATCCACCTGGTTCATGTAGCAGAGCGCCTTGTCACAGAGGCGTTTGGCATAGCGCTGCATGTTGTGAATACTCTTGACCGCGTCTTTATTCTGATCCGCGTGAATATCATCCCAAAGCAGCGACGCGGGAATATTCCGCTTTTTTAAAACCGAGAGGATCATATAGTCAAATTCCATCCGAAACTGTCCCAGACTCTCACTGTTCGCGTTTTTCTCTTTCTCCAGCTTCGAGAGGTACTGGCTGATCTGCCAGCGGATCTGCTGTTCCTCCTTCTCTAAGATCAGCTTCTCCCAGCTGGCAAACTCCGGCTGTATGTAGGACACCATGCCGAAAGAATAATTTTCCAGAAAACGGACCTGACCGGCTCCGAGCACATCGTCCTGCACCATCTCAAGAAGCGTCTGCGCCTGTCCCGGAATCTGTGCGTAGCAGACAGGCATCCCGACATAACATCCCACGATACTGTCAAGCTTCTGCCGGATCTGCGCGATATAATTCTGACCGATCTGCATCATCGCCTCCCGGTATCGCCCGATCGTCTGCTCCTCCACCCGCAGGATCACGTGCCACCGCGCGGCGTCCTCCGCATCCATGCGCCAGATAACCTCCGCACAGAACCCTTTTGTCCCGAGCAGCTCTTCCGTGATATTCTGAATGATGAAATCATACATTCCGCGTTCCACCTTCTCTAAGATCGTACAGAAATCATAGATTTCGATGACGAAAAACAGAAAACGCTCCTCTCTGGTATAGGACAGCTCCAAAAACCGTCTATGCCGTTCGACCTCCTCCTGCTCTGTCACCTCCCGCGAGATCAGGCGTTTCCAAAAGCCTTCTTTTCTGAGCTTTAGCGACTGCTTCCATTTCTCCTGCTCCCCCCGCTCTTTTCGGATCTGCCCCGCGCGGACTACGGCATGTTTCAGGATCTCACTTAACTCATCGTATTTTACCGGCTTTAAGACATACTCCATGCTCTGGAGCTGGAGCGCCTTCTGCGCATAGGAAAACTCCGCGAAGCTGGTGAGAAAAATCACCTCGGCCAGACTTCCCTGTTTCCTGGCCCACTCGACAAAATCAAGTCCGGTCTCATCGTGCATCTCGATATCGCAGAGCATGATATCCAGATCCGCCGCCTCATAAATCTGCTTTGCGGAAAAAACCGTCGTCGCCGAAAAAACGTTGTCCACGCCGATCGTTTCCCAGTCGATCATCGCTTTGACTGTCTCGACCGTGTACTCGTCATCATCCATTATCAGAATATTCATTCTCCGCACTCCATTTCAACCGGTATCTCAATCAGAATCCTTGCACCGCCGTCGACACGGTTCGAGAATTCGATCCGAAACCGGTCTTTGTATCTGTGTTCCATACGTTTGATTGCATTTGTAATTCCGATTCTTGTCCCGCGGGACGTCACGATCTCTTCCCTCTTTGCCAGCTGCTCTAATATCTTCGGCTCAAACCCCGGACCGTCGTCCGTCACCTCGATGGAGATATATTCCCCGTCCTCCTCTGCATCCCTGCGGATCCGGATTCCGATCACCGACACATCCCCCTGACGGCAGCCGTACTTCACCGCATTCTCGACGCAGGTGTGCAGCAGAAGAGGCGGGATTTTAATGCCGTCGATCTGATCCGGCACGTCGATCCGGTAATCCACCTTCATCCGGTAACGGACCCGGCAGATCTCGAGGTAATTCTCGATGTGCTTTAGCTCCTCCCGAAGCCCGACCTCCTCCTGGCTGCTCCCGAAAATGTACCGAAAATAATCCGACACATGAGCCGCCATCATCTGAACCCCTTCCTCATCGCCCATGCACGACATATTGTGAATCATATTCATACAGTTAATGTAGAAATGAGGCTGTATCTGAAGCTGCATATATTCGATCTGCAGCTGCTGCTGTTCTTTTGTCCTCTCATAGACCTCAATCTTCAGCTGATGCGCCTGATCGAGAATCTTTTTGTAGAGCGCATTCGCCTGCTGCAGCTCTAAGATGGCGCTGTTTTCAAAATAAGCGCTCTCCTCATCCACGGCAACTTTTTCCAGGTTCTCAAAAAAATAACGCAGAGGATCCAAAAGCATGCGTTTGCTGTAACGGCTCATCCAGATCAGAAACACCACACCGACAAACATGATCATCAGAAGAATCCACTGCATGATCATACTGCCGATGTTTCCCTCTCCGTTTTCCACCACAAGAACCAGATGAAGATCCGCCCCCGGAATCTCCCTTCCGACCAGAAAATAGCGGTACCCGGACATCCTTTTTCCAGAGAGCGCCTTTTTCGCCTGCCCGGACAGGCGCCGCTCCATAAGTTCTTCCCCGTGCGTGTAAAATTCCCCGTCAGCCGATGCAAATACCAGATCAATGCTCTTCCCGAACTCAATCCGGTCGACCGTGCGCTCCAGATTACCCAGCTCCACAAAGCTGCACGCGTACACTTCATGATAATAGCTGTAATTGACGGCATACCATTTGGCGCTGATGCGCAGGATCTTCCATTCCGTCCCCAAAATCGCATGAACCTCTCCCCGGTCCTCCTCCATAAACGCCCGCAGGCTTTCCTTTAAGCGGCTGGTCTCCGGAATCGTTAAGGACCCCCGCTCCGACATATTATAGTAGTCATGGCTGGCATAATATACCAGGAACCCAAATTGTTCCCCCAGCGCATAGCGGTAGCTGTTTAATTTATCATTCACGTTCTGCGCCGACTGGATAAACCACAGATGGTTCTCCTCATAATTGTAGTTTGCGCTCTCCACATCGTTGTCGAGAAATACCAGATCCGCGAGATAATTGTCCGCCGCGCCGAACTGGTAGACAATCTCCTTAACGTAGGAATCTGCGATCGACTCCACGGACTCGTTCACCTGATGTCTGATCACGGATCCTGCCCCCAGATTGACGCAGAAAAACAGTAAAAGCAGCAGTAAAAATGCTCCGACAATCTTTAGGATCGTGCTCTGAAAACTCTTTGCTTCGTGAGTATGCCTGTTTTTCCCGCTCTCATACGTTTCTTTTTGTATATGATTCCCAATCTCCCCCACACCATCTCCCTCCATATTTTATCCATTCTAGTATAAGTTCGGAACGCCGTCAACTATGAATGTCCCGCGCCGGTACTCAGTGGGCGTCATGTGCATATAACTCCGGAAAACACGGTTAAAGTAGCTGATATTGCAAAATCCCGTCAGCCCGGCGATCTCGCCGATCTCCCGGTCGGTGTCCCTGAGCCAGGATATGCTCATGCTGATCCTATAGTAGTTCAGGTATTCTACAATCGTCATTTTTGTAATCTGCTTAAACAGACGGCACAAATGTCCGCGGCTGATCCCGAATTCCTTTGACAGCGCTTCCAGTGACACCGCGCTCTCATAATGCGACTTCAGATATCCGATCACGGCGCGGATGATCCCGACCTGATAATCCGTGGCGGACGCGGGATCCCGCCCCGTCGTCCGGGCGTGCGTAAACAGAAGATACCACAGCTCGCAGAGCCTCGCCTTGATCAGAAGCTCATACGCCGGTTCCTGTTTCGCAAAAATCCTCCGGATCTGCGCAAGAATGCCGGACGCTTCGTACTCCCAGTCCTGCGCCGGTGCAAGGCGCTCTGAAAAAACCACAGCGCCTGTCCGGACGCTGTCGATATAGTTCTGCTGAATGCGGTCGCTGACAAAGCTGTTGAGCAGCGTCTGTGCAAAGTCCACCGCAAAAAAGGAAAACGGGATGCCGGGTTTTCCGTTGACGGAATGAAGACAGTCCGGCGGAATCACAAAAATATTGCCCTCCTGCGCAGGATATCCCCGCCCGTCAATCGTCACCTCCGCCGTCCCGCCCGTGATCACCAGAAATTCGATCTCCTCGTGCCAGTGGCAGCCCACGCGCTCGCCGGTCTTCTCGTCCGTCTCGATCTCGTAAATCATAAACGGAAACATGGCGTTGCCGTGGGATCTGCGCTCCCGGAGCAGATGGTATTCTTCGTTCATACGGCCTCCTTTCCTCTCAAAGCCCGCTGGATTGCTCCGGCCTCCCGCCTCCCGCAATCCTGGCTCTTTTCCTCTCTCAAAGCCCGCTGGATTGCTCCGGCCTTCGGCCTCACGCAATCCTGGTTCTCTGC
>CAJUNX010000011.1:89652-104499 GCA_910587865.1 uncultured Roseburia sp.
TTCTCTGCCTTTCTTCCTTTCTTCAAAGCCCGCTGGATTGCTCCGGCCTTCGGCCTCACGCAATCCTGACCCGAAATTCGCATTCCGCGCTGTTCGCGCTGCATGCTCATTCGGGTTAGCGTCCCTGATGTCAGGACAGTCCGGTGTGCCAGCACCCGTCCTGCCTTCCATCGGGACCGGGCTTTTTGTGAATATCGTATTAGTATCTGCGAAATTTGTTAAAGTTTTTCTGTCTGAAAATCATTATAGTTTTATTATAACAGTTTTTTCAGAGAGGAGAAGCGAATTATGATTTTTTCTAAGGACGGAAACAGACTGGTGGCACGCCATCAGGGCGAACGGCTGATGATCGAGCCGTGGGGGACGGATTCTCTTCGCGTGCGCGCGACCCGGTATATGGATTACACCGGGAGAGACTGGGCGCTGGGGGAGGAGGTGCCGGATACGGGACGCCGGTCTGTCATCGAAATCAATGAGGGCAGCATCCCGGACGGCTACACCGGAGGGATGATCGACAAATGCGCCACGATCACAAACGGCAGAATCTGCGCGAAGATCAATGTCGCAGGCGTGCTTTCCTTTTTCCGGGACGGCAGACTGATTCTGCGGGAATACTACCGGAATTATCTCGGCACGGAGAGTAAGGAGAGCTGCTGCCTAAAGATTGTCGGAAGGGACTACAAGCCGATCATCGGCGGCGATTACGGGCTGACCGTCCGCTTCGAGAGCAATGACAGCGAGAAAATCTTCGGCATGGGACAGTACCAGCAGCCGTACCTTGACTTAAAGGGTTGCGTGCTGGAGATGGCGCAGCGCAATTCGCAGATCAGCATTCCGTTTGCGGTCTCAAGTCTCGGATACGGTTTCCTTTGGAACAACCCGGGCGTGGGAAAGGTTTCGTTCGGAAAGAACTATACCGAGTGGCACATGGAAGCGACAAAAGAGATGGACTACTGGATCACCGTGGCCGACACGCCGGCTGCCATTGTGGAGCAATACACGGCAGTGACCGGCCGCGCGCCGATGATCCCGGACGGTCTCTTAGGACTCTGGCAGTGCAAGCTGCGCTACCGCACGCAGGAGGAGGTGCTGTCGGTGGCCAGGAAGTATCATGAGCTCGGCATTCCGCTCGATGTCATCGTCATCGATTTCTTCCACTGGACGAGACAGGGCGACTGGCAGTTCGACCGTGAGTACTGGCCGGATCCGAAGGCGATGTGCGACGAGCTGCATGCCATGGGCACAAAAGTGGTGGTCTCCGTGTGGCCGTCCGTGGACCGCAAGAGTATAAACTTCCACGAGCTTTACAGCCGCGGCCTCTTAATTCAGACCGAGCGCGGCAGCATTCAGACCTACGATTTTCAGGGCGACTGCTTAGAGATCGATGTCACCAACCCGGAGGCGAGGGAATTTTTGTGGGAGAAGTGCAGACAGAATTATCTCGATTTCGGTATCGACATGTTCTGGCTGGATAACATCGAGCCGGACTATGCGGTGTACGACTATGATAATTACCGCTATGCGATGGGCTGTGCGCTCGAGGTCAGCAACCTGTATCCGCAGATGTTCGCAAAGACCTTCTGTGACGGTTTTACCTCCCTGGGCCGTGAAAAGGAGATGCTGTTTTTAACGCGCTCCGGCTGGGCGGGAAATCAGAAATATTCCTCGCTGATCTGGTCCGGCGATGTGCCGAGTACGTTTGAGAGCCTGAGAGATCAGCTGAGCGCAGGGCTTAATATGGGGCTCGCCGGGATTCCCTGGTGGACGACCGATATCGGCGGATTCATGACCGCCGACTGGTCCGCACCGGAATTTAAGGAACTTTTGCTCCGCTGGTTTGAATTTGCCGTATTTTCTCCGATCCTCCGCCTGCACGGAGACCGCGGTCCGCACAATATTCCGCCGCTCTCCGACAAGGATTACGGCGGAGGCAGCCTCTATACCGGACAGTCCAACGAGATGTGGAGCTACGGTGAGGATGCGTTTGCCGTGATGAAAAAACAGCTTGATCTGCGTCTTTCCTTAAAGCCCTACATTGAGGGACTGATGAGGGAAGCCAGCGAGACCGGCGCTCCGCTGCTGCGCACCATGTTCTACGAATTCCCGGATGACGCGAAGTGCTGGGAGTTATCGGATCAGTATATGTTCGGCCCCGCATACCTCGTCGCTCCGATTCTGTCTGCGGGCGAGACCGCGAGAGATGTATATCTGCCGGAGGGAAACTGGCAGAACATCAACGACAAAACCGAATATGCGGGCGGACAGACCGTGCGCTGCGATGCACCGATCGATGTGATTCCGGTGTTTAAAAAGCTCTCCTAAGCGTCTTTGCCGTCAGACGTCAGGCTATCTGGCTTTCCTGTACATATGGCGGAAAAACAGGGCAGAAGAGAGTGGATTTATGAAAACGGTCGGATTTTCCCGAAAAAAAGTGTGCGCACGAAGCGCACACTTTTTTCGGCTTTATTTCTCACCGGCGGCCTCCTGATATTCCTGTGAACCGACATCCTCCCAGGCGCGTTTCCCGGAAGCCGTCGCCTCCCCGGTCGACCGGTTCACTGCATAGGTATTGCGGATCGCGGTCGTATACTCGGAACCGTTTTCATCGTAATAGGTCTCATAACAGACAAACAGATGGCATTCCCCGTTTTTCGACTCCCGGTCATAGACAACCGTAATTCTTGTGTCCATCTCCGGCTGATCCGCCGCCGGCTTACCTCTGCCCTCTGAGAGCACGGCATAGAAATTGCCCTTTGCATTGTAGCTGCATTCGTAACGGGCCCCCTCCGGTTCAAAGACCTCCCGGTACAGGCACAGGTAGGCACCTTCCACGGTGTCAGGGCCGGCGTCCGCGGATGTTTCCGGAGTTCCCGTCCCGGTTTCATCTCCCGATGTCCCCGGCGCTTTGGCCGCATCCCCGGCGTCCGCGGATCCTCCGGTCGTCCCCTGCGGTTCCTGCATATCCGGCATTTCTGCCGCATGCGCCTCGTACCAGTGGCGGATCGCCTCGTTCACGTGCGCTTCATCCGTGTAGTAGTCCCCCTTTATCATGCCGTTGATGGAATCATTCGTATAACGGTTCGCCCGGTTGCCGAAGGGCAGCCTCATATCCTGCGTCTCACCGTCCGGAAAACAGATCCGCAGCACAACCTCCGCCTCGTTTCCTTCCACATAGAACAGCGGATGATCCATCGCCCTGCCGATCGCCCGTGCGACGATTCCCGCCTTTTGTCCGCCGTCCTCCTCACTGTCAATAACAATCACCGGAGCGCCCGCAAAGCAGGACAGAAGCGTCTCTGTCTGATCCGCCGCCGTCCCGGTCTTTGCAAAAACCGCGATACGGCAGAATTCCTGATCCGCGGAAAACAGCCGGTTTGCCAGCGCCTGCGGGTAGTCGTCCAAAAAACCGTAAAACGAATCGCCCGATAACATATGGATCGTAATCTCCGGATCCGATTCCAGATAAAGCGTGTAGACCGAAAGGCTCTCATCCTTCTCTCTTATCCTGTCCTGTTCCGTGGCGACAAACGTCTCGCCGTATTTCCGGTACGCTCTCCACTCCATAACCTCCGACAGCGCTTCACACGGGCGTTTCAGGATCCGGCCCACCGGCTCATAGTAACGGTACACCCGCCAGCTCTCAAGCCCCACGTTCTCCTCCCCGGCCGACTCAATCCAGATATTGTCTTCCCCTGCCCAGCGGTCCCGCTCCATCTCCCCTGACCGGAACAGGACATAGATCAGGCTGCCCGTTTTTCTTACTTAAGCTTTTCAATACCAGCTGATACGATTTGTCCAGCAGATCTTTCAGCAGCTCGTCCGGCACCTCTCCGTCCGGTTTTACGGAATTCCAGTGCATTTTATTCATATAGTAACCGGGAACGATATCCTCGTACTGTGACCACAGAAAATCGCCCTCCTCTGGCTCCAGTTTTAACGTGATATAATACGGCTCGTCATCCTTTCCGAGACAGACCGCGGCAAACATCTTTCCTCCGATGTGATAGCGAATCCAGTTCCAGTCCTGCTGCAGATCTTTGGTCACTCCTGTTTTATCCAGCAGATATTCGTCAATCCATGTATATCTCATATGTATCATCTCCTTTCCGAAAAGCAGTCCGCAAAAGCCGGGCGGCTGTGCGTTCCAGGCGGCAGCTCACGTCCAGAATCTGATTTTCATTATAATCGTCCGACAGAATTTTCACAACAGAAACTTCAGAAGAGGTCATTCCAATCCTTGAATTTAATGCGGTTATGCGATATGATAGACTGGAAAAATTAAGGTAAATGGTGAGACAGATGCAGATGAAAAAAAACGATCATTTCTACACAATGTTAAAATCCCTGGTGATACCGATCACCGTACAGAGCTTTATGCTCGCCCTTGTCAGCGCCACCGATGCCGCGATG
This sequence comes from uncultured Roseburia sp., assembly GCA_910587865.1. Lineage (GTDB taxonomy): Bacteria > Bacillota > Clostridia > Lachnospirales > Lachnospiraceae > Roseburia. The sequence goes on from CAJUNX010000011.1 coordinate 94,063, forward strand.
CTTGGCTTTCTTGACCAGACGGCGCTCTCTTCCGTATCTCTTGCCGGACAGATCCAGTTTGTGCTAAGTCTTTTTATCGGCGGCATCTCCATCGGCGCCGGTATTCTGGTTGCCCAGTACTGGGGGAAAAAGGATACTGTTTCCATTGAAAACGTCATGCCGGCTGCGCTCCGGGTCAATCTGGTTACAGGACTTCTCTTTACCCTGACCGCTTTCCTCGTTCCCCGGCTTCTGATCGGCATTTTCACGAGTGAACCAGAGCTGATCGAATGCGGCGCGATCTACATAAGAGCCGTCTCGCTCTCCTATCTGCTGTGCGCCGTCTCGCAGATTTATCTGATCCTTTTAAAAAATACCGGCTTTGCAGGCAGAAGCTCTCTGATCAGCTCCTCCTGCGTTGTGATTAATATTGTCTTAAACGCCCTGCTGATCTTCGGACTTCTGGGATTTCCGGCTTTCGGTGTGGCGGGCGCCGCCTACGCCACCGTCACCGCGAGAGCCATCGAACTCGTCTGGAGCATTTTTGAGTGTTTCAGACCGGGCCGTGTGCGGATCGTCTGGTGCAAACTGTTTCAGACATCCGGTCGTGCCCTGTCACATGACTTCTGGCATTACACAAAACCGGTGCTCGGCGCTTCCCTGGTGTGGGGCGTGGCCTTTTCCTCCTATTCGGTGATCATGGGACACATGGGTTCCGACGCTGTGGCGGCAAATTCCATCACCTCCATCGCAAAAAGTCTTTTGTCCTGCCTGATCCGCGGCGTGAGCGGTGGCGCGGGCGTGCTGATCGGAAACGTCCTCGGAGCAGGCAAACTGGATCTGGCAAAAAATTACGGTCGCAGGCTCTCCCACCTGGCCATTGCGGTCGGTGTGCTGACCGGCTCGTCCCTGATCGCCCTTTCGCCTCTGATCGTGAGGATTGCGCCCGTCGAACCTTCCGCCACCGTTTATCTCCGGTATATGCTGATCTTCTGCGGCATCAACATCATGGCGCAGTCCGTCAACACCACCGTGCTCGACGGCATTTTCTGTGCGGGAGGCGACTCGAAGTTTGACATGATCGGAAATGTTTTTGCGATGTGGTGTTTTTCCGTGCCCCTCGGATTTCTCGCCGCTTTTGTGCTGAAGCTGCCGGTGCTGGCCGTATACTGCATCGTGAATCTCGATGAAATTGTAAAACTTCCCGCGGTATATATCCGATACAAAAAATACATCTGGGTAAAAAACATTACAAGGGAGCATTCAGAATGAAACTGCTGTATGGAACCGGTAATCCGGCAAAATTTGACGCAATGAAAAACCGGCTTGAACATCTTGAGATAGAACTGATCAGCCTGAATGATCTGAAGGCAGAAGGGAGGGTGATTCCCAATGTCCCTGAGGACGGAAATACCCCCCTTGAAAATGCGAGACAGAAAGCGCTTGCTTATTATGAGGCATTTCACATGCCCGTTTTTTCCTGCGACTCGGGATTATATTTTGACCAGGTTCCGTCCCACGTACAGCCGGGCGTACATGTGCGCAATGTGAATGGCGTCTGTTTATCCGACGATGAAATGGTCGCCTATTACACGGGCCTGGTGCGGCAGTACGGGACGCTCACGGCAAGGTACAAAAATGCCATCTGTTTTGTACCGGACGAAACGCATCTCTATGAGGCCATGGAGCCTTCCATGGAAAGCTCTGTGTTTTTTCTGACCGATGCTCCGCACAGTGCGGTCCGTGAAAAAGGATTTCCGTTAGACAGTATCTCCATTGACCAGAAGACCGGTCAGTATTTTTACGATCTGCCGGACAGTGCATTCGAACAAATTGTCGCCCTGGACGGATTTCTTGTATTTTTTCAAAATGTCTTAAAAGGACGATCTCTTTGCTGAATTGGCGCCTGCCCGGTTTCCAAAGGAAAGATCACTCTCAGGGGATTGGGGGTGATTCCGGCACCCTCAACGAACTTTCCACAGACCCCTTATATCCAGGGGCAAAGGATTGAACGTCCGTAGATGCCGGCTTAAGGGACACTCACTTTGTTCCATTCGGTCAAATCGCAAATGGTGTAAACAAAAGGGCTGCCAGGATGAAACATCATTTTTATCAATGGACAGCAGGTATACCCGGTAAATATCCGATAACATAAAAGGAATTTTGTTTTGCTGAATCTCTAATGCCGTTTACTGCATTTGATGAAGCAGGCATTGTTGGTTTTTTACACTAAGGAATCCTGATGAATCACTGGATGAATTACGCTTTGGATTTGTTATTGTAAATCCTATTTCTGTTTCCGAATTCCATATTTTGCAATCACACCATACATATCATAGACATTTCTTCTTAAGCGCTCCCGGTCAAGCGTGCCCTCCGCGAGAGCCTCCAGCATCGGCGTAACTTCTTTGTCATCCATCTCTCCCGGCGCCACCCAGCTGTTGCCGGCCTGAGCCGTCGGTGCGGACGGACAGCAGTCCGACGAGCCCCAGTCGGTCATCACATACCCGGTGAAGCCCCACTCCTTCCGCAGGACGGTCTCTAAGAGCTCTTCATCCCCGGCGCACCAGCATCCGTTCGCCGGATTGTAGCCGGTCATCACCGCATCCGGCATGTGTACGCTCATCGCCGTCTCAAAGACCTTCAGATAAAGCTCCCTGGCGGTTCGCTCCGTCATCAGGCTGTGATTGCGGTTCCGGTAGTTTTCCGCATTATTCGCCATAAAGTGCTTCATGACACTGGCCAGTCCCATACTCTCGATTCCACGGCTCTGCATACCGCCCATACGGCCGCTTAAGTAGGGATCCTCGCTGAAATATTCCGAATGGCGCCCGCACAGCGGATTCCGGTGAAGGTTCATCGCCGGAGCCAGGATACAGTGCAGATTCTGGTCGATGGCCTCCGTGGCGATCGCTCTTCCCTCCTCATATAAAAGATCTTCATCAAAGGTGGAGCACATCACGCTCGACACCGGAAATCCGATCGTGGCAATATTTAAATTCAGGCCGTTGTTGCCGTCCGCCATGTAGTATTCCGGTATCTCATACTTTTCCAGCGCGCCGCCCGTAAACAGGGTTCCCGCAAATCCGTTGTCCTCGGGATTCCATCCGGTCCGCGCGCCGATGCTCATCCGGCACAGCTCATAATCGTCAAGCTGTGCCACGAATGCGCCCAGCAGCGACGGATCCTCGCTGACCATCGGCAGTGTGATGAGGCGATCCGGCGCGGCGGCGTCCACCGGACGCGCTTCCGGTATGTGCCGGCGGCTTCGTGCCCACGGAAGACTCCCGCTCCTCACAAACCCGGACTCCTTTCCGGCGGGCCAGGTTCCCTTCGGATCAAGCCGGCTTAACTCCCGGATCGGAAGCGGCGGCGTGAGCACATTCGTCACCTCTGACACAACAATCTCCTCCGGGATCTCCACCGAGGCCGTCTCCTCTGCCTCCGACACGGAGCCGCCCAGGAAAAACCGGATCGTTCCCGCCTCGACCACCCAGGAAGCCCTTTTTTCGTCATACGATTTCAGCTGCTCCGCCTCCACGATAAGCCGTACCGTCTCACTGGCTCCCGGGACGAGCTCCCCTGTCTTGCCAAATGCGATCAGACGGCGGGAGGGCTGCTCCAGACGCCCAAAAGGAAGCTCCGCAAACAGCAGCACCGAATGCTTTCCCGGCATTCTGCCGCAGTTTGTCACCCGTACGTCAAGAGACCCGTTGGCGCCGGACAGCTGACCCTTTACACAGGAGGTCTGAAATTCTGTGTAGCTTAAGCCGTGGCCGAAGGGAAAGGCGCAGTCCGCGCCAAATGTAGAAAAATAGCGGTATCCCACATACAGCCCTTCCTCGTAGACGGTATTGACAAAAGCATTCCTGTCGAACATGGAAGCAGTCTCCCCTTCCGGGATGATGTAAAAATTTGCCGCCGAGGGGTGATCCTTATAATCCCAGGCCCAGGTATCCGCCAGGCGACCGGAGGGCGACACGGTTCCCTCGAGGATCTCCGCCACGGCCCTGCCGCCGGCCATTCCATTCAGGCCGCACCATAAAATCGCGTCCACAGGATACCGTTTCACCCAGTTCATCTCAATCGGGTATCCGGTATTTAATACGACAACCGTCTTCTCAAAGGTATGCGTTACCCGGTCCAGAAGCGCATCTTCTTCCTCCGTGAGATAATAATCCCCCCTGCGCAGCGTGTTGTCCTGTGATTCGCCGGTTCCCCGGGTGAGAACGATCACCGCGGTATCGTTCCGCTCTCTTGCCGCCTGTATCATCTCCTCCGGCGGAAGGGAATTATCCTCGGACATCCGGTAATATTCGAACAGCTCCTCATTTAAGGTCAGGCCGGACCAGCGCTTAATCCCCTCCTCAAAACGGATCCCGTAGCGGGGATTGATCTTTCCCGCTCCGACGCAGCCGAGACGAAAGCACGGGCCGCCCTTGCCGAAGGCATTGACCACCGCCCCGGTTCCCAGGGGCAGCGCCTGCCGGTCATTTTTTAACAGAACCGCTCCCTCTCTCGCGCTCTCTAACACCAGCGCGTCATGCTCCGGATACGCCTGTCCCGGCACAGCCTTCGGGAGTGTCTCCAGCTTAAATTCCAGCGGCGGAACCGGTGTACCGTCCTTTTTCCGCGCGCCCTCATAGCGAACCGTATAGGTCTTTCCGTATTCCCGCATCCGGCGCCGTACCGGAAGGCCGATGCAGACGCTGCCCGGCAGAAAGCCTTTGCCGATAATTCCCTCCCCGGAATATTCCCCGTCCACACAGACCTGTCCGGGCGTTTCCGGTGCGATCTCCTGCTGCGCCATCACGGTGAAGACCCCCTCCATCCGGTGATCGCCCATAAATGCGGCGTTGTCCATATCGTCAATATTGTATACCGGACGGTTCATAAATACATAGCCCTCAGACGGTCCACCCCCCGCCTCCAGCGCTTTCCCCTTCAGGGCGATTGTTTCATCTGGCATAAAAATGATCTCCTTTCCTGCTGCCTGTATTCTGCTCTCATTATATAAATCCCCATACCCCCGGGCAAGCGCTATTTTTTTCCGTACCGTTTTCTTATTCCGATATCAAAAGCAGGCTCTTTTCACAAAAAGTGGTTCCTCTGGATTCTCAAATACCAGAACCCGGATTAATTACTGCGCCTTTTGGGGCCGGATCAATCTGTCTACAATATATCCATACATTATCAATTCAGGAAAGGGGAAATATTATGGCAACCTTAAACACCGCAGCTGCCGCCGGGCAGGTTCAAAAGAAAAAGAAACGGGAAAAGAAATTTACAAAGGAAGCGATCATCAGGGATTTTAAGCACAATAAATTCCGATATCTGCTGATCCTGCCGCTGATCCTGTTTTTTATCATCTTTTCCTGTCTCCCCATGGGAGGCCTGACCATGGCATTCTGTAACTACAAACCACGAACCGGAATCTTCGGAAGCCTGACGCACAACTTTGTGGGCTTTCAGCACTTCATCGACTTTTTTGGTTCCATCTACTTTATCCGCGTCCTGCGGAATACGATTCTGCTGAATGTGTGGAATCTGATCATCTCCTTCCCGCTGACGATCATCGTCGCGCTTCTCATTAATGAGGCGAAGAACAAACTCTTTAAGAAGACCGTACAGACCGTCAGCTACATGCCTTACTTCATCTCCATGGTGGTGGTCTGCGGTATTGTCGTGGATTTCTGCAAGTCCACCGGCGTTTTTGGAAAACTGGCCGAGACCCTCACCGGACAGTCGCAGAATCTCCTGGGCGTCTCCTCCCTCTGGCGGCCGATCTACATCGGCTCCGGCATCTGGCAGGGACTGGGCTTTGGTACCATTCTCTATATCGCCGCCCTCCCGGGCGTGAGCCAGGAGCTCTATGAAGCGGCAAAGATCGACGGCGCCGGCTACATGCGGCAGATGTGGCATGTCACCCTCCCCGGCATCCGTCCGACGATCATGATCACCCTGATCATGCAGGTGGATATGCTGATGGCCTCCAGCTCGGAGAAGACCATTCTCATGTACAATGAGCAGATCTACGAGACCGCGGATATCATCGCCAGCTACGTGTACCGGAAAGGTCTCTTAGAGGGCGGCTACAGCTTCTCCACCGCGGTGACGCTGTTTAACTCCGTGATCAACTTCGGTCTGATCCTCATCACCAACCATCTGAGCAAAAAATACAGCGAAATCAGCTTATTCTAGGGAGGGAATCATCTATGAGCCATATATCGGTGAATAAAAGCAATAAAATAAAGAAAAGTAAGGCGCGCATCGCCTTTGAAATTTTCAACTACATATTCCTGACGGTTTTCGGGATCCTGTGTCTGCTCCCCATGCTGCACGTACTGTTTTCGTCCTTCAGCGATCCCAACTGGCTGAACACCCAGTCCGGGCTGATTCTGTGGCCGAAGGGCTTTAACGTGGAAGGCTATAAGCGGGTATTCAGCAACCAGCAGATGATCCGGGGTTTCCTCAACACCTTTGTCTATGTAGGGGCCTCCACCGCCATCGGCATGGTCTTAACAATCATCGGCGGCTATGTGCTCTCCCGCAAAAACCTGCTCTGGGGCAACGCGATCATGTTTATGATCTCCTTTACCATGCTCTTTAACGGCGGTATCGTGCCGCTGTACATGGTGGTGCAGAAGCTGGGGATGCTGGACACCGGATGGTCCGTGATCCTGCCCACCTGTCTGTCCACCTTCAACCTGATCATGATGCGCACCGCCTTTGCCGGCGTGCCGGATTCCCTGGAAGAATCGGCAAAGCTGGACGGAGCCGGAGATCTTATCATCATCTTCCAGGTCATGCTGCCCCTGGTAAAAGCGACCGTCGCCACCGTGGCGCTCTACTACATCATCGGCAGCTGGAACTCCTGGTTTCCGGCAGCCATGTACATCAAGGACCGGGCCCTCTACCCGCTGCAGCTGGTACTGCGTGAGATCCTGATCTTAAACGACACGACCTCCTCCTCCACCTCCGGAGATCTGGCGGCAAACGCCGATATTTTCCGGCAGCTGGTGAAATACTGTACGATTATCGTCTCAAGCGCCCCGATGCTGGTCATCTATCCGTTTGTGATGAAATATTTCAAATCCGGCGTCATGGTCGGATCCATCAAGGGTTAACTGCACTTTTTTCCTGAAAAGTTCAGCCTGCGCCATTCGCAAGGGCGCCATTGGCGCTTTCCCGCCGCTTCGCGACTAACCCTGCTCATATACGGGCGCTTTGCCCGTCTTCTGCAAAACGTGCTCATTCATGCGAGCATGATCCGCATGTTTCACAGAAGATGGCTGAACGTTTCTTTCAATAACAAGCATACAGAAACGGAGGACTCTTTATGAAAAAACCAATCGAACTCAATATTCCGGAAAACCCCGTCTGCTATCCGGTCATCAGCCGGACTGCGCGTACCGCTTACGGCGTGGTGCGGGGCATTCCGGGAAACAATCCCGTCTATACCGTGTACAAGGGCATCCCCTATGCCGCACCGCCGGCAGGCGATCTTCGCTGGAAGGCGCCCCAGCCTCCCGCGGCATGGGCGGGCGAATATGCCGCCGACCATTTTTCAGCCACGGCATGGCAGGCCTCTCCAACCCCTGTCGATTCCCTGTACGGAAAAGAATTTTATCAGAGCACGGAGACGGCCAGCGAGGACTGCCTGTACTTAAATATCTGGACCCCGGCACAGTCGCCAGAAGAACGGCTTCCGGTCATGTTCTGGATTCACGGCGGCGCACTCGCCAACGGCTACGGATCCGAACCGGAATTTGACGGGGAGGCCTTCTGTCGGGAGGGTGTGATTCTTGTCACCATCAACTACCGGCTCGGGATCCTGGGTTTTCTGTCACACCCGGAGCTGTCCGCAGAGAGCGGACACGGCAGCGGCAACTACGGACACATGGATCAGATCGCCGCCTTAAAATGGGTTCATGAAAATATCGCTGCCTTTGGCGGTGACCGGAACAAATCACGATCTTCGGACAGTCCGCCGGTGCGGGAAGCGTCCAGACGCTGGTGAATTCCCCGCTGGCGAAAGGACTTATGAACAAAGCCATCGTCATGAGCGGCGTCTTCCTCGATCAGCTGATGGACGGAGGACCGATGAAGGGCCTGGATCTCGCCGGCGCAGAACAGACCGGCTACGACTTTATGAAGGCCGCCGGCTGCGGGACATTAAAGCAGCTGCGGGAGAAGAGCTATGAAGAGCTGGCGGCAACCCCCGGCCTGGGCTTCGGAGGCCCCTTCGGCTTCGGCACGGTAATCGACGGTTATGTGCTGGAGCACAGCGCCAACGAGGGATTCTTTGAGGGGAGCAATGCGGATATTCCCTACATGTTCGGCAATACCTCCGAGGAATTCGGCCCCATGAACAACAGCCTGCGGATCGGCAACCGCGTCATGGCGGAATTATCCGAAAGACGGCATGGCAGGCCCGCTTACCTCTATCACTTCGACAGACGGCTGCCGGGAAATGAGGACGGTTCCTTCCACTCCGCCGAGCTGTGGTATGTGTTCGGCACGATTTCCAGGTGCTGGCGGCCTATGACAGGCGTCGACTATGATCTGTCCCTGACCATGACAAAATACTGGGCGAATTTTGCCAAAACCGGCAATCCCAACGGCGAAGGTCTGCCCCGGTGGGATCCCTATACCACGAACAACCGCACTCATATGGTTCTCGGACTCGATATCCGTCAGGAACCTGTCCCGGAATCACCGGAAGATAAGCTTACCAGAGAATCTGTCCTGCGGGAGGCCGGTCTCACCGTCTGACCCACACAGGGATTCCCATACATCAAAATACAGCCGTACAGAATATTTAATTCTGACGGCTGTATTTTGATTTTCAGGGGACAATAATTGAGATACCGGTGCAAAAAAACAGTACATATGATAAGCTGTACAGGTACGTTTTTAACATATATGACAGATAAGGACAGAAAAGTGAAAAAAATATATGGAAAATAGTAAAAAAAGTTCGATATGGCATGCAAAATCAGACTTCCGCTCCCTCTTCCTCTCTTACTTCCTGTTATGCGTCATCGCGCTTCTGATTGCCGGCGGCGGATATATTCAGAATTACCGGACCCTGATGAGGACGACAGAGAATTACGGCGCACAGCAGGCCTATACCATCACCGAGCAGATCGACAGCCGTCTGATGATCACCATAAAATCTCTCGACATCCTCTCCAGCAAGACCATCCTGACAGAATTCGGGAAATATACGGATCAGGAAATATCTGTCAATATCTCGCGGACGCTGGTGCTCAAAGACGAATTCTCCGCCCGGCTGACCACGGATATCTGTGATGAGCTGTTCATCTGGTTTGACAAAAGCCAGACCATTACGTCAACAACCACCCGCCGGTACAATCTTGCTTTGATGCCTCTTTTTTACCAGGAAAACGGGCTGACTGCCGAAGAATTTCAGGACATCATTGGTTATGAAAACCACTGGGGCAGTCATATCTTCCCGGACGGCCGGTTCTGGCTGATGCGGTCGGTATATGATGAGCATTATAAGCGCACCGCGGTTCTGATCGCGCTGATGGATTTTGAGGAAATCATCACCCCTATGCTGCCGGCGGATCACGGGAACCTCATACTCTTATCCGCAGGGGAGTCCGTCATCTACTCCTCGCCGGCGCTGCCGGATCACCTGGCAGCAGAGATCCTGTCGGATACCAAAAACCGGGCTGTCACGATGGACGGGCAGTCCTATCTTCTGACTACCCGGTCTCTCGATTATCCGGGACTGCAGTGCTCTGTGGGGATTCCCGCAGATTCCCTCTACAGCTGGGTTAAGATCTTCTGGTATATGATTGCCACCGAATTCACCGGCGCACTCCTGCTTCTCGTTCTACGCATCATTACAGCAGCCACTGTCACCAGCAGCGAAAAGACAGATGGAAAAGAACTGCCGGAACTTGTGCGCAAAAGCAGGGAAGCCGGAATGGAAGTAGAAATGGTGATCGGGGATAAAGCCTATTCCGAACAGAAAAATATCGAAGCGGCGCAGGACGGCGGTTATGAACTGATTTCCAGGCTAAACGGCATCATTACGCAGGGAAACCGGACAAAAGAGGATGAATTTGAATTTAATAAAGACGCGGGAATGTACCAGTGTAAGGCAGGACATCTGGCAGTCCGTAAATACCTGGACAGGCGTGAAAAAGAAAAGAAGAATAAAAATCCACGCATGACATACTATTTTGACGTTGAGAAATGTAAACGCTGCCCATACAGGGATGGATGTTATAAGGAAGGCGCGAAAAAGAAAACATACAGTGAAACCCTCAAAAGCGATGCCCACAGTAAACAGGCAGAGTTTCAGGAGACAGAACACTTCAAAGAAAAAATGAAGGAGCGTTATAAGATAGAAGCAAAAAACAGCGAGTTAAAGCACAGGCATGGTTATGATACGGCGTCATCATCAGGCCTCATTAACATGGA
>CAJUNX010000012.1:0-50179 GCA_910587865.1 uncultured Roseburia sp.
TAAAAATCCGCAATTTAGGATTTGAGTGGGAGTAAACATTCATGCGTTTGTCGTGCGGAGTTTTTCTGATCTATTAACATTTCAGACTGTTTCGGTTATAATTAATTTTAAAAATGGCATGGAGGTAACGAGTGAGGATTTTAGTGATAGAAGACGATCTGGCATTAAGCGCCGGATTGTGTTTCGAGCTTGACAGCAGCGGCTATCTCACAGTCGCTGCCTACAATTGCAGTAAAGCGGAGCAGCTGATCTGGAGCGATCATTTTGACCTTGTTTTGCTGGATGTGAATCTGCCGGACGGAAACGGCTTTGACCTGTGCCGTATCATAAAGCAGGCTCGTCCGGAACTGCCGGTGATTTTTCTGACCGCAAATGATCTGGAAGAGGATGTGCTAAACGGCTTTGATCTCGGCGCGGAGGATTATGTGACCAAGCCTTTTCACATGAAGGTTCTGCTGCGCCGTGTGGAGGCTCTGCTGCGCAGGGTCGGTAAAGCTGCAGCGGAGGCACCGGCAGGGCGGTGGAGCGACGGGTTTCTGACGCTGGATTTCTCTGCGCTGACCGCGCAGCGGGGAGAAGAAACGCTGTCTATTACGCCAAATGAATATAAGCTGCTGCGGGAGCTGACCGGCCATACGGGAAAGATCCTCACCCGCCAGATCCTGCTGGAACGGCTGTGGGATTGCGGCGGGAATTTCATCGATGATCACACCCTGACGGTTACCATGAACCGCCTGCGCTCCAAGATCGAAGATGACGTCCACACCTATATAAAGACGGTCCGCGGGATGGGATACATATGGAAAGGAGTGCAGAGATGAAAAACCGTCTGTCTGCAATCCCCGGCATTGCCCTGGCGGCGGTATCCGTCGGTCTTATGGCGGCGCTGATATGGATCTTATGGGAGTATGTTCCCGGGGCATCCGTACGGTATGGTATCTTAGCGGTGGGCGCCGGCAGTTTCCTGACAGCCGGGTTGTGGGCCATCTGGCAGCGGTATCAGATCGGGAAGTTTGCAGACGATATCTGCGAAACAATAGATGCCGCGATTGCGGGCCGTCAGCCGGAACATTTTCACCCCTATGAGGATTCTCTGACGGCAAAGGTGCAGGGAAAACTGATGCAGTATTATGACATGATGCACGAAGGACGCCTGCAGAGCGAGCGTGATAAAAAGACCATACAGAGCCTGGTCAGCGATATCTCGCATCAGGTGAAAACGCCCATTGCCAATATCAGGCTTTATACCGGGATTCTGCAGCACCCTGGGCTTTCGGAAGAAAAACGCAGATTGTTTCTTGACACGATGGATGCGCAGATTGACAAGCTGGATTTTCTGATGCAGTCTCTGATTAAAATGTCGCGGCTGGAAACCGGCACCTTTCTCTTAAAGCCGTCCTCCGCCCGACTGAACGACACCATCGCGCAGGCGATGAATACCGTTTGGGCAAAAGCGGAGCAGAAAAATATCGAATTGTCGGCTGAGTGCGATGCAAAAATTACGGTGCGGCACGATCCGAAGTGGACGGCGGAAGCGATCGGAAATATCCTGGATAATGCGGTCAAGTATACCCCGGCCGGCGGAAGCGTCTCTGTCACGGTGCGTCCCTGGCAGTTTTACACCCGCATTGATATTTCCGATACCGGCGCAGGGATCCCGGAGGAACACTACAACGATGTGTTCCGTCGGTTCTACCGGGCAGAGGAGACCGCCGCGGAGGAGGGCGTTGGTCTCGGTCTGTACCTGGCGAACGGGATTGTCAGCCGACAGAAGGGATATATCAGCGTGACATCCAGGGTCGGAGAAGGAACTACATTTTCCGTCTATTTGCTCAGCTGAGCTTACAATCCCAAAAAACGTTCAGCCCGTGCCATTCGCAAAACCGTGCCTGCGGCACTCTCTGCTGCAACGCAGCTTATTTCTGCTCATAAACGGGCGCTCCGCGCATGCATCACAGAACGGGCTCATGCATGCATGATTCGCTCGTTTTGCGATGCATGGCTGAACTTATAAAATAAAATATAGAAATGAGGAATCGACGCATGGACATTGTAACCGTACATGATCTCCATAAAACCTTCGGCAAAGGCGAGGGTGCTGTACATGCGCTAAACGGCATTGATCTCGCCATTGAAAAGGGAACATTTACCGCGATCATCGGCGTGTCCGGTTCTGGAAAGACCACGCTTTTAAATATGATCGGCGGACTGGATACACCCGATCAGGGAGAGGTCATTGTGGACGGCGTTTCTTTATCCGGCCTGAAGGAACGGGAACTGGCGGTATTCCGCCGTGATAAGGTCGGTTTCGTATACCAGAGCTTTCATCTGGTTCCCGCACTGACCGTCAAAGAGAATATCCTGTTTCCGCTGAGCCTTGCGGGGCGTACATCCGATCCGGAGTTTTTTGCGGAAATAATCGGGCTTTTGCATCTTAAAGAGAAGCTGAACGCTTATCCGCAGGAGCTTTCCGGCGGCGGTCAGCAGCGGGCGGCGATCGCGCGGGCGCTGATTGCAAAGCCTGCCATCCTTCTGGCGGACGAGCCCACCGGAAATCTGGATTCCAAAAGCGGACAAAATGTGCTGGGGCTGCTGAAACTGTCGGTGGAAACCTATCATCAGACCTTGGTGATGATCACGCACAACCTTGAGATCGCACAGATGGCCGACCGGGTAATCCGAATGGAAGATGGCCGTATCCATGGATAAGGAGGAAGGGTCATGCTTGCAAACAATAACCTGAAGGCCTGCCGCACACTGATAAAGCGGGATTTTGCGTTTCACCGCGGCAAAAACAGTATTCTGATCCTGGCGGCAATGCTGATCACGGCACTCTACACCTTTGTGTTTCTGCTGGGCGGTTCCGTTCAGGGGGCATTTCTGCTCAGGTACCAGTATTCTTATGGCTCCGCGAGTCAGATTCTCTTTACCGGGCTGACGAATGAGCAGGCGGATCGTATCGCGGGAGACGCCAGAGTAAAACAGACCGTCCGCCTCAGCACGATAGGGGAGATCAGTGATCCGGTGATAGGGCAGCGGCTGGTAAAGCTGGCGGTTGCAGACCGAGACTATGCCAAAACCGTATTGTCCGTTCCTGACACGGGGGATTTCCCGAAAGACGCCGGAGAGATTGCACTGGACGAATTTACGATGGATTCGCTGGGGATTCCGCGGGAACCGGGGGCGCCGGTGACGCTGCGCTGGACGGATCCGAAGGGAACGGCGCACACCACGGAATTTACGCTGTGCGGCTGGTGGACCAGCCCTACGATTTTTACTGAAGCATGCGCCTGGATCTCCGCCGATACCGCGCTCACGCTGGTCCCCGACTATTCGGACAAAGACAGTCGGAATATCACGCTGGGGGTAAATCTGCACCAGCCGAAAGATCCTGACCGGCAGGCCGCCGCGATTCTCAAAGAACAGGGAATCACGGATGCCGGATTCACAACCAGTCTTGTATGGAACGAAATGCGCCGGGAAGAGGCGAAGCAGGAGGCAATGCCGTTCTATTCTCCCGTGATTCTGATTCTGCTGTGCGGATGTCTGATGATTTACAGTATCGTCCATGTGGCGGCGCAGCAGGAGACCATGTATTATGCTGTTCTGAAATCGCTGGGAATGACGCCGCGGCAGATCCGCTTTCTGCTGATGGGACAGGGATGTATCATCTCCCTCCCCGGCTTACTTCCGGGCTGGGCGCTGGGATTTGGTCTTCACTTTGTCATTTCCGGCCATGTGATCATAGGGATGGAAGAAAATCCCGCGCTGTATTTTCTTTCCTGGCAGCCGTTTGCTGCTGCTGCGGCCGGCACTCTGCTCACCGCACTGTCCGCTTATCTGCTTCCGGCGATCCGTCTGTCGCGCATGACGCCGGTACAGGCAGCAGGCTCCGCTGCGGATCATTTGCCGCGCCGCGGGCGCAGGCCGGACGGGCGTACCACCCTTTGGGACCTGGCGCTGCGCACGACATTTGGCCAGAACCGGTGGCGTACCCTCTTATCGGCCGTGTCCCTGCTGGCGGCTGCGGCATTGCTGAACGGGATATGGATGCAGTATGCGAGCTTTCGGGAAGATCTGTATCTGTCCGTGATGTGTCCGTGGGATTACAGTTTTATGGACGGATCGGCATATCTCAATGTGCAGCAGTATAACGAGAAGAATCGCGGCATTACCGAAGAGACCGTAGCGGAGCTTAAGGCACGTCCGGAGGTCACGGATGTCAGCGTCTTAAAATCGCATGAAACAGAACTGACCGCGTCCGATACGCTGCGCCGGCGTATTGTGGACTACTACAATCAGCCCTATGATGAAACGATGACGCTGAAAGAAACGCAGGCAGGCTATCCGCACTGGGGTGCCGGTTTGGACCGTCTGGAACAGAGCGGCGAATACATGGGGCTTGTGATCGGGATGGACGGGGCCTATCTTGAGTATGTGCTGGAGAACTGCCTTTTCACCAGCGGCGGCTTTGATGCGGACGCGTTTGCCTCCGGGGAGTATGTGCTGGCGGCAGGCGCTTATCACGAAGGAATATCCACTCCGGCGGAAGGAGAGACGGTGGCGCTGAACGGACGCAGCTATACCGTGCTTGGCTCCGTGACGCATGATGACACCTACATAAACGGGACGGGCAGCGTTGAGGCAGCGTTTCATATCGTGTATATTCTGCCCGTGGAACAATTCGACATCCTGTTTCCGGGGCAGGCATATCGTCAGCTGGCGGTTGACATTGACCCTGCACAGCAGACTGCGTTTGAAGAATATCTGGATCTTTATGAGCAGGGACAAAACCGGGGGGTGGGGATCAGACGCCGCAGCGAATATGTGACGAATTTCAATGTGGGGAGACTGAATGAGGTCCTGCCAAAGCTGGTTGTCGCTTTGGTGCTGCTTGGAATCGCGCTCATCAACTTTTCGAATATGCTGGCGGTTAAGACAATCAGCCGGAAATCCGAGTTTGCGGTATATGAGAGCCTTGGCATGACAAATCATCAGCTGCGCTGTCTGATGATTCTCGAAGGCGTGTTTCATGCCCTGCTGATGATTCTGCTGCTCGTGCCAGTCGTCGCATGTTTAATGGCAGTTGTGATGCCTGCCGCGGTCGAGGCGATGGGATCCTGGTGCACCGTCTATCGCTTCTCACTGCTGCCGCTGTGGCTGCTTGTTCCGGTTATCCTGCTGTCAGCCGTGACGATACCGCTGATCTGTCTGCGGTCTGTCACAAAAGGCAGCCTGACCGGACGGATGCGTCATACGGAATAAAACAGTTACAAAAATGTACCTTTCATGTACCTGAAATGAGATGCCGGTCTGGTAGACTGAACGCATCAAAAGCATACAGGAGGAAGGGCATATGGAAACGATTTTAAAAGCCACCGGCTTGAAAAAATATTACGGGAAAGGAGAGACACTGGTAAAGGC
This sequence comes from uncultured Roseburia sp., assembly GCA_910587865.1. Lineage (GTDB taxonomy): Bacteria > Bacillota > Clostridia > Lachnospirales > Lachnospiraceae > Roseburia. Next base: position 5,425 of record CAJUNX010000012.1, read on the forward strand.
ACTGGACGGTGTTGACCTGGAGATCGAACGCGGAACCTTCACGGCGATTATCGGCACATCCGGCTCCGGCAAATCCACCCTGCTGAATATGCTGGGAGGGCTTGACACGCCGGGAGAGGGCAGTATCAAAATCGGGGAGACGGAGCTTGCCCGGTTAAACAGCGAGCAGGCAGCCATTTTCCGCCGCAAACAGATCGGCTTTATCTTTCAGAACTACAATCTGGTACCGGTCTTAAGCGTTTGGGAAAATATTATTTTTCCCATTGCGCTGGATAAACGCAAGCCGGATCGGAAGTTTGTCATGGAGGTGGTGCGGCTGCTGGGACTTACAAAAAAGCTTGACAGTCTGCCGAACAACCTTTCCGGAGGCCAGCAGCAGCGCGTGGCGATTGCACGTGCCCTGGCGGGAAAACCTTCTATCATTCTGGCTGATGAGCCCACCGGGAACCTGGATACCAAAACCAGCGACGATGTGATCGGTCTTCTGAAAATGACCGGCAGGGAATTCGGCCAGACCATTGTGATGATCACACATAACCCGGAAATTGCACAGATGGCGGATCGCGTCGTTCGGATCGAAGACGGCCGTATCGCGGCGCGGTAAGGAGGGTGATCTGATGAGCAGAAGCAGAAAACAGGAAACCTTTCGCCCGGTCAGCGTGATCAGCCGGCGGATGTTCTGCAAAAACAAAGCACGCAACCTGGCAGCCGTTCTGGCGATCCTGATGACAACCCTGATGTTTACGACGCTGTTTACGCTGGCGCAGAGTATGCGCGAGAACCTGATTGAGATGACCTTCCGGCAGACCGGCTATGACGCGCAGGCAGGCTGTAAGTCCATCACACCGGAGCAGGCGGAAAAACTGGCGTCCCACCCGGATGTGAAAGAGCTGGGAGAAAGCATTGTGCTCGGCCTGGCGGAAAACAGTAAGCTGGGCGGGCGGCAGGTCGAGATCCGCTGGGCGGATGAGAGCTATGCGGCGCACAGCTATGCGGCTCCTACAACCGGAAGGATGCCGCAGTCTGCCGGCGAAGTGGCGATGGATACCATTGCGCTGGATCGTCTGGGCATCCCGCATGAAATCGGTCAGACGGTGACGCTGGAATGGCGGAAAGATCTCTCCGATCCCGACGCCGTGCCCATGCAGTCGGTGTTTACCCTCTGCGGGTTCTGGGAGGGCAACAGCTCCGTCTATGCCAGCATGGCATGGGTCAGCCGCGAATATACCGATCAGATGACAGGCGGCCGGCTCTCCGATAACGGCGGGGTTTTGGGTTTATACATGGTACAGATCAGCCTGTATCGGGACGACAATATCGAATTGACCATGGATCGGATTCTGACGGATACCGGTTTGGAGGGTCTGGAGTACAGCGTCAATCTGGCCTACTCTCCGGAGATGGGGGCGACCGCGCTTCAGGAAACGCTTCCGATGTATTTTGGAATGGTGATGGTCTTTCTCGCGGGCTGGCTGATCATCTACAATATTTTTCAGATCAGCGTGACTGCCGATGTACAGTTTTACGGAAAATTAAAAACGCTCGGCACCACAAAACGTCAGATCAAAAGGCTGATCTACGGGCAGGCGAATCTTCTGTGTATGATCGGCATTCCCGTCGGCCTTTTGTCCGGCTGGTTTTTAGGGCTGGTGCTGGTACCGGCTTTCACCGGAATCGTGGAAGGCGGCGGCACGGTGTCCGCCAGTCCGCTGATATTTATCGGAGCTGCGGTGTTTGCATGGATTACGGTTGTCGTTTCATGCCTGCGTCCGGCGGGACTGGCAGGTAAGGTATCACCCGTGGAGGCACTGCGGATGAGCGATGCCGGCACGTCTGGCAGGAAAAAGAAAAGACGCGGCGAGACGGGGGCTTCCCTTGCGGGAATGGCCTGGGCGAACCTTGGACGCAATAAAAAACGCACGGTCACGGTGATCTGTTCGCTGACGCTTGGCCTCGTGCTGCTCAGCTGCTTTTACGCCAAAAACGCGGCCTTTGATATGGAAAAGTATCTGGCGGATCTGACGATTGCGGATTTTGAACTGACCGAAGCCACCAGTGATAACTATATCGGAGGCTATGATCCTTATGGCGCCACGCTGGGAGACGGCCTGGCTAAGGAGCTGGAAGGCATGGAGGGTGTGGAGGCCGTCGGCCGGGAGTATTCCCATCAGTTCCGCTGGCGGTATGATGATCAGACCAAAGAAAATCTGCAGGAGTTTTACACTGAAGAGATGCTGGAATACTGGGCGGGGTACGATCCCGCCGGCGTGGACGCCTTTCATCAGGCCGTCGACACACAGGAGATGAACGCGGTGGTGTTCGGGCTGGAGGGGATTCCGCTGGATGCTGTTACCCAGCCCGGGTATCTTTTGGAAGGCAGCTTTGATCCGGATGCCTTTTTCAGCGGGGATTATGTGCTGGCGGTCGGCCCGGCGGTTTCCAAAGAGGAGGAGTATCACGTTCTGCCGGTCCCGTCCGTGGGCAGTACCGTTACGCTGGAGGGCAGAAATTATATGGTAATGGCCATAGTGTTTCCGCTCTCGCCGATTGACGAAGGCGCATCGGAAGCGGGAGCGCCGGATGGCATGGAACAGCATTTCATTCTGCCGGCTGATGTCTTTCGGCAGAACTGGCCGGAGAACACGCTGCGGAAGCTGTTTCTGAATGTGGATGACGCTCATATCGACGCGATGCAGAGCCGGCTGGATGGCCATATCGCTGCGGCGGCTGGCAGTCTCCCGGTTACTTCGCGGAAGTCTGTGGCGCAGCAGTATGAGAACGAGACCAGGTCCGCTGCCGTTATGGGCAACACCGTCAGCGTGGTCATCGCCCTGATCGGCGTGCTGAACTTTGTGAATTCCATGGTCACGGCGATCGTGTCCCGCAGGCGAGAGTTTGCCATGATCCAAAGTGTGGGGATGACCAAAAAGCAGCTTTGCGGGATGCTGGTGTGCGAAGGACTTTACTACGCGGCGATCACGCTGGCGGTATCGTATCTTCTTGGCGCGCTGGCGGTCGGTGTCGTCATCCGCAGTATGGTGGAGGGGGGATTTACGACCTTCCGTTTCACGCTTCTGCCGCTTGGTATCTGCACGCCGCTCCTTTTGGGGTTTGCTGTGCTGATCCCCTTTGTCTGCTTTAAGAATCTGGAACGGCAGAGTATTGTGGAGAGACTGCGGATGGAGTGATCGTGAGAGGAATAAAAAAGAGGGGGCTGTGCCAGCACAGCCTCCTCTTTTTTACTGCCCGATCTTACAGATGATCGCGCTGTAAATCTTTCTTAAGAAAAACAGTGTCATGAAAAGCGACACAACCTCCGCCACCGGAAATGCCCACCATACATAGTCGACCCGGCCGAAACGGGAAAGAGCGAACGCGACCGGAAGAAGCACCACGAGCTGCCTGGCGATCGAGGTAAACATGCTGTAGGTGGCCTTCCCGAGCGCCTGGAACGAACTGCTGCACGCGATACAAAAGCCTGCGGGGATAAAAGAGATACTGATGATCCGCAGCGCGGGGATGCCGAGTGAGAGCAGCTCATCGGATGCGTTGAACATGCCGAGCAGCTGTATCGGGAGGAACTGGAACAGCAGTGTTCCCGCCAGCATGATGCACACCGCGTAGACGGCGCCGTGTTTTAAGGTATCGATGATACGCTCGCGGTTTCTTGCGCCGTAGTTGTACGCGATGATCGGGATGATACCGCTGTTCATACCGAATACCGGCATGAAGATGAAGCTCTGCAGTTTAAAGTACACGCCGAAGACGGCAGTGGCTGTCGAGGTAAAGGAAATCAGGATACGGTTCATGCCGTACGTCATGACCGAGCCGATCGCCTGCATTATAATAGAAGGAACGCCGATCGCGTAAATCTGCCCGATGAGGGCGGCGTCGGGACGAAATCCTTTCAGCCGGATGCGGATCTCCTTATTTTTGGTCTGGTTTAAGATGATGCCGACAATCGCAGCGATAATCTGTCCGATGACGGTGGCCGCAGCCGCTCCCGTAACACCCATAGCCGGCAGTCCGAGCAGTCCGAAAATCAGGATCGGATCGAGAATGATATTGACGATCGCACCGATTCCCTGTGTGACCATGGAGTAGATCGTCCGTCCGGTTGCCTGCAGCATACGCTCAAACATCAGCTGGGTAAAGGTACCGAAGGAAAAACAGCAGCACACGGTCAGATATTCTTTTCCGTAGCGCACGATCTCTTCGATGTCCGTCTGACTGCGGAAAAAAGCCTCCGCGAAAAACAGTCCGACGATCAGGAAGACCAGATAACTTACGATGGCCAGGAAAACGGCATTTTCCGCAATCCGGTTGACCTTCTCGAAATCCTTCTCGCCGAGAGACCGTGCGAGAAGCGCGTTCACACCGATCGCGGTGCCGACGCCGACCGCAATCATCAGATTCTGTATCGGAAAGGCCATGGAGACCGCAGTCAGCGCGGCCTCGTTGATCATTGCGACAAAGATACTGTCAATAATGTTGTAGAGCGCCTGCACCAGCATGGAAATCATGATTGGCAGAGACATGGATATAATGAGTCGGTTTACAGGCATAACGCCCATCTTATTTTCCTGCATGGGAAACCTCCTTTGTGAATGTAATTACAACGGTAGTGCAAATGTGCACAACAGAATGAAAAGAGATACAGTGCGTTTCCCATAATATCATGTTTGGGGCGATATGGCAAGATAAAATTCCGGCAGTTTTGCATAAGTTTTTTCACATCCAGGGGCAGGAACGTGCTATAATAAAAATATGATGCGGGATACCTGTCCAAAGAACGTAGTTTGGAATAATCGGGCTGCCGTATACATATATTTCACAGAAGAAGGGAGAAACTGTCTATGTATCTGGAAGATTTTGTACCGGCCATCGTGGCGATTGCGATCCTGGCTGTCATTGTCGCGCTTTTGGCAGCGGGGTATGTCAAGGCGCCGCCTGACATGGCATTTATCATTTCCGGTATCAAGAAAAAATCAAAGGTAGTGATCGGAAAAGCGAGTATCCGCATCCCGTTTTTTGAGCGGCTTGACAAGCTGAATCTGCGTCTGATTCCGATCGATGTAAAGACAAGCAATGCCGTTCCGACGGCCGATTACATCAATATCAACGTGGATGCGACGGTCAATGTCAAGATCAGCAACAATCCGGAAAAGCTAAGACTTGCGGCGGAGAATTTTCTGAACAAGAACACGGAGTATATTGCGGGCGTGGCGCGCGAGGTGCTTGAGGGCAATGTCCGTGAGATCGTGGGCAAGATGAAGCTCGAGGAGATGGTTTCCGACCGGCAGAAGTTTGCAAATCTGGTCAAGGAAAACGCTGAGCCGGATCTTGCGGCGATGGGGCTTGACATTATCAGCTTCAACGTGCAGAATTTCGTGGACGGCAATGAGGTGATTGAAAATCTCGGTATCGACAATATCGTAAAGATCAAAAAAGCGGCGGCGATCGCACGCGCCGAGAGCGAACGCGATATCAAGGTGGCGCAGGCTTCCGCGGACAAGGAATCCAACGACGCGGCAGTCGCGGCGCAGACGGAGATTGCCAAGAAGCAGAACGAGCTTGCGATCAAAAAGTCCGAGCTGCAGCAGGAGGCGGACACCAAGAAGGCTATGGCAGATGCCGCATATGAGATTCAGAAGGAAGAACAGCGAAAGACGATCGAGATCACGACGGCGAATGCGGATATCGCGAGACAGGAGCGGGAGATCGAGCTTAAGCAGAAGGAAGTTGCGGTAAAAGAGCAGGCATTGGAAGCCGAGATCAAAAAGCAGGCGGAAGCGGATAAGTATGCGGCGCAGCAGCGCGCGGACGCGGCGCTCTACCAGCGGCAGAAGGAGGCGGAGGCCAGACAGTTTGAGGCACAGCGCGAGGCGGAGGCCAGAAAGGCGCAGGCGGAGGCAGAGCGCTTCTCAAAGGAACAGGAGGCAGCCGGTATCCGTGCGGTCGGCGAGGCGGAGGCATCGGCGATTCAGGCGAAGGGTATCGCGGAGGCGGAGGCCATGGAGAAGAAGGCCGAGGCATATGCGAAGTACAATAAGGCGGCGGTCGCGGAGATGATGATCAGGGTTCTCCCGGATATCGCAGAAAAAGTGGCGGAACCGCTTGCACAGATTGAGAAGATTACCATCATCGGAGGAGGCGACGGCAGCAACGGTGTGAAGCAGGTGGCGGACAATGTGCCGGTCGTCATGGCGAAGGTCTTCGAGAGCATGAAGGAGGCCACCGGGATCGATATGGCACAGATTATCAACGCCGATACCTATGACGCACAGGTGAACCGGAACATCCGGCTCTCCGGTCTGGACGGGGTGAACGTTGTCGTGAAGAATGAGACAGGCGCATCGGAGGAGTCCGGGCAGTAAAGCGGCATCTTCGAAGAGGGAACGGTAACGTAGAAGCCCGCCCGGCATCCGGAAGGAGGGTCCGGACTAAAGAAGGGCGAAAAGAAAAGCCCGCCCGGCATTCGGAAGGCGGGTTTGGCATGGAGGATGTGATGGAACAGAAGAATTCGTACGAGCGGATCTATGAGGTTGTGAAAAAGATCCCCCGCGGCAGGGTGGCGAGCTACGGTCAGATCGCCGCTCTGGCGGGCAACCCGCGCTGGGCCAGAGTGGTGGGCTATGCGCTTCACGTGAATCCGGATCCGGAGACAATCCCCTGTTACCGTGTCGTGAACCGGGAGGGGCGTCTGTCGGAGGCATTTGCCTTCGGCGGTGTCAATCGCCAGAAGCAGCTGCTCGAACAGGAGGGAGTCGAAATTAAGGATAATTGTGTAGATATGGAGCGTTTTCGGTGGAAAAAAATGGTTTTTTGAATCGGGATTAGTCAATTTACACAAGGAAACTGCATGTTTATCATGTAAAAGGTACAATTTTACGAAAGTGGTATGGAAATTTCTGATTATGTGATATAATTTTACCATAGGTATCGTGATCGATACTTAAGGACTATAGACTAGGGGGAAATATCATGGCAAAAGAAATGGTTGCAATGCTTCTTGCCGGTGGTCAGGGTTCACGCCTGTATGCTCTGACGGAAAAACTGGCAAAACCTGCAGTTCCTTTTGGCGGAAAATATCGTATCATTGATTTTCCGTTATCGAATTGCGTGAATTCCGGGATTGATACCGTCGGTATCCTGACACAGTATCAGCCGCTCGTACTCAACGAATACATAGGAAATGGACAGCCCTGGGATCTGGATCGCTCACAGGGAGGCGTGCATGTACTGCCGCCGTATCAGCAGGCATCCGGTTCCGACTGGTACAAGGGAACGGCAAATGCGATCTATCAGAATATCTCGTTTATCGAGCGCTATAATCCGCAGTATGTCATCATCCTTTCGGGAGATCAGATCTGCAAGCAGGACTATAGCGATTTCTTAAAGTTCCACAAGGAAAAGGATGCAGAGTTCAGCGTCGCAGTCAGAGAAGTACCGTGGGAAGAGGCATCGCGCTTCGGCCTTATGGTGGCGGACGAGAATGACAAGATCACCGAGTTCCAGGAGAAGCCGAAGGAGCCGAAGTCGAATCTGGCATCCATGGGAATCTATATCTTCAACTGGGATGTGTTAAAGAAATACCTGATCGAGGATGAGGCGGATCCGGAGTCCGAGAATGACTTTGGAAATAATATCATCCCGAATCTGTTAAGAGATAACCGCAGGATGTACGCATATCATTTCAACGGCTACTGGAAAGATGTCGGAACGATCCCGTCACTCTGGGAGGCGAATATGGAAGTGCTTGACCCGGAGCACAGCGGCATCAACCTGTTTGACGATGACTGGAAGGTTTACAGCAGAAACAGCGGTATGACCGGGCACAGAATCAGCGGGGATGCGGTGATTGAGAATTCCATGATCACCGACGGCTGCCGGATTGAAGGCAATGTAAAGCATTCGATTCTCTTTGCGGGCGTCCGCGTGGAGAAGGGAGCCGAGGTTGAGGATGCCGTGGTTATGGGCGGTACGACGATTAAAGCCGGTGCGGTGGTGAAGCACTGTATCGTGGCGGAGAATGTCATCATCGGCGAAAATGCTGTGGTCGGCGCGATGCCGGAGGACAGCGAAAACGGGGTGGCTACCATCGGATTTGGCGTGTATGTTGGCGATAACGCGAAGATCGGACCGAATGCCATGGTTAATAATAATGTAAAGGACGGTGAAGAAGAATGGTAAATTCCAACTCTGATGCACTGGGTATTATTTTCCCAAATAGTTATGATGCTCTGGTCCCGGAGCTGGTGAGTGAGCGCCTGATGGCTTCCATACCGTTTGCAAGCCGTTACCGGTTAGTGGATTTTGTGCTCTCAAGCATGGTAAACTGCGGGATCGACAATATTTCACTGATTGTCCGCAAGAATTATCACTCGCTGATGGATCATCTGGGTTCTGGACGTGAGTGGGATCTTGTGCGCAAGAACGGCGGTTTAAATATCGTTCCGCCGTTTGCGAACAGGCACGTGAAGGTGTATAACGGCCGCGTGGAGGCGCTGGCATCCATTCTTCACTTCATGCGGGCGCAGAAGCAGAAGTATGTGATCATGTCGGATGCGAATATCGCGATGAATTTTGATTTCGGCGCTCTGATTAAGGCACATATGAAAAGCGAAGCGGATGTAACGCTTGTATACAGGGAGGAAGAGACTCCGGCGAGTCTGGTGGCGAACCGTGAGAGCACGGAGAGCATGTATTATACCTTTGATATCGACGAGAGCGGCCGCGTGACGAAGATCAAGACCAACTCCGCCGACGCGGGCGTGCAGAATCAATATATGAGCATCGCGATCATTGAGAGGGAGAAACTGATCGATATGATCACGGACGGTCATATTCAGGGACTGATCTACTTAGAGCGCGATATTCTGGCAAACCGCCTTGAGGATATCCGTGTATCGGCTTATAAGTATGAGGGTTATGCGGCGCGCATTACGGATGTCCAGAGCTACTTCCGTGAGAATATGAAAATGCTTGACGAGGAGAATCTGGATGCGCTCTTCTCCGGACCGATTTATACAAAGATCCGTGACGACAACCCGACCAGATATATTGCCGGGGCAAAGGTGAGCAACACGATGGCGGCCGACGGCTGTGTGATTGAGGGAGAGGTCGAGAACAGTGTGCTGTTCCGCGGTGTGAAGATCGCAAAGGGCGCAAAGGTGAAGAACTGTGTGCTCATGCAGGACACCGTCGTGGGAGAGGGAGCAAATCTCGAATATATGATTACCGACAAGAACGTTACGATTACCGCAAACAAAGAGCTCAGGGGAAGCGACAGTTTCCCGGTATATGTGATGAAAAAACAGACTGTGTAGGCAGCTGATCAGCAGACAGGGATGTGCGCCCGGGCGGCATCCCTGTTTTTTTGTCGGCGGGAATCATATCCCGACACAGCCGTTTTTGAAAGGCGCAGCATCCCCGGGTCGATGACTGGTGACAAAGGAGAAGACATCATGAGAAAGAAAGAACTTGCAAAACAGATTATTGCGCGTCTTAAGAAAGAGTATCCGGATACAGGGTGTACGTTAGACTATGATGACGCGTGGAAGCTTCTGGTCAGCGTGCGTCTGGCTGCCCAGTGCACGGATGCCAGGGTAAATATTGTGGTACAGGATCTGTATCAGAAATTCCCGGATGTCAATGCGCTTGCGGAAGCGGATGAGGAGGAGATCGAGGAGATCGTAAAGCCGTGCGGACTCGGGCACAGCAAAGCCCGTGATATCAGCGCGTGCATGAAGCGTCTGAGGGACGAGTACGGAGGAAAAGTGCCGGAGGATTTTGACGCGCTGCTCTCGCTTCCCGGGGTGGGCAGAAAGAGTGCGAACCTCGTGATGGGAGATGTTTTCGGCAAACCTGCGGTGGTGACAGACACGCACTGTATCCGCCTGGTGAACCGCATGGGGCTGGTCGACGGGATAAAAGAGCCGAAAAAAGTGGAGATGGCGCTCTGGAAGATTCTTCCGCCGGAGGAGACAAATGATTTCTGCCACCGTCTGGTGGATCACGGCAGGGAAGTGTGTACTGCCCGGACAAAGCCGCATTGTGAGGAGTGTTGTCTCACGGATCTCTGCGCCAAAAAGGATATCGAAAAAAGAAAGACAAAATAAATCAATAAGATTGATAAAAACGCACCTTGCATTTCACGGGGCAGTGTGATAGTATAGACGTTGACAATATTAAAAATCAACTTTCTTGAATTATTCTGCACATGTTTGGGTTGGTGCGCATCCGGGGAGAAGAATCCGGGCCGCCGGGAGGCATGCCGTGCAGTCGGGAGAAGAATCCGGGCCAAAACAGAGGCGGGAGAAATAGGAAAGCGGATATCAGGAGGATGACATGAACGTAGCAGAGAAATACGGAAAATCATACTTTATGCCGCCGGAGGTGACGTACGACTGGGTAAAAAAAGACAGTATCACAAAGCCGCCCGTGTGGTGCAGCGTGGATTTGAGAGACGGCAATCAGGCGCTGATTGAACCGATGGGGCTGGAGGAGAAGCTTGAATTTTTCCGTCTTCTGGTGGATATCGGGTTTAAGGAGATCGAGGTCGGCTTTCCGGCGGCGTCCGATACGGAGTACAATTTTATGAGGGCGCTGATCGAACGGGATATGATACCGGACGATGTGACGGTGCAGGTGCTGACCCAGGCCAGGGAACATATCATCCGCAAAACATTTGAGGCGGTCAAGGGAGCGCCTCACGCAGTGGTTCATCTCTATAATTCGACATCCGTCGCGCAGCGGGAACAGGTTTTTAAAAAGAGCCGGGAAGAGGTAAAGCAGCTGGCGGTGGACGGCGCGATGCTTCTGAAGCGTCTGGCGGAGGAGACGGAGGGGAACTTTACCTTTGAGTACAGCCCGGAGAGTTTTCCGGGGACAGAGGTGGATTATGCGGTGGAGGTGTGCAACGCCGTGCTGGACGTGTGGAAGCCCGATGAGGCACACAAGGCGATCATCAATATTCCGACCACGGTGCAGATTGCGATGCCGCACGTATTTGCCTGCCAGATCGAATACATACACAAACATTTGGCATACAGGGACAGCGTGATTTTAAGTGTTCACCCGCACAACGACAGGGGCTGCGGCATCAGCGATGCGGAGTTCGGGATTCTTGCCGGGGCGGACCGGGTAGAAGGGACGTTATTCGGAAACGGCGAGCGGACCGGGAACGTGGATATCGTGACGGTTGCGATGAATATGTTCTGCCACGGTGTGGAACCGGGACTTGATTTTTCAAATATTTCCTATATCAGAGAGCGATATGAGCAGTTTACCGGCATGAAGGTGTATGAGCGGACACCGTATGCGGGCGATCTGGTCTTTACGGCCTTTTCCGGTTCGCATCAGGATGCGATCTCAAAGGGTATGGCCTGGAGAGAGGCAGGCAGGAGCGGAGAGCGGTGGGATGTGCCGTATCTCCCGATCGATCCGAAGGATGTGGGCAGGGAGTATGAATCGGATGTCATCCGCATCAACAGTCAGTCCGGCAAGGGCGGCGTTGCCTTCATCTTAAAGCAGAATTTCGGAATCTCTCTGCCGGATAAGATGAAGGAGGAAGTCGGATATCTGATCAAGGGAGTGTCCGACCGCCGTCATCAGGAGCTGGCGGCGAAAGCGATCTACCGCATTTTTGAGGAACATTATGTGGATGTCCGGGATGTTTTCAGTATACCGGAATGCCATTTCGAGCAGAAAAACGGCATTACCGCACAGGTGACGATCGAGCAGAACAAAGAGCACAGAGTGATCGAGACATCCGGAAACGGCCGTCTGGATGCGGTCAGCAACGCGATCAAGATGTATTTCGGCATAAGCTACGAGCTCTCCACCTATGAGGAGCATGCGATTTCGGCGGGATCCTCCTCTAAGGCCGCGGCGTATGTGGAGATCCTCTGCCAGGGCAGGCATTACTGGGGAGTCGGGATCGACGAGGATATCATCACCAGTTCGATCGCGGCGCTGGTCACGGCGGCAAACAAGATGGCCAGGAGCGAAAATATCGTCGAGGGACGCGAGGAGCGTATCGTCGATATCATGAATTATATCCAGAACCACTATACGGATGTCACGCTGGATGTGCTCGCGGAGCATTTCGGGCTGTCCAAGCCGTATCTGTCCAAATATATCAAGGAAAAATCCGGGCTGACCTTTCAGGACGCCGTGAAAAAGGCGAGGATGAAAAAAGCGAGAACCATGTTAAAAGAGACCAATCAGACAGTGGAATCGATTGCGGCTTACGTGGGCTATGAGAATGTGGAGCATTTTAACCGGCTGTTTAAAAAGGCTTACGAGATGACGCCGGTACAATTCCGCAGAAAGTATCAATAATCGGATAATTACTGACAAATCCGCAGAAAAATGCTATAATAAATAACAATGAACTGCGGAGGTAATGATATGGATACACTGACCCATCTGAGCATAGATTTGTTTCCGGCTGTTGTTCTCGGCATTATCTGGCTTGACAATGAAAAGAAAATGACGCGGACGGCGGACAAGTGGCTTCTGGCTATTCTCGCACTGCTCTCTTTCGGACAGATGTCTGTAAATATGATTATCAGCGGGCTGACGGATACAGAACTTCTGACCGGCGGCCCGGTCATGTGGATTCTTGTGGTTCTGCAGGCGCTTATCATTGCCGCTGTTTCACAGACCTGGCTGCTTTTTGTGTGCAATCGTCTGTTTACCGGCGGATACCGGCGGGTCAGAAAGATCGTGTTCCAGATATCCGCGGGCGTGTGCGCCGTCTTTTTTGTACTGACGGTGACGACCCCCTGGACCGGTCTGATCTGCAGGGAGTCAGGGACGGGCGGCTGTGAGAGAGGGCCGGCCTGGTGGCTGCCGTGGCTTGTCAGTGTGACGCTGATTGCAGGGAGTATGGCGGTCGCCGTGTACCTGCGCAGGCGTGAGGTGCTGCGGGATCACCGCGCCGAGGAGAATCAGTTTTTCTGGCTGGGGCTGGGCATTGCCGTGGGGATCACCGCGGAATCCTGGTGGCAGAGCTGGTGGTTTGCCGCGCCGTCCGTCTCGCTTGCGATGCTTTGGCTGTATCTGAACCGGCAGAATCATCAGATCACAACCGACGGACTGACCGGTCTTAGCAACCGACGCAAATTTGATCAGGAGCTGCACAGAAGAGCGGAGCAGCCGGCAGGAAAGCACTGGGGCATGCTTATGATCGATATTGACGAGTTTAAATGGATCAACGATAATCTGGGGCATGTCGTCGGGGATGAAGCGCTGAAAGAGACGGCAGGGATTTTAAGGCGCACCTTCGGGCGCGAGCGGGCATTTCTGGCGCGCTATGGAGGCGACGAGTTCGTCGTGATCGATAATTTTCGGAACGGGCGTGAAGCGGAGGGCGTGAAGAAACGGATCGAGCGGGAGCTGGCCCGGTTTAACGGGGAGACGAAGCGGGAGTACCGGATCTCGTTAAGCATCGGGTATGCCCTGTGGAGCGAGGTGGCGCGCGAGAGACCGGAACAGCTTGTCGATCTGGCGGATGAACGGATGTATGAGGAAAAACAAAAAAAGAAAGCGGCAGCGGAGCGGTCGTGACAGAAGGGGGAGAGACGGGTGAGTGCATTGACGTATCTGCAGGTGCATCTGGTACCGGTGATTGCGCTTTTTATGGTGTGGATAAACATGGGAAAGACACCGTCGTTTTCCTGGCGCAACCGTGTTCTGCGTCAGACCATGATTCTGCTTGCGATGGTCATGGTGATCAATATGGCGGCCTGGATGCTGGACGGACAGATGTTTCCAGGCGTGCGTCTGATCCTTCATGTGCTGAACACGCTCTATTTTCTGCTGAGCGAGGTTGTTGCGCTCCTGTGGCTGTTTTATGTGTACGGCGTAGTGGAGAATAAGGAAAAGGCGGGGAAGAAATTTACCGTTCTGGCGCTGATTCCGCAGGTGTGCATGCTGGTCGTGCTGGCGGGCAATCCGTGGACGAAGCTGGTTTATGAGCTTGGCGGACAGAATGATTATGAGAGAGGCAGATGCTATCTGCTGCACACGGCAGTGACGGCCGGTTATCTGCTGGCGGCGTCCGCAATGGCGTTGCATCACTGCCGCAGAGAGAAGTCCGGGGAGAAGCGAAGACAATACCGCTGGCTTGCAGGATTTATCATACTCCCGCTGTGCGGCGCAGTCTTTCAGATCCTGTTTTACGGGCTGGAGCTGATACTGCCGCTCACGACGGCCTCGCTTCTTCTGATCCACATTTACGGGCAGCAGAACCAGGTGACGCGCGACGCGCTGACCGGGCTGAATAACAGGAGGCGTTTAAACCAGTATTTAAATGAGCTGGAAACACAAAGCTGGGGTGAAGGCGCATGCTATTTTGTACTGCTGGATGTCGATAAGTTTAAAATGATCAATGATACATACGGACATGTGGAGGGCGACGTGGTTCTGCGTCAGGTGGCGGATCAGATGAAGAAGGTGTTTGGCGATTCGAGATCCTTTCTGGCGCGCTACGGGGGAGATGAATTTGTGATCGTCCTGCGCGATGAGACAGAGGAACAGCTTGAGGCCAGGATCACAAAGTTAAAGGACGGCGTGGCCATGATGAGCTGGGCGGACGGACGGCCGTGGGAGATTTCTCTGAGCGTCGGGTATGCGTCCTGGGAGGAGATCGCGGACACAAAGACGCTGGTTGAGACCGCGGACGGCCGCATGTATGAGGAGAAAAACAAAAAAAAGAATAGATAAGCATTTTTTTGCCATACTACTACTGACAGCCGGGACGGATGCCGGATTACCGTGATCTGTATCCGGCGGCAGAGCAGGTATGGAGGAAAAGGATGCAGATGAAAAATGACAGACCCTTTGGCATGCGGGACAAGCTGGGTTATATGTTTGGGGACTTCGGCAATGATTTTACGTTTCTTTTCGCAAGTTCTTTTTTGATGGTGTTTTACACCAAGGTGCTGGGGATCAGCGGTGGAGCGGTGGGAACGCTGTTTCTCGCCGCGCGTTTTGTGGATGCGTTTACGGACGTGACAATGGGGCGTATCGTGGATTCCGTGCAGACGGCAAAGGACGGCAGATTTCGCTGCTGGATCCGGCGGATGTGCGGACCGGTAGCGCTTTCGAGTTTCCTGATGTATCAGACGGCGATGACCGGCGCATCTATGACATGGAAGCTGATCTATATGTATGTGACGTATCTGCTGTGGGGAAGCGTCTTTTATACATCGATCAATATTCCGTATGGTTCCATGGCATCCGCAATCACGGCGGATCCGGGAGAGCGCACGGCGCTGTCGACCTTCCGCTCCATCGGTGCGGCGCTGGCAGGTCTTGTGATCGGGGTGGTGACGCCCGTTTTTATTTATACGACGGATGCAGACGGCAATCAGGTGGTGCGCGGCGGTGCGACATTTACAATTGTCGCCGGTATCTTTTCGCTGGGAGCGGTCATCTGTTATCTGATCTGCTACCGCCTCACTACGGAGCGGGTCAATGCGGCAGGAAAAGAAGGCGGGGGACATATTACACTGGCGGATACCTTTCGCGCGGTTGCAGGGAGCAGAGCGTTGATCGGAATCATCGGTGCGGCGGTCTTTCTTTTGTTAAGCCAGCTGCTGATCAGCACGATGAACAATTATATCTATCCGGATTACTTCGGAAACGCGGGCGGAATCTCGCTGTATACGCTGCTCTCGACCGCCGTGATGCTTCTTGTGGTGGCGCCGCTCAGTGTGCCGGTGGCAAGGCGTTTCGGCAAAAAGGAGGCTTCGGTGGCAGGGATGCTGTTTTCGGGGGCGGTTTTTACGCTGATCTATCTGCTTCATCTGGAATCCATGTGGGCGTTTCTGCTGCTGTCGATTGTGGGCTACCTGGGACTCGGGTTTTTTAACACCGTGATCTGGGCGAATATTACGGATGTGATTGACGATCAGGAGGTCCGGGACGGGGAGCGTGAGGACGGAACGGTCTACGCGGTCTATTCCTTTGCGAGAAAGGTGGGACAGGCGCTGGCCGGAGGCGCCGGCGGATGGGCGCTCGAGATCATCGGATACGACTCCGCGGCTCCCGTACAGACGGAGGAGGTGCTTCGGGGGCTGTACCTGTCGACAACACTGATACCGGCGATCGGATTTTTTGCAGTGGCTGCATTTCTGTGGTTCGTGTATCCGTTAAGCAGGCAGAAAGTCGCGGAAAATGTGGCATATCTGAAACAGAAGCGTGGTGAGTAAAAAAGACCGGCAGGGCGCTTTCAGCGGCCCTGCCGGCAGTCGTGCAAAAAGAGAATGCATATCAGAACGCGAAAAAACGGCGCAGCCAGAAGACCGCGCCGCGTTCTCGGCCGGTCATGAAGCCGCTGCGTTCCCGGCGGCCCGACCGGCGCCTGTGCCGTTACTCTTCGATCACAATAACGCTGACCGGGCAGCCGTCGGCTGCTTCGCGGGCTGCGTCTTCGTTTTCCGCTGTCGGCTGGGCATAAACCTCGGAGATACCCTCATCATTCATCTGAAAGACTTCGGGGCATGTGTTTACACAGAGGCCGCAGCTGATGCAGCCATCGATAACCTTTGCTTTCATAACAGTGTTCCTTCCTTATATTTATAGTCTTTCCCTGCTGGTGTACTGACACATTTGCTTTCAGCCAAATTCAGGCAGGCCAATTGACGAAATATAAATGTGTCAGTACACTAGTATGGACAGTATTTCTGATTTTATGCAGAAAGGATGGTGGAGGCCGTGCAAAAGAACGGATCGGACAAAAAAATATGCCGCATACTGCTGGCAGCGTTGCTGCTTTCTTTTGTCTGTTCGGCGGTTCTCTCCGTGCAGCAAGAGGCGGAACGTTTTTTTGCAAAGACGCCTGCATTGTCTGTGGAGGCAGCGGATGCGGATGAGGTGATCGGCCGGCCGGATGTGGAGAGAGGCAGCATGCCCGGTGATACGGATTATATCACTATGGCGCGTCTGATCACCGATGCGTATCTGATGGGGGGAAAGCAGGGATCGCGCACGCTGCTTCTGCGCTTTCTGCCGGTGGCATGGGCGTCTGCGTTTGCGTCGTCCGTCGGATGGCGGCATACGATCCGCAATCACAGCGGCAGAATGATTGCCCTGTGGAAAAGCATTTTTTATATTCATCGATCCGACGGGGAAAAAGGGGTGCATCCTGTGTGTGGAGTGCTGGTTTGCGGGAGACCGCAGTGTACAATACGACAGGAGACATTTTATGATAAAAAACAATAGAAACGACAGGGCGAAGGTCCTGGTGATCGATGAGGATGCAGGCGTATTTGGTCAGATTCAGAAAGCGCTGTCCGCGGAGGGATACAGGCTGTATGCGTCGGAGGGCGCGCAGCAGGGGATGCAGATGAGCGCCAGTATCTGCCCGGACCTGATTCTGATGGACATACGGCTTTCCGGGATGGAAGGAACGGCGCTGATCCGCTGGTTCCGCGGCTGGACGGACTGCCCGATTCTGGTGCTCTCGGGGGAGGATGCTTCCGCGAGAAAGGCCGAGTCCCTGTATGCAGGCGCGGATGACTATATCGTGAAGCCGTTCTGCGGGGAAGAGCTGGCGGCCCGGGTCTACGCCATACTGCGGCGGCGGATTCCGTGCGGGCAGTCGGCGCGCTATAAGGCGCAGGATCTCTCGATTGATTTTCTTCGCCGGCAGGTGCTCTTAGAGGGCGAGGAGATCCATTTTTCACCGGTCGAGTACCGGATTATTGAATATCTGGCGCTGCATTCTGGGACTGTGGTGCCGTACCAGATGCTGCTTAAGAATATCTGGGGGCCGTATGCGGACAGCGGCAGCAGGATCCTGCGGGTCAATATGACAAATATCCGCAAAAAGATCGAGAAGGTGCCCATGGATCCGGCATATATCATTACGATTCCGCGGGTGGGCTACCGTATGCTCGAGAGCGTCCCGGAGGAGAAGACGGCGAAATGCGTGTGACGCGTGATCTGCCGTCATAGGAAATGCCGCAGCCGAAGCGTGCAGCCTGCCGGCGGACGGCGTGCAGCCCCAAAAGCTGTGGGAAGAGGGAGAGACATATGAAAACAGGAAGTATTCTGAAAAACAAGTATTATCTGTACATGACCGAATTTTTTGCGGGAATGTCGGTGATGGCCGTGGAGCTCGGCGCGAGCCGGCTTCTGGCCCCGTATTTTTCCTCGTCGCAGATCGTATGGACGATTATCATCGGTACCATCATGATCGCGATGGCGCTGGGAAATATCTACGGGGGAAAGAGCGCGGACCGGCATCCGGACCCCGACCGGCTCTATCTGAGGCTTCTGATCGCTGCGGTCTGGATTGCGGCGATTCCGCTTTTGGGAAAGTACATCATTCTCGGCGTGTCGGCGCTTCTTGTTCTGGCGATCAGCAATCATTTTCTCGTGCTGGCGGCATTTGTCACCTGTATGCTGATCTTTGTCTTTCCTCTGTTTCTTCTGGGGACGGTGACGCCGTCGCTGGCAAAATATACGGTGGAGAGTCTTGAGGACAACGGAAAGATCGTGGGAACGCTCGGGGCGTTTAACACCATCGGGAGTATTCTCGGAACATTTCTGCCGACCTTTGTGACGATTCCGGCGGTGGGAACGGCAGTCACGTTTCTGATTTTTTCGGGAATTCTGCTGGCGCTGGGACTGTTGTATTTTATCAGCAGGGGGGCAGGGAAGCGTGCCTGCGCCGTGTCGACGGCGCTTTTTGTGTTCTGCAGTATCTTCGGCCATTCCGGGAGCTTTGCGTTCTGGGAGGAGGACCTGGTCTATGAGGGGGAGTCGATCTACAATTATCTCCAGGTGAAGGAGACGCCGCGCAGTGTGGTGCTGTCGACAAATGTCCTCTTCGGCGTGCAGTCGATCATGATGAAGGATGACTCTCTGACCAGGATGTATTACGACTATGCGCTGGCTGCCCCGTTTATGGCGGGTGTGACGCAGAAGGATTCCGCGGAAATCTTAATCCTCGGGATGGGGACGGGCACGTATGCAAAGCAGTGCATGCGTTATTTTGAGGGTGTGACGGTGGAGGGCGTTGAGATCGATCAGAAGATCACGGATCTGGCCGGCGCCTATTTTGCGCTGCCGGATTCGGTGGAGGTGACAACCTACGACGGAAGAGCGTATTTACAGGCCATTGACCGGAAATATGACGTGATCATGGTGGACGCCTATCAGGATATCACAATCCCGTTTCAGATGTCGTCCTTCGAATTTTTTACACTGGTGCAGCAGCATTTAAAAGAAGACGGCGTGATGGTCGTCAACATGAATATGAAATCCGGGGATGCATCGGCAAAGGAAGGCATCAACGCGTACCTGGCCGACACGATTTCTTCGGTCTTCGGCTCGGTCTACACCGTGGATGTGACCGGGTCGACGAACAGAGAGCTGTTTGCAGCGCGCAGCGGTGCACTCCCGGAGCTTCTTGCCGCCAGGGCGTCGGAGGCGTCGGATCCGGAGCTTGGCGAGCTGATGCAGTATGTCAGCGGATCGCTGCGGGCGTATGAGCCGGGCACGCATATCCTGACCGATGACAAGGCGCCAGTGGAGCTTCTGGGCATGCAGGTGATCGATGAACTGATCGGGGAGGAGATCGGCGTCTATAAAGAGATGTTTCGAAAGTACGGAATCGAAGGGCTGCTTGGGGTGATGTAGCGAAACGAGGGGAGTATGAAGAGAAAACACAGTGTAATCTATACCTGGATCAGCTCGTATGTCCTGATACTGGTGCTGTTCATCATTTCCGGGATTCTGATGGAACGGATCGCGACAAACAAGCTGATTGAGGAGTATAAGGAGATCACGGGTACGCTGCAGGAACAGGCAAATGACTCCCTGCAGACGTATTTTCAGAAAATGAAAAATCAGGCGACCGAGATCTGCAGCGATTCCATCATCGTGAGCTATGCCCTGTCCGCCCAGCCGGACGGCGCCAATTATCATAATCTGATCCTGATGCAGGAGCGGCTGCGCAATCAGATGCTGACGGCCCAGGACGAGGTCATGCTGTATCTGTATCTGGATAATATCAAAAAAGCGGTTTCTTCTACGACGGTCTATGACGATGTGTCGTTTCAGCAGGAGCTGAACGGTTTTTTCGGGCTGGATGAGGAGGAATACGAACAGTTTCTGAACGGAAAATATCTGCATACCGTGCTTGCGGTCGACGCGGGAGAGGGGGACGGGATGACGGTTGCCATGGTGACGGGGATCCCGCTTGTGGGCGTGGGTCAGAAAGGAATGTTCGTGCAGATCCTCGGCCAGGATGTGCTGCAGGAGATTCTGGGGAGCAGAACCGTACTTCCCGACAGCACGACCGTGCTTGTAGACGAGAGAGGACAGGTGCTCTGCAGCAGCGGGAATACGACAATTGTAGAAAAGGTTCCGTTTTCGGATCTTTCGCTCACCGGCTGCTCCGAGGTCTTCATTGACGGGGAGAATTACTGGATTGCGTGTGAGAGCATGAACGTGGAGCAGTGGCGGCTGATCACGCTGCTTCCGATGTCGTCCATTGTCGCGAAATCGGAATGGGTATCGCGGAGCATGATACCGTTTCTGTGCATTGTTCTGCTGATCGGGACACTGGTCTCCGTCAGCGG
Source organism: uncultured Roseburia sp. (assembly GCA_910587865.1). Taxonomy (GTDB): domain Bacteria; phylum Bacillota; class Clostridia; order Lachnospirales; family Lachnospiraceae; genus Roseburia. The sequence continues at coordinate 26,028 of CAJUNX010000012.1, forward strand.
GGTCTGTATGAATTATCTGCCTCTGCGGAGATTAAGCAGAGCTGTCCCCACGAAAAATCAGGCCATGAATCTGAAAAATGAGTTTGAGCTGTTAAATGTCGCGTTCCGGGATATGCATACGGAGCTGGAATCCATGCAGCTGCTGCAGAATGTCCAGGCGGAGCAGTTAAGGCTGGAATTCCTGCGGTTCTGCCTGGAGAACAGCATTGATCTCGATGAGAGCAGCCTGCTTAAAATCATAGAGAACCTGGGGGTCAGCATACCGAATGAGAGTTTTCTGTTAGGAATGTTTGACATCAGTACCGGGGATGACGGTCAGCAGCTGCTGACTGCCGATCTTGTGGATATTATGAAGCAATTGTTTTCCGGGCAGGAATTTGCGGAGTACGGGACCTGTTTTGTGCTGGTGAAAAACGAGCTGCCGGTGCTGCTTTTTTATCTGTGCGATGCGGATCAGGAGCGTGTGTTAAAAAAGCTGTGCAAGGAAAAGCTGGGACTTTTGTCTGAGCAGTTCTGCTGGGATTTGGTGTATGCGTTCGGATCCCTGCACCGCGGGCTTTCCGAGATTCACCTGGCCTATCTGGAGGCATGCGAGCTGCTGGATTATAAATATTTCAGATTCGGCAGGGAGGCGGAAGGCGGGGACGAAGAGCCGGAGCTTCCGGAATACGGGCAGATGCGGTATTCCGCCGTGCAGGAGGAGCTTTTAATGCGGTATCTTCTGGCGGGCAACCGGGAGGACGCGCTGGAGCTTCTGCGCATGATCTATGACAATAATTTCGCGGAGCAGCGGATTTCACTGCCCGTTGCGTGCTGCCTGATGGAGGATATCGTGATCGGTATGATGAAGGCGCTCTCCGCGGAGCGGTACTTAAGCGGCGAGGCGTTAGAACGCATCAGCAGGACATTAGACGCGCTGCGGCGTGCCAGCTCGCGGGAGGTGTTGAAGAATCTTGTGAATGGGCTTGCGTCGGAGCTTGCCGATGAGTGCGCGCGTCGGAAACAGAAGGAGCGTGCGGCGAAGAATCTGCCGGTTGAGCGGATTATGAACTGCGTGGAAGAGCATTTCCGGGAGTGTGATTTTAACGTATCGCGGGCAGCGGAGTATCTGGGAATGAATATGACGTACCTCTCGCGCTATTTTAAGGAGCATACGGGAATCGGCCTGCTCAATTACATCAACGGCGTGCGGATCGACTATGCAAAACAGCTGATGCAGGAGCAGAATATCACCGTGGCGGAGGCGGCAAAGACAGCCGGCTTTGAAAATCAGAATACGTTTATCCGGCTGTTTAAGAAATTTGAGGGCAAAACGCCGGGACTTTTCCTGGAAAAAGAGTAAAAACGGTTGAAAAGTAAAAGAATCGTGACGAGTAAAAAATTAAATATTACGATTACACAGCAAAACGCACAAAATAGAGAATTTCCAAAAAATAAATATGGACTTTTTGCACAATCTCCTTTTATATTATAAGCGATCCATTGTTCCGGCCGGAACAGTACAGATATCATTATAATAGAAAAGGAGATTTTCATATGAGGAAGAAACAGATCGTATCGCTTCTTTTATCAGCGGCTATGGTGCTGTCTATGGCAGCCTGCGGAAATAAGGACGCGGGTTCAGGGGATACGGGCAGCGCAGGAAGTGCGGGAAATGCAGCAGCGGGTACCGAGAGCGGGGGAAGCGCCGGCGGTTCGGACGCAGGAGGAGGCGCCGCTTCCGGTAAGAGTGTTTCCTACTGGATCGATCCGCAGCAGGGCGGAATCACAAATGCAACCACATTTGACGACGCCCCGTGCTGGCAGGCGATCCAGGAGAATACGGGAATTGATGTGGTGTGGGAGCATCCGGCAAGCGGCCAGGCACAGGAGCAGTTTAATCTGATCATCGCAAGCACCGAGCTGCCGGATATCATGTATTATACCTGGGGAAGCTCTTATCCGGGAGGACCGGATGCGGCGATCCGCGACGGCAAGATCCTGGCTCTGAATGATTACATAAAAGAATATGCGCCAAATCTGTCCGCATATCTTGAAGCGCATCCGGATATGGCGAAGGCGATCACGACGGATGAGGGAAATATCTACTGCTTCCCGGGAATCTACACCTCGACATCCGAGGACAGTGACGTATGGCAGACCGCAATCGACAGAGAACCGTTTTATGAGCCGTTTATCGGTCTTGTCATCCGCAAGGACTGGCTGGACGATCTGGGACTTGACATGCCGGTCACGCTGGACGACTGGTATAACGTGTTAAAAGCGTTTAAAGAGGAGAAGGGCTGCAAATATCCGCTCTCCTATGTCAATATGTTCGGCATCATGGCACAAAGCTTTGCGACGGCATTTGACGTGACGCTGCCGCTGTCGTCCATGGGCGGAACCACCGGTTTTGGAATCCGCGAAGACGGCTCGATTCAGTACGGACCGGCGGAAGAAGGCTACCGCGGTTATCTGGAATTTATGAATAAGCTTTACAGCGAAGGGCTTTTGGATCCGGATTTCATGGTGCAGGACCGCACCACGCTTCAGTCGAAGGTGGTAAACGGGGAAGTCGGCGCATGGATCGAGATGATGCCGGCTGGTCTTGGAACGCTGCGGACGCAGGTGCTGGAAGCGGATCCGGAATCAACGTTCTATCCGGTAGGCGTCGCGAATCCGGTGCAGCAGGAGGGACAGAAGCTTTACTATTTCCAGGCGAATTATCCGTATGTCAACGCGGGCGCGGCGGTCACAACCTCCTGTGAGGATGTCGAGACGGCGGTGAAGCTTTTAGACTACTGCTGGAGCGAGGAAGGAGAGCGGCTCGTCAACTGGGGAATCGAGGGCGAATCCTATGAGATGGTGGACGGCTGGCCGCAGTTTACGGATCAGATCATCAACAACGATCTCGGATTAAGCCCGTCACAGGCACACGCCCAGTATCGTCAGTTAAACGGCCCGTTCCCGATGGATCACTGGCAGAGACTGGTCTCGAAGACCGATCATTTCCTGGAAGAGGGAGCGGTGGACGAGAATATCGCATCCTTAAATCTTTGGGCGAAGAACGGTGTGCAGCCGGCAGGACTTCCCTCCACGACGATCCTGTCGGAGGAGTCGGCGGATTATGCATCGAAATTTAACGAGATCAGCACCTATGTGGATGAGATGTATTCCAAGTTTATCATGGGTCAGGAATCGCTGGACAATTTTGACGCGTACATCGAGAATCTGAACAAGATGGGCATCGACGATGTGATTGCGACACAGGAGGCGGCACTTGCGCGCTATAACAGCAGAACTGCCGAGTAAGGCAGAATGACAACCGGCCTGCGGAGTTTTCCGCAGGCCCTGGGAAGGTATGGTATTCTATGGAGAAAAAAGAAGGTTTTTTTGGCAGAGCGAAACGCGACCTGAGGAAAAACCGCGGCATCTATCTGATGGCGATCCCGGTGCTCGCGTATTACATCTGTTTCTGCTATATCCCGATCTACGGCCTTCAGATCGCGTTTAAGGATTTTAATCTCGGGGCCGGTATCTGGGGCAGCCCGTGGGCGGGATTTAAACATTTTGAGAGCTTTTTCACAGGACCGTATTTCTGGCGGACGCTGCGCAATACGCTGCTGATCAGTCTGTATACCATCCTTGTATGCTTCCCGGCGCCGATTCTGTTTGCACTGCTGTTAAATGAAGTAAAGCAGAAGGCTTTTAAGAAAACCGTGCAGACCGTGAGCTATCTGCCGCATTTTATTTCACTGGTCGTCATCTGCGGCATCATCAAAGAATTTACGCAGAGCACGGGACTGATCAATGCGATCATCGCATTTTTCGGGGGAACGCCGGAGACGATGCTGATCAATCCGAATCGTTTTCGTTCGATCTACGTGATCAGCGATTTGTGGCAGACGATCGGCTGGAACTCCATTATCTATCTGGCGGCCTTATCCGGCATTGACCCGACGCTGTATGATGCGGCGTCAGTAGACGGAGCCGGGAGATTCCGGAAGATCTTAAACGTCACGCTGCCGGGACTTCTGCCGACGATCATCATTATGTTTATCCTTCGCGTTGGACAGTTTATGTCCGTCGGATACGACAAGATTCTGCTCTTATATAATACGAACACGTACGAGACGGCGGATGTTATATCTACGTTTGTCTACCGGAAGGGACTGATAGAGTCGAATTTCAGTTTCAGTGCGGCGGTAAGTCTGATCAATTCTATTGTGAACTTCCTTCTGGTTGTCGTGGTGAATAAGATCAGTGCGAAGATCAGCGAGACCAGTCTGTGGTAAAGGAGGAAGGGATGAATAAGAATAAATCAGTCGGAGAACGGATCTTTGATGCCTGCAATATCATTCTTCTGACCTTTATCGGCATTGTGTGTATGTATCCGTTTTTATATGTGGTGCTGGCTTCCTTCAGCGATCCGAATCAGTTTATCAAACATGATTTTGCGATTCTGTTAAAGCCTGCCGGATTCGACCTCACGGCATACCGTCAGGTATTTACAAAAGATATTGCGACAGGGTATCTGAATACGATTTTTTATGTGGGCGCCGGTACGATGATCAGCATGTGTCTTACTTTCCTGGGAGCGTATGTCCTCTCAAGAAAAAATTATATGTTCCGCAGGCCGCTGACGCTTTTTATCATGTTTACCATGTATTTCAACGGCGGTCTGATCCCGATCTATCTGTGGGTGCAGGAGCTGGGAATCATGGACACGCGCTGGGCCGTGCTGCTGCCGACCGCGTTAAGCACCTACAATGTCATTGTGCTGCGCTCCGCGTTTGACAGTATCCCGGAGAGTCTGATCGAGGCGGCAAAGATGGACGGGGCATCGGAATTTACCTGTCTGACGAAGATCATGATCCCGTTAAGCAAGGCGTCCACGGCAGTGATTGTGCTGTTTTATGCGGTGTCGCGCTGGAATGAGTGGATGCTGCCGACGATCTTTCTGCGCACGCGGAGCCTGTTTCCGCTGCAGATTTTCCTGCGTGAGATCCTGCTGACCAGCTCGTCGGAGTCGATTCTTGCGACGGCAGGCGATGCGACCAATGTAACGGCGCTTGCGGAAATTGTGAAATATGCTACCATAGTGGTATCAACGGTGCCGATTTTATGTATTTATCCGTTTGTACAGAAATATTTTGTGACAGGAATGATGATAGGGGGTGTAAAGGAATGAAATTTTTACCCAAAGAAGAGCTGCAGCGCATCTGCGAACTGCCGGATCCGTTTGTAAAAGAGGACGGGAGCAGAGTGCAGTCAGCGGAGGAATGGACGGGACAGAGGGAGTATTTAAAAGAGATGCTCGCCCATTACATGTACGGCCATATGCCGCCAGCGCCGACGAATACGAAGGGAGAGCTTCTGTATTCCAGGAAGATTTACGGGGGGAAGGCCATCGCCGAGACGATCCGTATTACGTTCGGACCGGATGATAAAAAAGAGCATCAGGTGTCCATGCTGGTACATATGACACGGCCGGTTCGCGAGGGGAAGGTTCCGGTGATCACATGGAATCAGTTTAAGGGACGCTATGGCTGTCCCGAGGAGGAGAAGGTGGTCGTAGAGCACGGCTATGCGGTGGCCGAGTTTGACAAGGAGGATCTCGCGGCCGATTCGGCGCTTGCGATGCAGGGCCCGCTCGCGAAGGCGTATCCGGAGTATGACTGGGGTGCGATCGCGATGTGGAGCTGGGGCCACAGCCGGATCATCGACTATCTTGCGGGTACGGATTACGCGGATATGGATAAGATCGCGGCGACCGGACACTCCAGAGGCGGAAAGGTGGCGCTGTGCGCAGCGATCTATGACGAGCGGATCGCGCTGTGTGCGGCGAGCGGATCCGGCTGCGGCGGGGCCGGATGCTATCGCTATCTCGGCGGCCGCCTGGGAGAGGGAACCGGCGTCTGCGAGACCGCGGGCAGTATCGCGGATTTCTTCCCGTTTTGGTGGAACGACGAGTTCGGGAAGTACGGCTGCCGTCAGACGGACGTGACACGCGCGACGATGAAGGCGGCGGAAAATCAGATGGAGGCCATGAAGGCGCTGATAAGTTCCGTCGATCCGGCGAAGTTCGGCACCACGGGGGACGAGGAGTACCTTCCGTTTGATCTGCATACGGTAAAAGCGCTGATCGCGCCGCGCGCGCTGATCACGACGGACGGCCTGGGAGACACCTGGGCGAATCCGTACGGCACCCAGATCACCTGGATGGCGGCGGACGAGGTGTATCAGTTCCTTGGCGCGGACGGGAAAAACGCCATTCATCTGCGCGAGGGAGGCCATGAGTACAAGGGCAGCGACTGGCTGGTGGTGGCTGATTTCTGCGACTGGATCTTCTACGGAAAGGAGCCTGTGACAAGCCTGATTCCGACTTCCTATGAGAAGCCTGATCCGAACAATCCGATGGCGGCGATGACGAGCGGCCGGATGGACTGGAGAAGCGAGCGGCTGCACTACGGCTGGAGAAGGCCGGGAGCGGAATAAATAACAGAAGAAAGAGACGGGAAATGCCGGGGGCGGAATGCTCCCGGTGTTTTTTATGAAAATATAGTTGAGATATCATTGGCTTCGCGGACGCTGCAGCAGTCTGTTTCCCACACGAATTTAAACAGATTATTTATATGTATTGACAAAATATATTATACGATATATAATATAGAAAATTCAAATATATATCAAAGGAGGCGATATCATGATTTTTTCTTTGACGCCGCCTCTGCTCGAGCTTCTGATTCTGTCGATCGTCGATCAGGGCGACAGCTACGGCTATCAGATCAGCCAGAGGATCAAGCCGGTGTCGGGGCTTAAGGATTCGGCGCTCTATCCGGTCTTAAAACGTCTGTCGGAACATCGTTACATCGAGGCATATGACAGGCAGTTTCAGGGCAGGAACCGGAAGTATTACCGGATGACGGAGCCGGGCAGGGGATACTATCAGATGCTTGTGCGGGAGTGGCAGGCATATCAGGATCAGATTGCAGAAATTATACGGGGGCAGAAAGGAGCGGACGATGAACAGGGAACAGTATATGAAGCTGTTAAAGAAGAGGCTGCGGCATCTTCCGAAGGATGAATTTGAGAAGGCGGTGGCATATTTTGAGGAATATTTTGATGACGCCGGCGAAGCGCGGGAGCGGGAGGCGATTGCGGATCTCGGGATGCCGGACGAAGCGGCGGCGCAGATCATTCAGGATATCGCGATCAAAAATACGGCGAAGCCGCCCCAGAGTGTAAAGAACGGCATGAATGCGGTGTGGGTCGGTATCCTGGCTCTGTTTGCAGCGCCGTTTACAATCCCGTTTTTCGCCGCTGCGCTGGCGGTCGGCTTTGTGATGGTCGTGCTGGCGGTTCTGACGCTTCTGCTGCTGTTTCTCGCCGGGCTTTTGCTTGTCATCTGCGGGCCGGTCGCGTTTGCGGGAGGCTTTTTTGTGATCGGTCAGAGCATTCCGGCCGCGCTGATCTGTTTCGGGCGGGGAATCGCCGCGACGGGAGCGGGGCTCCTTCTGATGCAGGGGATGTATCTGCTGATTCGGCGGAGTCTCGGCTGGCTGGTGCAGATCTTTGGAAAAATGGTAGAAAAAGGAGGAAAATGAGATGTTTCGGTCAAAAAAGCTGGCGCTGATCTGCGTTCTGATGATTGCCGCGGGACTGATGTTAAGCGCCGTCGGATATCTGCTGGGCGGCAGGGTGTGGGGCATTGGTCTTAACCAAAGCGGCATATGGGTCAATTCTCCGAATATCACCGGAGGGGAAGGTTATCATTATGTGAAGGAGACAAAGGAGCTGGAAGCATTTACCGGTATTGACGCGGATGTCGACTTCGGGGATCTTATCATCGAACCGTCCGATCACTACGGGATTTCATATAATGTGCCGGAAGACTGCAGGTTTGACGTGACGGTGGAAGAAGGCGTGTTAAAGGTGATAAAAAGAAACCGTGAGGTACTGGGCATACAGAACAATTATGTGGCCATGGGGAGCGGTATCGCGGAAAACCGGCGGGAAAATGCTTATGTAAAGATCAGCATTCCGGCAGGGCTGGAATTTGACACCGTAAGACTCGTAAACGAGTGCGGGGAGGTCACGGCGGCGGAGTTCTGGGCAGAAAGCCTTACCGTGGAGGCGTATTTTGGAAATGTAGAGTTAAAACAGGTCTCGGGAGGACTGGCACAGATTTTCCTGGAGTCCGGAAAACTGACGCTGACAGGCGCGACACAGGATTCGCTTACGATCAGAAATCAGTTCGGAACGGCGGCGCTTTCCGACGTCAGTGCGCAGACGTCGGCGATCACAATGGAGAGCGGGGACTTTCTGGCGGAAACGTCGGATCTGGGGAAGCTTGTGCTGGTGCAGGGATTCGGCGCGGTGCGGCTGACTGACGTGTCCCTGGCGGATACCAGTATCACGAGCGAATCCGGGAAGATCCGGTTAGACGGCGTGACGGCCGGGGAGCTGGAGGTGAAAAGCATGTTCGGCGATGTCGACGGGGAGCGCGTGACCGCCAGAAGCGGATCGATGGAAGTGGAAAGCGGAACCTGCACGCTTCGGGCGCTGGATATCCCGGTCCTTGCGATTGAGTCCGACTATGGCGATGTAAAGCTGGAGCTGACCGGCGCGGCGGAGGAGTATACGTTTGATCTGGCTACGGAGTTTGGGGATGTGGAGGTTGATCGGCGCGGGATGGGAAGCACGTATCGGTCATTAGAGACGCATGAGAAGAGTCTGACTGTTTTCTGCGAGAGCGGAAGTATTCGGATTTCGGGCGGCGGAGAGAAGTGATGCCGGAAAACCAGGAAGCGTAAATGGATTGCTATTTTCTGATGTTTGTACTAAACTAGAAAGAAAATGCGAAACGCAGGAAAAAGGAAGACGCCAATGGATCGACAGGACAAAAGAAAAGTGATCGGAATGTGTATGCTGTTTCTGGCAGCGCTTGCCACAGCGAGTCTCTTTCTGCTCCCTTATATCAGCCGTTTATCCGAACCGCAGTATCAGTCTGCGCTCCGGGAATGGGTGGACCGTATGGGAATACCGGGATTGTTCGCCGTGCTGGGCCTGCAGATGATACAGATCGTGATCGCGTTCATCCCCGGGGAGCCGGTGGAGCTACTTGCCGGAGTGCTCTACGGGACGTGGGCAGGGCTCGGGATCTGTCTGCTCGGCTGCATGCTTGCGTCCGCGGTGATCTTTTCGATTTCGCGCCGTTTCGGAAAGCGTTTTTTATACCGGATATTCGGTGAGGAGAAGGTGCAGGGCTGGCGGTGGTTAAAGGACAGCACGCGCGTGGATCTGGTGGTGTTCATCCTGTTTTTCATTCCGGGGACGCCGAAGGATATGCTCACTTATATCGTGGGGATCACCGGGATGAGTGTGCCGAAATTTCTGCTGATCTCCACGTTTGCGCGAATCCCGTCGATTTTATCGTCCACGCTGATGGGATCGGCGATGAGCCGGGGCGACTGGAAGGTCACGCTTCTGGTGTTTGTCATCACCGGGGTAACGGGGATTGCGGGGATCGTGTACAGAGAGCGGTTTCTCGCGTTTTGCCGGAAATGGCGTCCGGGAAACGATGCGTCCGGCAGCGGAAAACGCGGCAGGAGGCAGAGATGAAAGCGAAGAAAAAGAAGTGGCTGTATCTGATGATGGAGACGACTGTAGTTATTTTTGGAAACGGTCTCTATGCGCTGGGCATTGCATTGTTTGTGCTGCCCGGCGGTCTGATTACGGGCGGATCGACCGGTATCGCGCTCTTTGTAAACCGGGTTTCCGGGATACCGGTCTCAGCGTTTGTGTCAGGCTTTAACGCGCTGATGTTTGTGGCCGGGTTTGCGGTATTCGGAAAAAAATTTGCGGCAAATACGATCGTGAGTACCGTGAGCTATCCGATGGCGCTCTGGATTATCACGAAGCTGCTTCCGGATGTCCCGCTGACAGACGACCGCATTCTCTGTACGATCTTCGGCGGGATCTGCATCGGAGCTGCGATCGGCATCGTGATTCGGGCCGGCGCTTCCACAGGCGGTATGGATATTCCGCCGCTGGTGCTTAAGCGCTATTTTAAAATCCCGGTCTCGGCCTCAGTCTATGTCTTTGACATGCTCATCCTGCTGCTTCAGGCATCGGACAGCAGTGGAGAACAGATCCTTTACGGGATTCTTCTCGTCATCATCTACAGCGTCGTGCTCGATAAATGCCTGATGCTCGGCGCCGCGAAGCTGCAGATCAAGGTGGTCAGCAGCCGGATCGAGGAAATCCGCAGCGCGGTGCTTGAGGATATTGACCGCGGCGTGACGATGTTAAAAAGCCAGACCGGCTATCAGGAGAGGGATACCATGATGCTGCTGACTGTTGTGTCGGCGCGGGAGTTAGCAAAGACGGAGAAGCTGATCCATGAGGTGGACGAGGACGCGTTTATCATTGTCAATAAAGTCAGCGAGGTATCCGGACGCGGATTTTCGAGAAAGAAAAAGTATCTGAAACGGGAGGATTGCCATGACACTGCAGCAGCTGAAATACGCGCTGACCGTCGCGGACTGCGGATCGATGAATGAGGCGGCCAAGCGTCTGTTTTTATCACAGCCGGGTCTCTCTGAGACGATCCGGGAACTGGAGCGGGAGATCGGACTTCAGATTTTTCTGCGCTCGAACCGCGGCATTGTCATCACGCCGGAGGGAGACGAGTTTCTGGGCTATGCCAGGCAGGTGACGGAGCAGTTTGAGATTTTAACATCGCGGTTTGTGGAGAAGCGCACCAAAGAGAAATTCAGCGTGTCGATGCAGCATTATACCTTTGCGGTAAAAGCGTTTGTGGAGACGGTAAAGCGCGCGGGGATGGACCGTTACGAATTTGCCGCGAATGAGACGACGACATATGACGTGATGGAAAATGTGCGGGATTTTAAGAGTGAAATCGGGGTGCTTTACGTGAATGATTTTAATGAGAAGGTCATGACAAAGATCATTCACGAGAAGAGCCTGGAATTTATCGAACTGTTTACCTGCGATACGTATGTTTACCTGTGGGCAGGCCATCCGCTTGCCGGGCGGTCTGTCATCTCAATGGAGGAGCTGGATTTTTACCCCTGCCTGTCGTTTGATCAGGGAAACCACAATTCCCTGTTTCTCGCAGAGGAGATGAAGAGCACGTACGACTACAAACGACTGATCAAGGCGACAGACCGCGCGACGCTTCTCAACTTCATGAAGGGGTTAAACGCGTACACGCTCTGCTCCGGCATTATCTGTGAGGAGTTAAACGGCAGCGAGTACATGGCGGTGCCGTTAAAGGAGACCGAGAAGATGCGGATCGGCTACGTAAAACGCAAGGGGGCCGCGATCAGCCATATCGGCCAGATCTATATTGAGGAGTTAAAAAAGTACCGCGAAAAAATTATGTAGCGCTGCCGTGTCAGTGCCGCTCCTGCCGGATCGTCGCTGACACTGTTTTGTCAGCGGTGGTCCGTCCGGTACTGCTGCGGCGTAACGCCGCTTATTTTTTTAAACTGTCTGTGAAAATAGGAAATATTAGAAAATCCTGTCTTATCGCTGATCTGCTGGAGAGAGTAATCCGTGGTGACCAGCAGTCTGCGGGCCTCGTGCATCCGCTCATCAATGATATAATTGCTCAGAGAGATTCCGGCTTTTTTGTGAAACTGATGCGACATATAATCCATATTGATGTGGATCTCATCGGCGATCATATTGCGGTTTAAATCCGGGGAGGAGAGATTGCGCTTTACGCATTCCTTGATGGCGGTGACGAGATCCGTCGGCGTCTGCTCCTGTCGTGCGAGCTGTTCTTCGATCGCGATGCTTTCTTTTCGCAGGATCCGTGTCCGTCTGACATTTTTTACGGCTTTTTTTAACTCCTCATTCAGATTTTCCGCATCCACCGGTTTTAAGATATAGGAAAAAATGTGAAGGTTTAAGGCAGTCTGCGCGTAGTCAAAACGCTGATGGCCGGTCAGCACGAGAATCGTCGGGGAAAACCCGTTCTCCTTCATCCAGGAGACGAGCTCAAGGCCGCTCTCCCGCGGCATCTCGATATCGGTCAGGAGAATGTCGATATCGTCCGTGCCCTCTAAAATCTGCTTTGCCTGTCTGGCGCTGTAGGCGGGAAACTGCTTTTCGATGCCGAGTGCGCTCCAGTCCGTATGTTCAATGATATTTTTAACAATATAATATTCGTCGTCAACGACCAGTATGTTCATGACGAACCTCCTCCGTCTGCTGTGTACTGTCTGTTCTTATGGGCTGCTTCTGATCGGGTTCTCTGTCCTTTCCGTGGTGCAGATAAGGAAGGTCAAAATCAATCCGCGCGCCCCAGCCCGGCTCGTTTGAAAACCGGATCTGTGCGGACTCGCCGTAGAGCAGGGACAGGCGCTTAAGGACATTATAGAAGCCGACGCCGTGCCCGTCAACCGGCTTGTGTTTTTCCAGGTCAAATTGATTCATCCAGGGGAGATCCTCGGGAGTAAAGCCGTCTCCGGAATCTAAATGCATCAGCATAAGATGCGGCGGATCTTTTGTCTGATCAAGCATTCCTGTGATTTTTACGGAGAGCTGTTCCCCCATGACCATATTATATTTGATCGTATTTTCCGTCTGCATCAGCAGGAGAAGCGGAAAGACGGAGGCTTCCATGCACTCGTCCGCGACATCGATTTCATAGCTTAAACAGTCGGGAAAGCGGATCTGTGTCAGCTCCAGATAATTTTTCACATAATGAAGCTCCTCCGATAATGCCACCATATTCCGTGTGCTTAAGGTATAGCGCAGGTGGTCGGAGAGCGTCTGGATCATCTTCTGCGTCATCGCCTGTCCGCCTGCGGTGTTTGACAGGGAGTAGATGGTTGAGAAACAGTTGATCAGAAAATGGGGCGCGACCTGGGTTTTTAAATACTCGAGCTCGAATTCGGTCTTTGCGAGCCGCTCCTCGTAGACATTGATTTTCAGTGCGGAAATCTCGTCAAACAGCGCATTGAGCGTATTGTGAATGCCGAGCACCTCCTCGCATCGCTCGCCGGTGAGCTCGGATCCCAGGGGAAGGCTGCCGTCGTGCACCTGGGAGGCAATCTGACGAATTGTGAGCGCAGGCCTTGCCAGAAAGCGGTTTACACGTAAGAACATGAAGATCTCAAGCGCCAGCAGCAGAAGGATCAGGATTACGATAAAACGGTAGACCGGATCGAGCGCGGAGCGGATGTGTTCCATCGGGACAAATGCCATCAGATAGTGACTGCCGAAATGCGGCATGATGCTGATCTGTAAATATTCCTGACCGTCGCGATCCTCAAAGACGACAAAATCGTGCAGTGAGTCCGCGGGCGACAGCCGGTAGGAGGACCAGTCGCCGGAGGTGAGTGCGTTTCCTTTGTGATTGACATAGAAAAGCTCCGTCTGGCCCTCCTTCATGTTTGTGTAGGTGGAGGTGAGCGTCTCAAGCCTGGCCCAGGCCCCGGTATAGCAGAACCTCTGCTTCATGATGCGCACGAGATAGTAACCGTCACTGAGCGAGACAAAATACCAGTCCGAGGTTTCCGGAAGGTTTTCCGTGTCAGCATCCGCCTGCATGCGGACCAGGGATTTGACGTAAGTGTTGCACCAGCCGGAATCCGTGCTGCGTGAACTCGAGATGAAAGAATCTGTCCGCTCTGCATAGATAAACAGCCCGTCGACGCTTGAGAAATAGGGCAGAGTATTTGTGAGCAGCCGGTTTACGCGGATCTGATGAAGCGGGGTTTCTTTGGAATAATCCATGGTGCCGAGAAGACTCACATCCGTGTCCTCCGAGGCCAGAAGAAAAAGGCTCGATTCGACGGCGGAGAGATCCTGTTCCAGCTGGCTGCTGTAGAGCGCAAGCGTCTCGTGAATGTGGCGGTAGCTGTTCTGTAACAGCTGGTCGGAAAAATAGTAGATCAGGAGCAGGGCGAAAAGAAGGAAAGCCGCGAGAAACAGCAGGAAATACTGGAAGATCCTGTTGCGCAGGGAATACGTTTTCTTTTTTGGTAAAACATTGTTCTTTTTGTCAAAGACAGACAAAAGTTTCTGTTGAAATGACGAAATCAAACTTACACCTCCGCGTAAAATCCGACGCTTTATACAAAATCTAAGAATAGTGCAATGAAAACTAAGAATATTGAATTGCTGTCATTTATGCTGAAATTATATAATAAATCACATCAATAGTCAAAACATTCGTTGTCGGAATTACGACATAATGACCGGCAGCAAAAGGAGGTTACTATGAAAAAAGTATTAGCATCACTGCTCTGCGGAGCATTGGCAGTCGGATGTCTGGCCGGATGCGGCGGTGGCGGCGACACGGGTGAGACCGGAGGAAGCGCAGGCGGAGGAAATGCAGGCGGCGCTTCGGGAACCGAGGCGGCAGGCGGGAGCGCCGGCGGCAATGCCAGCGGGGATTATCCGACGGTTGTCATGGCATACATGAACTGGGCGGGAGCGCCGGCAGGTCTTGAGAGAATTCAGGGACTGATCAACGATTACACGGAGGAGAACCTTGGCGTGAGCTTCGAGCTTGAGATCATGGACTCCGCATCCTACAGCCAGAACATGAAGCTGATGTTATCTTCCGGGGAGCAGATCGACCTGTTTAATGCGATTTCCGTCGGCTATACGGCCAGTGTGAACAACGGCTACTGCCTCGATCTTGAGGAGGACGATCTGATTCAGACCTACGGACAGGGAATCTTAGATACCATGGATGAGGTTTATGTCAATGCCTGCCGGATCGACGGTACGTTATACGGCCTTCCGCAGCAGAGGGATATGGCGACCGGTCTGTTTGGTATCGCGATCGGCGCAGAGTACTTAGACGGGATTGGTTATGACTACGCTTCCATGTACAAGGACGGCGAGGAAGTGATTCACACGGATCTTGACGAGATCAGCAATATCTACGCACAGCTCCATGAGAAATATCCGGATCTGTATGTATTTAGTCCGCAGGAGGCTACGTTAAGCCAGGGACCGAAGATCGATGCGATCGGAGGCGATACGTTCGGCGTGCTGCTTGACCCGGAAAACAGCCTTGTGGTGGAAAACCTTTACACCAGTCAGGCGTTCCGCGATCTGTGCGATATCATGTATGAGTGGAACCAGGCCGGTTATATGTCGCAGGATGCCCTGACCGACACGCTGGCGGCAACCTCCGCCGTGAAGGCCGGGACCTGCATGTCCTATGCGACGGCGACCAAGCCGGGTATCCGCCAGCAGGAGAGCAACCTCTGCGGACGTCCGATGATCATCTTCCAGTGCGGCGACGACTTCTTAAAGTCTTCTTCCGTAGCGGGAATGCCGTGGTGCATCAATTCCGGATGCGAGGATCCGGTATCCGCAATGAAGGTGCTAAACGCGTTCTACACCGATCCGTATCTTTCCAATCTGCTCTGCTGGGGAGAGGAAGGGAAGGAATGGCAGAAGACGGATGACGGCCATATTACGTTTGCAGACGGTGTGACAGCCGAGAATTCCGAGTACTACAACAACGTGAACTGGGAGCTCCCGAATCAGTTTATCGCTGAGATCTGGGAGGGCGACGAGCTGGATGTCTGGGAGCGCATGGCAGAATTCAATAGCGGCGCTGTAAAATCCAAAGCACTTGGATTCTCATTTGATAACAGTGCGGTTTCCAGCGAGTACACGGCTCTTACCAATGTTTACAACGAGTATGTGAAGGCGTTATTCTTCGGATTTACCGACCCGGAGACCGGAATTCCGGAGCTGCAGGAGAAGTTAGAGGCAGCAGGCCTTCAGAAATACATGGATGCAAAGCAGGCTGCACTTGACGAGTGGGCAGCGGCGAACGGCATCGAATAAATGATTCGGATATCAGACAATCATTAAGCTGCATACAGGATGGAGGTCAGAATGCATGGGGCTTCCATCCTGTATTCTGTCTTATGGGGATCAGAATAATCTGCTTTTGCAGAACAAGATGACAGGAAAGGGGATCCAACATGAAAGAGACGACGGCTGTGACAGCATCCGTTCCCAAAAAGAGATCGAAGTTCAGACGGTTCCTGCCGGTTTACATCATGGCGCTGCCGGGACTTATTTATCTGTTTATCAACAACTATATGCCTCTGCCGGGACTGGTGCTGGCATTTAAGAATTATAATGCGAGGAAGGGGATCTACGGTTCCGACTGGGCGGGATTTTCCAATTTCAAATACCTGTTTCAGACGCAGGACGCATTTGTAATTACAAGGAATACACTGTGCTATAATATTGTGTTTATTGTGGTGAATATGGTCTGTGCGATTGCGGTGGCGATCATCCTTTCTGAGATTACCAGCAAGGCGAAGAAGTTTTACCAGAGTGCGATCCTTCTGCCCTATCTGATCTCGGCGGTTATCGTCAGCTACCTGGTGTTCGCGTTCTTATCCACAGAAAACGGATTTGTGAATAATTCTATTTTAAGTCTGTTTGGAAAAGAGCCGATCTCCTGGTACACCGAGAAAAAATACTGGCCGTTTATCCTGGTCTTCGTAAATACCTGGAAGGGTATCGGCTACAACTGTATTATTTATCTGTCCACGATCCTCGGTTTTGACCGCGCTTATTACGAGGCGGCGGCGATCGACGGCGCTTCGAAGTGGCAGCAGATCACAAAGATCACGCTTCCGATGCTAAAGCCCACGATCATCATGCTGGTGCTGATGGCAGTCGGACGTATCTTCTACTCTGACTTCGGTCTGTTCTACCAGGTGCCGCAGAACTCCGGTTCCCTGTATTCCGTGACGAACACGATCGATACCTATGTGTACCGCGGACTGTTAGAGCTCGGCGATATCACGATGTCGGCGGCGGCTGGTCTGTATCAGTCCATTGTCGGATTTGTCCTGGTGCTCGGCGCGAACCTTCTGGTTCGTAAGCTTGACAAAGACAGCGCATTGTTCTAGGAGGTGGAGAGATGAGAACGAGAGAAGAGAGACGGTTTCAGGTCATCGGCAATATCGTTATGATTATTCTGACGGCGTGCGCGCTTCTGCCGATGATTCTGCTGGTTCTGTCATCCCTGACAGACAATGACACGCTGATCCGGAACGGATATTCTTTCCTGCCAGAGAAGTTCAGCTTACAGGCGTACACCTACATCTTCAGCACCGGTAATTCCGTGATTCACGCGTACGGGATTTCCATCCTGCTGACCGTTGTGGGAACCACGTGCTCGCTGGTGATCACGACGCTGCTTGCCTATGCACTTTCAAAAAAAGCGCTGCCGGGCAAGGGAGTCCTGACCTTTATCGTATTCTTTACGATGCTGTTTAACGGCGGACTGGTTCCGACCTATATGAACTACACGAATGTATTCGGGCTGAAGAATACGTTCTGGGGACTTCTGATCCCGAGCCTTCTGACGAACGGATTTAACATCCTTCTGATGAAGTCCTACTTCGTGACAGGCGTGCCGGACGAGGTACTCGAGGCGGCCTACATCGACGGAGCGAGCGAGTTCAAGACCTTTTACAGCATCGCGCTTCCGCTGGCGAAGCCCATCGTGGCCACCATCGGACTGTTTGCCGGCATCGCTTACTGGAATGACTGGATGAACGGATATATTTACCTGACGAAGCGGACGGATCTGTATTCGATCCAGAATCTGCTGAACCGTATGATTCAGAATATCCAGTTCCTGACACAGAGTTCGGCGAATATTTCCAATGCAAATGTGGGACTTTCCTCGATCCCTGCGGTATCGGTGCGTATGGCAATGGCAGTGGTCGGCGTGCTGCCGATTGTCATCGTCTATCCGTTCGTGCAGAACAACTTCGTCAAAGGTATCACCTTAGGCGGTGTGAAGGGTTAGGGAAAACGGATGATCCGAACGAATGCGGCCTGCGGGAGTTCCTGACATGTTACCTCTGAAGTAGACGGAGTAAAGAAACAAAATCTGCTTCGGAGGTATTTTTTATGACTGGTACATCGTTTCGCAAAGAACGATCCCAGATCACCGGCCTGTTTTCCCGATTGCACAGCTCAAAAAGCCTCAGCAAAAAGCAGCGCGGGAAGGGTGAAAAACAGGTGATCATTTCACCATAATATGGTACAAAACGGATATCCGGATGGTGGAATACAAAGGGAAAATATGGTACAATGAGAAACAGGGCAGTCCCGGGTCTTTGGAAACGGAGTGGAGAGAGAAATTTCCAAAAACGGAGCGGAGACAAAAAAGTAAAAGGAGGCAGAGAACAATGGGACAGGGATATTACACAATTACAAGAATCACGGATTACGGGCCGTATGTGACAAAGATTATTCTTCCGGTGCCGCAGACGGTGAAGAAAGCGGCGGTGAAGCCGGAGCAGTTTTCGGTGTACGTGGAGCGCATGGATGAGAAGGGGGAGATTCTTTCCCTGCCGAAGAGCTGGATGGCGCCTGACGATAAGGAGCCAAGCAAGGGTTATATTCCGGTGACGGGGGCATATCCGTCCGACATCGACGGAAACAGTGCAGAGAGCGGCGGTTTCATCACGCTGGAGATGGCGTACGGCCCGCTGATGCAGCTTTCCGCGTCCATCTGCGCGCCGGCCGGTTTTAACGTATACATTAAGAGCCGTTACCGCATCACGCAGACCACGGACATCGAGACGGCGGAAGGAAAGCTCACGGGACTTTTCTATGATTTCTTACTGGGCAATCAGAGCCCGGATGCGGCGGGATTTCTCAACAGCACCTCCTCCTGCGAGCCGGAGCCGTTAAATTACGGTTATTTTATCCCGCAGGATGTGGAGGAAGGAAAACGCCCGCTGATCGTCTGGATGCATGGAGCCGGGGAGGGCGGCGTGGATGCGACGATCGCCTACACCGGAAATAAGGTCGTAAGGCTGGCTTCCCCGGAGGTACAGAAGCTGTTCGGCGGCGCGTATATCCTTGCGCCGCAGACAAAGACCTTTTGGTTAAATGACGGAAGCGGCGAGTACGGCAGGACCGGAAAGAGCATGTATGTGGACGCGTTAAAGGCCACGATCGACGAATTTGTGGAGAAGAATCCGGGGATTGACCGCGACCGGATCTATATCGGCGGCGATTCAAACGGCGGATTTATGACCATGCGCATGATCGTCGATTTCCCGGAATATTTTGCGGCGGCATTCCCGATCTGCGAGGCGCTCTACGACGAGCTGATCTCCGATCAGGATATCGAGAATATCAGACACCTGCCGATCTGGTTTACACACGCGAAGAACGACCCGGTGGTGGATCCGGACGAGACCGTGGTGCCGACCTACAAGCGGCTGATCGCGGCGGGCGCGCCGGACGTGCACTTCACCTTTTGGGACTGCGTCAAAGACATCCATGAGGGATTTAAGGACGCGGAGGGGAATCCGTACGAGTACTTCGGACATTTCACGTGGATTCCGATGCTAAACGATGATTGTAAGCTGGACTATGACGGAAAACCGGTGTGTAAGAACGGGAAGGAAGTCACGCTCTTAGAGTGGCTGGCGATGCAGAAGAGATCATAAGCAAACGCAGCCGCGTTTCGCGGGCCGGCTGATTGCAGCAGATACAGCCGCACTTTGCGGGCCGGCTGATTGCAGCAGATACAGCCGCGCTTCGCGGGCCGGCTGATTGAAAAAAACAGGCATCCCGGATAAGGGGTGCCTGTTTTCTGATATGCGGGTCGGTTTCGGATCCCTACTCAAACGGAACAACCGCTCCGTCATAGGTGTCATTGATGTACTGCCGGATCTCGTCGGATTTTAACGCATCCACAAGAGCGGCGATCTTTTCTTCGTTTTCCGTTCCCTCCCTGACCGCAATGACATTGACATAAGCCTTCGTCACGTCGGAATCGGATGCCTCGACCGCGATCGAGTCGTTTGCAACGGAATAACCGGCCTGGAGCGCGTAGTTTCCGTTCATGACCACGAAGGCCACCTCGGGGATGACGCGCGGTACCTGAGCCGCTTCAAGCTCCTGGATCTCGATCCCGTAAGGATTCTCGACAATATCATTTTTGGTCGCCGCAAGCCCCGCGCCGTCCTTTAGCGTGATAATGCCGTTGGCCTGCAGAAGCAGCAGTGCGCGGGCCTCGTTTGTGGTGTCGTTGGGAACCGCGATCACGTCGCCCTCCGAGAGCTCCGAGAGATCGCTTCTGGTGCCCGGATAAATGCCGAACGGCTCGTAATGGATCTCACCCGCGCTTGCAAGGTGCGTGCCGTGCTCCGTGTTAAAATCATTTAAGTATGTAATGTGCTGAAAATAGTTTGCGTCAAACTCGCCGCTCTCCACGACATCATTCGGCAGGATGTAGTCGTCGAAAATCTTGATCTCCAGCTCCCATCCCTGTTCCGCCAAAAGGGGCTTTGCCTGCTCTAACAGCTCTGCGTGCGGGGTCGCCGATGCCGCCACGGTGATCGTTCCCTTTGTGCCTGCCGCGCCGCTCGTGTCCCCGGTACTGTCCGTACCGGCATCTGCGGCATCGTCTGTGCCGCCGGAAGTACCGCTGTCACTGTTTTCCGTACCGGCCTGCTCCTGTTCCGGGGCCGGAGAACCTGTCTGTGCGCCGGCGTCGTCTCCCGTGCCGGCATTGCTGTTTCCGCAGCCGGCCAGTGCCGTGAGCGCCAGTGCGCCTGCAAGGATCGTTGTCAATACATGTTTTTTCATAATCTCCCTCTTTTCCGCCGCGTCTGCGGCTTATATTTGATGATTCGGCGATGCTCTGCAGACGGTACGAATGCTGCGCATGACGAACGGTTATCTCCTGCGGTCCAGGCCGGATGCGATACGCATGCCGATCGTTTGGAAGATCTGCACCAGGATGATCAGAAGAATCACAGTCACAATCATAATATCCGTCTCGTACCGGTGATACCCGTAGCGGATCGCGATATCGCCGAGTCCGCCTCCGCCCACGGCGCCTGCCATCGCGGAATAGCCGAGAATGGTGCCGATCGCGATCGTGCTTCCCGTGATCAGCGAGGTCTTCGCCTCCACCAGAAGTACCTTTGTGATGATCGTCAGGCTGGATGCGCCCATTGATCTCGCCGCCTCGATCACACCGTTGTCCACTTCTTTTAAGGACGATTCGACCATGCGCGCGATAAACGGAGCGGCCGCGACGACAAGCGGAACAATCGTTCCGGTGGGTCCGTAGCTTTTTCCGATGATAAACCTGGTGAACGGAATCAGCAGGATCAAAAGGATCAGGAACGGAATACTGCGGATGATGTTGGCGGTTACATCGAGTATTTTATAAACGACTGCGTTCGGGCAAATGCCGTCCCGGTCCGTGACCGCGAGGAGAACTCCCATCGGAAGTCCCAGCACATAGCCGAGAATCGTCGATCCCAGCGTCATGTACAGCGTCTCGCCGATTCCTCGTATAATCATTGTGATGATTTCACTGCTCCACATCGTCTGTCACCTCCTCCAGCTCGAGTCCTTTTTCCAAAAGATATGCTTCCATCTCCCGCTGCAGCGCCTCCCCTGCGGGAAGTCCTAAGATCATCTCACCCTTCGCGACTCCGCCCACGTTTTTGGTGTCCGCACGCAGGATATTCACCGGTGTCCGGAACTTCAGCACCATATTTGCGATCACGGGCTCGAAGGCGGAATTCTCGGAAAAGACGATGCGCAGCTTCCGATCCTCCCTCAGGCGGTCGATCTGTCCGCCGGTGCCGTCCGCAGCCGTGCCTTCCCAGCTTCCCTCCGGCCGGTCCTTTAAGATCATGTCTCTGGCAGCCTTTGACTTCGGGTGGTTAAAGATATCTTCGACCAGCCCCTGCTCGACCAGAATCCCCTGCTCGACGATGGCCACATGACTGCAGATCTCGCGGATGACCGACATCTGATGTGTGATAATCACGATCGTGATGCCGAAATCCCGGTTGATCGATTTTAACAGCGATAAGATAGAAGCGGTCGTCTGCGGATCCAGGGCGCTTGTCGCCTCGTCGCAGAGCAGGATCTTCGGGTCGGAGGCGAGCGCTCTCGCGATGGCAACGCGCTGCTTCTGTCCGCCGGAGAGCTGGGCCGGATAAGCCCGCGCCTTTTCCGAGAGTCCTACGATCTCTAAAAATTCCAGTGCCTTTTCCCGCGCTTCCTTTTTGCTCTTCCCCTGGATCTGCATCGGGAAACAGATGTTGTCCAGCACGTTTTTCTGCATCAGCAGGTTAAAATGCTGGAAAATCATCGCGATATCACTTCGACAGCTGCGAAGCTCCCGTTCGGAGAGGGCGCCAAGCTCCTGTCCGCCGATAAAGACCTCGCCGGAGGTCGGGCGCTCCAGATAATTTAAGCACCGCACCAGGGTACTCTTCCCGGCGCCGGACATTCCGATGATCCCATAAATGTCCCCCTCCCCGATCAGAAGAGAGATATCGCGAAGCGCCTCAACGGCGCCGTCTTTTTGTTCAAACGTCTTGTACAGGTGACGTACTTCAATTGCCGGCATA
This sequence comes from uncultured Roseburia sp., assembly GCA_910587865.1. Taxonomy (GTDB): domain Bacteria; phylum Bacillota; class Clostridia; order Lachnospirales; family Lachnospiraceae; genus Roseburia. The sequence continues at coordinate 48,446 of CAJUNX010000012.1, forward strand.
TCGTACATCCTTTCTCATACTGGTGTCGAAACGTATGGTTTCCCGCGGCAGGGCCGTGCCGGATCACGGTACGGCGTGGAAAAACGGGAGGGAACCGGATACGTCCGATCACAACTGGTAGTATAGCAGAATCCGAAAGAAAGTGTTAATATGAGAAGCCGATAGTCTGTTATAAGTGTTTCCTATAACGGGCGGATAAAACGCCGGCACATCCGCAGGCTGCTAACGAGCAGCAAAAAACGATACGCCGATGCTGCCCGGTCCGGTGTGCGTCCCGATCGTGCTTCCGATGGTTGTGATCGGAAGCTCATCGACACGCGACTTCCACAGATCCTCGTGATCCGCGATATATTTCTGCAGCAGGGAGTCGTCGAGTCCCGTGTAGCCCAGGCAGAAGGGCATGGAAAAGTCGACTCCGCCGGACCGCGCAAGCTCCTCCTGAATCATGTTATTCCCGTTTCTGGAACCGCGCGCTTTGCCGAGAATCGCGACTTCGCCGTTCGTGATTGCGATGACCGGCTTGATGGAGAGCAGATTTCCGGCGAGTGCGGCTGCGCCGGAGATACGTCCGCCGCGCCTTAAATATTCGAGTGTGTTTAAGAGGGCGATGACGCGCACGTCTTTTTTGCGGCTGTCTGCGGCCTCTTTTATCTGCTCCGCCGACATTCCTTCGTCCCGCAGGCGGCAGGCATAGCGGATCAGAATCTGCTCGCCGATGCTGACATTTTCGCTGTCGACAAGCCAGATGCAGTCCTCATAGTCTTCTCTTGCGATAGAAGCGCTCTGATAGCTGCCGGACAGCTTTGAGGAGAGCACGATCACGACTGCGGTATCACCCGCTTCACGGATCTTTTTGTAAACCGTTTCATACTCGAGCGGCGGGATCTGGCTGGTGGTGGGCAGAGAGTCCGTCTCGACCAGCTTCTCGTAAAACTGTCTGTGGGACAGTGTGATCCCGTCGAGGTATTCCTCTTCGCCGAAAATGGTTTTCAGCGGAAGATACATGCAGTCCAGTGCATCCGCCTGTGTCTTTGTCAGGTCGGAAGCGGAATCAATCACAATTCTTACACCCATAGTTCTCCTCTTTTCCGCGCTGCGGTCAGCGCAATCCATATGTTTACAAAGGTTTGACAATCAAACTATTTGACAATCAAATTATGATGACTATACAGTAAAATAGTTTGACTGTCAAGATAATTTTGAAATAATCGCAAATCCAGTGGCGCGGCAGCATTTTTTACATATGATAAAGAAAAAACAGGCATGAGACGTATGTATTGTCAGAATCAGTTGATCTATACCGTACAGGCGGGAGATTCGCTTTACCGCCTTGCGAAAACATATCACACCACGGTTTCCGATCTGATACTTGGGAATTCGGAGGTAAACCCATACAATCTTCAGGTTGGGATGAAATTAAAGATCTGCCCGGGAGAAGCGTATCCGGGCGCGGAACCGGAGGATCTGCCGCGGAAGCAGGAAGGAAACCGGTCTGAAGCGGGCGGACCGGAGAGAGGCGCCGCTCAGAAGGCGATGAGCTGGACGGAAATTTCGTCCAAAGACGCTTCGGAGAAAACGGTGTCAGGCCGTCAGGAAGGAAATTCGTTGCCGGAAATGCGGCCGCAGCCGTCGCTGTATGCTGCGCCAGAGGAACGGCAGAATCCGGCGGCCGGGGATGGACAAAAGGAGAGGAAGACGTCGGAAGAAGAGAGGGAACCGTTCGTGACGGAGCGT
>CAJUNX010000012.1:50279-67173 GCA_910587865.1 uncultured Roseburia sp.
ACAAAAGGAGAGGAAGACGTCGGAAGAAGAGAGGGAACCGTTCGTGACGGAGCGTTCTTTGGCAAAAGACGCGGAAAAGAACGTAAGAGAGCCGTCCGCAACGGCGCACCTGGGAGAAAAAATGCAGGCCGCCTGGCTGGATCATGTGTACTGGACACATATTCTTCTGCTTTCTTCCGGGATGGACGTCAGCGAGCGCCATGTCGCCGAGGAAGTACTGCTGCGGACGGCGGATGAGATTGCGGATGTCTTTGCGCTGTTTCTGCCTGTCACGGCGATCCGGCAGCTTCGAAATCTGCTCACGGAGCATGTGGAGCTGGGCGGAGAGGTCATCGATGCCCTGCGCGCCGGACGGCGGGAAAATTATGACAGTCTTATCCGGGAGTGGTACGCGAATCTGAACAAACTGGCGGTACTCCTCGGGGAGCAGGAGCCGTATACAGACAGTGTGCGTAAAATAAGAAATCTGCTGCTGCAGCACCTGGATCTGACGAGGGAGGAGATCGAATTTCAGATCCGGGGCGAATGTCAGAAAGGCGTGGAGGCATTCTGGCGCGTGCGGGATCAGGCGCTTGCGATGGCAGAATTTCTGGCGGAGGAAGCGGGAGCGGACAGATGAATCAGCTGATACGAATCCTGATCTGCATCGCCGTACTCCTCCCGTCCGCGTTGTTCTGCATCGCTGTGATGATACGGAGAAAAAAAGCAAAGCGCAGAGTGCGGACGATGACAAGGCAGCAGAAAATACAACTCCTCAATGAACTGGCGGAACCCGTCGGTTTTTGCTATAAAGAAAAAAATGATATTTTCAGCTCAAGACCGGATGCCTGGCAGCGAAAATACGGATATGAGGCATTTTTTGACCGGGCCGCCGTCACGGCAAATATGGTGATCGATGCCTGGCCCGTATATTTTGATTATGATGGCCGCACCTGGATGATCGAATTCTGGAAAGGGCAGTACGGAATCAACACCGGAGCTGAGGTGGGGATCTATCATGCGAAAGAGATTGTGGCGCCTCATTTATACCGCGTTACACATTTTGACGCGGCGGAAGACTACGAGATACCGCTGATCCGGTATCGCCTGGAACGGAGCGGACAGACGCTGTTTGAGCTTGCGGAATATTACTGGTGGCTGACCGGATTCTGCATGGGCAGCTTTTCAAAACCGCAGGAGCTTCACCTGTCTGCGGCCATCACATTCGACAGCGTTTCCATGGCGGAAGCGTTTTATGAGGGGTTAAAACGGAGCGGGCAGCCGAAAAACCGCTACCGGATCCGTAGGAACGAGGTGGCGGTAAGGTTTGACTTCAGCCGTCAGCCGGCGCTGCTGACGCGTCTGCACCGGTCGGTGATACAGTGCGTCAACCGCATGTTATGCAGGATCTACCGGATACTGGCATACCCGTTTACAGAGACGCCGGACCGCCTGCTGTTCTTTTACTTTCAGGCGCCGTCCTGGTTCAGACATGTGCTGCATCAGGGAACCAGGCATGACGGCAGCAAAGAGAGCAAAACCGACATGGTCTGCGGCAGATGCGGAAGAAGGGCGTTCCGCAGGAGGAGATACTGACAGATGGGATGTCAGAAGCGGATCAACAGGGCGCTGCAGCACGCCCTGCATCTTCCCTTAAACACCGGCAGCCGATATATTATCATCAGCGACTGTCACAGAGGAGAGGGAACCACCTACGATAATTTCCTGAAAAATCAGCACCTGTATGTCGCGGCGCTGCGCCATTATCTGAACCACGGATTTTTTTATCTGGAGCTCGGGGACGGCGAGGAGCTTTGGGAGAACCGGAGTATGGAGCGGATCTGCAACTATCATGAGGACGTGTACCGTCTGCTGGAGTGTTTTGACCGACAGAACCGGATGATACGGCTGTACGGCAACCACAACATGGAGTTAAAAGACCGCCTGCCGGAAGCACTGATTCTTGACAACCGGGAGGGAGGGTCTGATGTCTGTATGATACACGGGCATCAGGCGGATTTTTTTAATTCCGTCTGCTGGAAGCTGTCGCGGTTTCTTGTCCGTTATCTTTGGAAACCGTTAGAGCGTTCCGGCGTAAATGATCCGACGAGTGCGGCGAGAAATTATAATAAGGCAGCGCGCTACGAAAACTGTCTCACGGAATGGACAAAAGAGCACGGCGCCTACCTGGCGGCGGGTCATTCCCACCGGCCCAGGCTTCCGGCGGACGGGGAGGAGGAGGCAAAATATTTAAACGCGGGAAGCTGCGTCCATCCGGGCTGCATCACTGCAATCGAGCTGGAGGGTATGCGGTTTACGCTTGTAAAATGGCTGACCGGAACGCGGCCGGATATGACGCTTTACGTATCCCGCGAGATTCTGGCCGGCCCGGTTCCGATTCATTAGTGTCCGGCGCCGCTGATATCTGGCGGAAAAACGGGGTTTTCTGAAAAAACATTTGACGGAATTCTCATTTATGATTAATATAGATAGCGGATTAAAGCGATCGATTGTAATTTGGAGGAGCAAAAGAAAATGATTAAAGTTGTGAAATTCGGCGGCAGCTCTCTTGCGAGTGCGGAGCAGTTTGCAAAGGCAGGAAAGATTATACAGGCCGACAAGGAGCGCAGATACGTGGTTCCGAGTGCACCCGGAAAGCGCAATGCGAAGGATACCAAGGTGACAGACATGTTATACGCATGCTATGATCTGGTGGAGGCCGGAGAAGATTTCCGAGTTCCCCTGATGAAAATAAAGGATCGCTACGACACGATTATCAATGGACTGAATCTGAAGCTGTCACTGGAAGAGGAGTTTAAAAAGATCAGTGAGAATTTAAAAAACGGTGCGGGTCAGGCATATGCGGCATCGCGCGGCGAATATTTAAACGGAATTGTGATGGCGGGATTTTTAGGGTACGAGTTTGTGGACTCGGCTGAGGTGATCTTCTTTGACGAGGAGGGAGTATTCGACGCGGACCGGACAAACCGCGTGCTTGCGGAGCGTCTCCTGGGTCTTGACTGCGCGGTCATTCCGGGCTTTTACGGCTCCGCGCCGGACGGGACGATCCGTACGTTCTCAAGGGGTGGATCCGATATCACTGGTTCTATCGTCGCGCGCGCGGTGCGTGCGTCCTGCTATGAGAACTGGACAGATGTATCTGGTTTTCTGATTGCGGATCCGAATATCATAAAGAATCCGCAGACCATAAAGACGATCACCTACCGCGAGCTGCGCGAGCTCTCCTATATGGGCGCGAGCGTGCTGCACGAGGACGCGGTCTTCCCGGTCAGAAAAGCGGGCATTCCGATCAATATCCGGAATACGAACGCGCCGGATGACGAGGGAACCTGGATTGTGGAAAGTACCTGTCAGCAGTCAAAGTATACGATTACCGGAATTGCCGGAAAGAAGGGGTTTGTGTCAGTCAGCATCGACAAGGACATGATGAATGCTGAAGTTGGATTTGGGAGAAAGGTTCTCACGGCGTTTGAGGAGAATGATATCTCGTTCGAGCATATGCCGTCAGGAATCGACACGATGACGATTTTTGTACATCAGCCGGAATTCGAGGGAAAAGAACAGGCGGTGATCTCGGCGATCCACCGGCTGGCACAGCCGGACAGCATTGAGCTGGAGGGAGATCTGGCGCTGATCGCGGTGGTGGGACGCGGGATGAAGTCTACCAGAGGGACGGCAGGCAGGATTTTTTCCGCGCTGGCTCACGCGAACATCAATGTAAAGATGATTGACCAGGGATCTTCGGAGCTTAATATTATCATCGGCGTCAGCAACGACGATTTTGAAAACGCGATTCGTGCAGTGTACGATATTTTTGTGGTCACACAGATCTGAGACCGGGACAGCAAAAAGAGCGCAGTAAAAAGGCGGCATCCGTTCATTCTGACTGATGCCGCCTTTTAAACTATTTCATCCATTGGACGATACCCCTTTCTGAAATGTTAGATCTGATGTCTCTGAAATACTGATCTTACAATCATTCTGTTACAGATCTTACATCTTTTTTCAAACCCTGGATCCTGCTTTCTTTCGGATACGATACCCTACTGATTTCGAACCTGATGTTCTACTATTTCGGATATGATATTCTGCTTATCAGGATGTCAGAATTCTGCGCTTTGGATATCAGATTCTTTTTCCTCTTTTTCGTCAATTTCCGATTCACTTCTTTCAGATATCAGATCCTGTATCATTTTTGATGTGAAATCCTGCTGTCTTTTTCATAAAAATCTTATCTTTTCCTTTCCGATACGGATGTTTTGTTTCTGAAATTCGAATCTTCTATTCCGCAGATACAAAATCTTATCTTTGCCGGTCAGCTGCCTTCTTTTTGGAAATCAATACCTCTTTCTTTCGAAATACCGGTTCTGTTTTTCGTTCAAATCAGGATACCTTACCGTCTGATAGAAAACCCTGTAATATCTTCTGCCTGAATATGATATCTCGTTTTCGGATGTTCTTTGTCTGCTCTGTCCTGACTGCGGATCTTCTTTCCGTTCTTAACAGATCTTCTTTCTTTCGCCTGCTTCGTTCTTCTCTCATCCTGTTGTTCATTGCCTATGACAATCGGACTGTATCATATCTGAACGAATTCTGTCTGATTACTAGTCCCTGATTCCATCTGGTGGAGCGTCATGTTTTCCTTTTGGCTGAAAGTAAAAACGAAGGTGATTATCTGTACATTGGACCATACCTCCTTTTCTGGATTCTTTTGGGTAATTCTTTACGTCTTCGGTGGTCTGTACCTCTCTTTCTTGTTTGTTTGTGATTACATTGTATCTGATAAAAACGCATATGTCAAGCATTATTTTAAAAAAATAAAAAATAATTTTAAAAGAAATAGATAAAATGAATAAAAAATATTAATATTTCAGAAAATTACAATAATTAAAAAAACAGAATCTTACGCGGCAATTTCAGCGGGAGAAAACGAACCTCTGTGACGGTTCTCTCATATGATAAATGGAAGGGAGCGTAATGTTATGAACAGACAGACAGTACTTCTTATTAGCGATATGCGCCAGGTGCATCTGGCAGAGATCCTGACAAAGAAAGGAATCAATGTACGCTGCCTGGATATCAGAAATAGTGAGACAGTCCCAGAACAGCTGGAGAAGCTGAAGGCGTTTCTGGTGGAGGCAGACAGGTTGATTCTCCCGATTCCCGTGTCAAAGGTTCCGGAGCAGAAGCTCTTAAATGATATATTGAATAAAAATCTGACAAACGGCACACTGGTGCTCGGAGGCTGTTTTTCCGCTGAGCAGACAGAGCTGTTAAAGCGTCGGGATATTCATTATCTCGATTTTATGGAAGATAAGATCGTGACGGAGGAGAATGCGGTTGCGACAGCGGAGGGAACCATCGCGGAGCTGGTGAACCACAGTCCGTACAATCTCGACGAGGCGAAAATCATCGTGGCGGGTTACGGCTGCTGCGGAAAGGCGATCGCCACGAGACTTGCGGCGCTCGGAGCGCGGGTAACGGTGCTGGCAAGGCGCCGCGAGGTGCGCAAGGAGGCCAAAAAGGACGGATTTTATGCGGTGGACTTTGCATTCGGCCCGGAGGAAGCCATGGGGGCGGCGATTGTGGTAAATACCGTCCCGGCGCCTGTGATCACGAGGACGATCATCCGGGAACTTCCGCGGGATGCATATATTTTTGATATTGCGTCAAAGCCGGGCGGGACGGATTTTGCGTGTGCGAAGGAATACGGAATCCGGGCGGATCTTGTACTGGGGATCCCCGGGAAATACGCGCCGAAGGAAAGTGCATGTATTCTGGCCAGGGCAATGGAACGATTTACGCTCCGGGAAGGAGTGGAATGAATGGATTTTTCAAATTATAATATCGGATTGGGAATCACGGGTTCGTTTTGCACGTTTGCGAAGACGAGAAAGGAAGTCAGACGCCTGTGCGATATGGGGGCCAATGTGGTTCCGGTTTTTTCATTTAACGCGCAGACCTGCGATACGCGTTTCGGCAGCGCGAAGGAATATGTGGACGGAATCTGCGAGATCACCGGAAATGAGGGGATCCGTACCATCTGCGCGGCGGAACCGATCGGACCGAATAATTTCCTGGATATCATGGTGATCGCGCCCTGTACGGGAAATACGGCGGCAAAGCTCTGCGCGGGTATCACCGATACGCCGGTGCTGATGGCCACAAAAGCACATATGCGGAACGGGAAACCGCTGGTCATTGCGATTTCGACAAATGACGCCCTCGGGGCTGGTTTTAAAAATATCGGAATGCTGATGAATATGAAAAACATTTACTTTGTGCCGTTCGGGCAGGATAATTATAAAAGCAAACCGAATTCGATGATCGCAAAAATGGAACTTCTGCCGGAGACGATCGAGGCGGCGTTAAACGGAAAACAGCTGCAGCCGATCTTACAGACCCCGGTGTAAGCAATAAAAAAACAGTCCCTCCGGAGCGAAACAGCTGCCGGAGGGACTGTTTTTCTGCGGGCAGAGCCCCTGGCGCGGGGGTATCCCGGCTATGCCTGCGCCTGCGCCGCCTCATAAGCCTCGCGGCAGGCTTTGGCGAGCTGATCGCCGCAGGAGGTCGGGCGTCCGTTGCAGGAGATACCGCCGATCTTCTTCTCGATCTCCTCCACGGTAAGCCCTTCCACGAGCTTCGGGATGGCCTGGAGGTTGCCGTTGCAGCCGCCGGTGAACTTTACGTTGTGTACGACATTGCCCTCGATGTCGAGGTCAATTCTGGTGGAACAGGTTCCTTTGGTCTGATATGTATAGGTCATAGGAAGACCCTCCTTTCAGAAAAATATGAGTCTGATGTATTTCATCTCTTCCTATCAGTATAATCAGGAAACGGGCTGTGTGCAAGTGTTTTTCGGCGTTTCGATCACAGTTAATAAAAAATTTACAATTCATTTACTGCTTTTTTAGTTGAGCCGGTGAACGAAACGTGCTACAATATTCCTATTATGCAAAGGACTGTCCTTTGCCATGGTTTAGAGACGGCCCGCGCCGGGGGATACGGTGCGGACAGGGATAGGAGTTTTTATGAGTGCGTTGACAAAATTCTTCGGAACTCACAGTGAGCGGGAGTTAAAGCGGATCTATCCGCTGGCCGATAAGGTGGAGTCTTACCGGGAGGCCATGACGTCGCTTTCTGACGAGGAGTTAAGAGCTAAGACCAGGGAATATAAAGAGCGCTTCGGGAAGGGGGAGTCACTCGATGACCTGCTCCCGGAGGCATATGCCACCGTGCGTGAGGCGGCGCGCCGGGTGCTCGGCATGGAGCATTACCGCGTGCAGATCATCGGCGGTATCATCCTGCATCAGGGACGTATCGCGGAGATGAAGACAGGGGAAGGAAAGACGCTTGTCTCCACGCTTCCCGCGTATTTAAACGCCCTGGAGGGAAAGGGCGTCTGCGTCGTGACGGTGAATGATTATCTGGCGAAGCGTGATGCCGAGTGGATGGGACAGGTTCACGAGTTCCTCGGCTTAAAGGTAGGCGTGGTGCTGAATTCCATGAACAACGACGAACGCCGTGAAGCGTATAACTGTGATATCACCTACGTCACAAACAATGAGCTCGGCTTTGATTACCTGAGAGATAATATGGTGATCTATAAGGAGCAGCTGGTTCAGCGCGGACTCCATTACGCGATCATCGATGAGGTGGACTCGGTTCTGATCGATGAGGCGCGTACGCCGTTAATCATCTCGGGGCAGAGCGGCAAGTCGACCAGGCTTTATGAGGCGTGTGATATCCTTGCCTGCCAGATGAAGCGCGGGGAGGATATACCGGAGTATTCCAAGATGGATGCCATCATGGGCGTCGAGCAGGAGGAGACGGGTGATTTTATTGTCAATGAGAAGGACAAGGTGGTCAGCCTGACCCAGGAGGGCGTAAAGCGCGTCGAGCAGTTCTTTAAGATTGCCAATCTTGCGGATGCCGAGAACCTGGAGATCCAGCACAATATCATTCTGGCGCTGCGCGCGCACAATCTGATGTTCCGTGACCAGGATTATGTGGTAAAGGACGATCAGGTCATGATTGTCGACGAATTTACGGGACGTATCATGCCGGGACGGCGGTATTCGGACGGTCTGCACCAGGCGATTGAGGCAAAAGAACATGTGAAGGTGAAGCGCGAGAGCAAGACGCTGGCGACGATCACGTTTCAGAATTTCTTTAATAAATTCGAAAAGAAAAGCGGCATGACCGGTACCGCGCTGACGGAGGAGAAGGAGTTCCGCGATATCTACGGGATGGACGTCGTGGAGGTTCCGACGAATGAGCCGGTGAAGCGCACGGATCTGCAGGATGTTGTATACAAGACGAAAAAAGAGAAGTTCCGCGCGGTGGTGAACGCCGTGAAGGAGGCAAATGCCAAGGGGCAGCCGGTGCTTGTCGGTACGATCACGATCGAGACATCCGAGCTGATCAGCGGTATGTTAAAGCGCGAGGGGATCCATCACACGGTGCTGAACGCAAAGTTCCATGAGATGGAGGCGGAGATTGTGGCCGGGGCCGGTGTGCACGGAGCAGTGACCATCGCCACGAATATGGCGGGCCGTGGTACGGATATCAAGCTGGACGAGGATTCCAGGGCAGCAGGAGGACTTAAGATCATCGGAACGGAGCGGCATGAGTCGAGACGTATCGACAATCAGCTGCGCGGGCGGTCCGGACGACAGGGAGATCCGGGCGAGTCCCAGTTCTATATCTCTTTGGAGGATGATCTGATGCGCCTGTTCGGTTCCGAGAAGCTGATGGGGATGTTCAACGCGCTCGGCGTGCCGGAGAACGAGCAGATCCAGCACAAGATGCTGACCTCCGCGATCGAGAAGGCGCAGAAGAAGATAGAGGGCAATAACTTCGGCATTCGTAAAAACCTGCTGGAATACGACCAGGTGATGAACGACCAGAGAGAGATTATCTACGGGGAGAGGCTTCGCGTATTAAACGGAGAGAATATGCGGGATGCGGTGTTTAAGATGATCACGGACCGCGTGGAGAACAGTGTGGATACGTGTATTTCTGCGGATATCCCCAGGGACGAGTGGGATCTGAACGAGTTAAATCAGCTGCTGCTCCCGATTATCCCGATGCAGCCGGTGACGGCGGCAGATGTCGAAGAGGTAAAGAACAATAAGGAGTTAAAGCATCTGTTAAAGGAGCGCGCCGTGAAGCTGTATGAGGCGAAGGAGACGGAGTTCCCGGAGCCGGAGCAGTTCCGCGAGCTTGAGCGTGTGGTGCTCCTTAAAGTGATTGACCGCAAGTGGATGGATCATATCGACGATATGGATCAGCTGCGGCAGGGGATCGGCCTGCAGTCCTACGGACAGAGAGATCCGCTCGTGGAATACAAGATGGCCGGGTTTGATATGTTTGACGATATGACGGCAAGTATTCAGGAGGATACGATCCGGCTTCTCTATCACGTGAAGATCGAGCAGAAGGTGGAGCGCGAGCAGGTGGCGAAGGTGACCGGTACGAACAAGGACGATACTGCGGCGAATGCGCCGAAGCGGCGTGCGTCCGCAAAGGTTTACCCGAACGACCCGTGTCCGTGCGGTTCCGGCAAAAAATACAAACAGTGCTGCGGCAGACTTGCATAGCAGGGAGTGCCGGCAGACATATCATTGAGGCAGCAATGGGCATCGCCCGTTACAATCTGCGCCAAAGGGGGCGGATCGTGGCGGGCGACCGTTATGAAGAACATAGAAGGAGGATGTTGACATGTATCATATCAGAAACATAACGAAGGATGTAGTATGGATTGGGGCAAGTGACAGAAGGCTTGCACTGTTTGAGAATCTTTTTCCGATTCCGAGGGGCGTATCTTATAATTCTTATCTGATTATGGATGAGAAGACGGTTCTGATGGACACGGTGGACAACGGCGTGGCAGGACAGTTTTTTGAAAATCTGGAGCATGCACTTTCCGGGCGTGCGCTTGACTACCTGGTAGTCAGCCATATGGAGCCGGATCACTGCGCAATGATCGGCGATATCGTCCGCAGATATCCGGATGTGAAGATTGTCGGAAACGCGAAGACATTTACGATGATCGGCCAGTTTTTCGGAACGGATTGTTCGGACCGTGCGGTTGTGGTAAAGGAGGGCGATACGCTCTCTTTTGGCGCGCATACGCTTCATTTTGTGATGGCGCCGATGGTACACTGGCCGGAGGTGATGGCGGCGTATGACGAGACGGATAAGATTCTGTTTTCCGCGGACGGATTCGGTACGTTTGGGGCATTAAACGGAGGGATCTTTGCGGATGAGGTGGATTTTGACCGCGACTGGCTGGACGACGCGCGGCGCTATTATACGAATATTGTGGGAAAATACGGCGCTTCCGTGCAGACGCTGTTAAAGAAGGCGGCAGGACTTGACATTGCAGTGATCTGCCCGCTGCACGGTCCGGTATGGAGAGAGAACCTGGGTTATATTCTGGAGAAATATCAGAAATGGAGCACCTACGAGGCGGAGGAGAAGGCGGTTGTGATCCTCTATGCGTCGGTATATGGAAATACGGCCTCTGTGGCGGACGCGCTGGCAGGGCGGCTGGCGGAGAACGGCGTGAAAAAGATCGCTGTGTACGATGTGTCGAATACGCATGTCTCGGAGCTGATCAGCGAGATTTTCCGCGCGAGCCACCTCGTCCTTGCGGCAGCGACCTATAATGCAGGGATTTATCCGGCGATGGAGAATCTGCTCTCGGATATGAAGGCGCTCGCCGTGCAGAATAAGACCGTGGCGCTGATTGAGAACGGCAGCTGGGCATCGACCGCGGCAAAGCAGATGAAGGAAAAGCTCTCGGAGCTTAAGAATATGACGATTCTGGATACGCAGGTGTCCGTAAAATCGGCGATGCTTGAGGGACAGGAGGAGGCGCTTCTGGCACTGACCGATGCGATAATGGAAACACTGTAAAGGCAGGATAGCGCAGGCAGATACAAGAGGAGTGTTTCAGAGACAGGATAAGTGAGCGGGCCCGGGAAACCGGGAATACCGCTCCTTTTTTGAAGAAGGAGGGAATGCATGCCGCTTGAGATTGTAAGAAATGATATCACCAGGATGAAATGTGATGTGATTGTCAATGCCGCAAATGAGTCGCTGGGCGGCGGGGGCGGAGTCGACGGCGCGATCCACCGGGCCGCAGGCCCCGGGCTGCATGAGGAGTGCATGAAGCTTGGAGGGTGCCGGCCCGGGGAGGCCAGGGCAACCGGCGGGTATGCACTTCTCTGCCGGTATCTCATTCATACGGTCGGTCCGCGCTACCGGGACGGAGCGCATGGTGAGCGGGAGATTCTGGCCTCATGCTACCGGAATTCTCTGCGCCTTACGGTGGAACTCGGGTGCGAATCGGTGGCATTTCCTCTGATCTCCGCCGGGATCTTCGGCTATCCGAAGGATCAGGCGATGCAGGTTGCGGTCGATGAGATCAGCGGTTTTTTATCGGAACACGAGCTGCAGGTGTATCTGGTGGTCTATGAAACGGACGCTGTCTGAATCAGCAGAAAGCCGGTCAGTGAGATTACGGAAGGGTGATTTGGGAAGCCGTACCGGACGCGGTCTCAGATGCGGTCCGCCCGGCCTGTCCCGGCGTGCCGGGGGAGCGCGTGACAAGGCATTATGAGGGCAGAAAGGCGGAGAAAGCGGAAAATGTGACAAAGAAGCCGGCGTGGCTTCGAAAGAAAATCAGGCCAAAAGACAAAACCGGATGAATCATCTTGACAGGCACAATTTTGAAATGCTATGCTGAACCGGTAGCGAATGACGGGAAAAATGACGGGGGTTTCCGGAACAGGGCGGAATAAAAATTCGGGGTGAGAAAATGACGGAAACGACAATAAGAAAAGCGGATGAAAAAAGCAGGCAGGCATGTGCGCCGCTGTTTGAAGGATGGGAGGAATCGGTCATCTGGTCCTGTCTGCAGGGCGTGATGGGGGAGATCTATGTAAACGATCCAGAGCATCCTGTCTCCGCGATGGCGATTCTCGGGGATTTCTGCTACTTTGCGGGAACGCCGGACCGGGAGCTGGTGAGCGGAAAACCGGAAAGGTACCGCGAAAAGGATTTTATGATCATGGTACCGCAGAATGATATGTGGGGAGAGCTGATCGAGGAGTGCCTGGGGACGCGGGTGAAAAAGGTGCTCCGGTATGCAATCAAAAAAGAACCGGGAATTTTTGACGAGAAGACATTAAGGGCGGCGGTGGATAAGCTGCCGCCGGAGTATACATTAAAACAGATTGACAGAGAACTCTACGAGCGCTGCCAGGGGCTTGGATGGTGCAGAGACTGGGTGGCGCAGTATGAGAATTACGAGCAGTTCCTCGCATGCGGGCTGGGATTTGTGGTGGAGAAAGACGGCGAACCCGTCGCGGGGGCATCTTCTTATTCGGGATTTCGCGGCGGTATTGAGATCGAGATCGATACAAAGGAGGAGTACCGGAGAAAGGGGCTGGCCAGTGTCTGCGGGGCAGCGCTGATTCTGGAATGTATCAGGCGCGGCTGGTATCCGAGCTGGGATGCGCAGAATCTGTGGTCTGTGGCGCTCGCAGAGAAGCTGGGCTACCATTACAGCCACGACTATCCGGCTTATGAGACGGACTGGAAGGGCCTGCCTTTATACGGATAGAAGGCGGTATGAGATTGCCGCAGAGAAGCGGCATGGAGGGAGAACAGATGGTAAAGATTATTTCGGACAGTACCTGTGACCTGTCAAAGGAGCTTTTGGAGCGGTATGAGATTGATCTTCTTCCGCTGCATATTCTGCTCGGCGGGGAGGAATATGAGGACGGGGTCAATATTTCACCGGAGGAGATATACCGGTGGGCGGATGCGAATAAGACCACGCCGAAGACATCGGCGCCCTCGCTGGAGCGCGCGGCGGATCTGATGCGCCCTTATGTGGAGGCGGGAAGGGAGATCGTCTGCTTTTCCATCTCGACGGACATGTCCGCATCGGCAAATGTGATGCGCATGGCGGCGGAGGATTTAAAGACCGATCTCGTGCATGTGGTGGATTCGGAGAATCTTTCGACCGGGATCGGGCTTCTGGTGGTGGAAGCGGCGATGATGGCGCAGGAGAATCAGACGGCGGAGGAGATTGTGCGTCGCGTGGAAATGCTGCGTCCGCTGGTGCGGGCGAGTTTTGTGGTGGACACGCTGACCTATCTGCACCGGGGCGGCAGATGCAGCGGGCTTGCGGCGATGGCGGGAGGAATGTTAAAGCTGCACCCGCGGATTGCCGTGGAACACGGTAAGATGTCCCCCGGAAAGAAGTACCGCGGAAAGATCGATAAAGTGATCCTTGATTACACAAAGGATATGGAAGAAGAATTAAAGGCAGCGCGTCCGGACCGCGTGTTTATCACACACTCGGGATGTGATGCGTCGATTGTAGAGAGCGTCCGGACATATCTGAACGCTCTGCATCATTTTAAAGAGATTCTGGAGACGAGGGCAGGCGGGGTGATCTCAAGCCATTGCGGGCCTGGAACGCTCGGGGTATTATTTATTGACGGTAGACAGAACGTCCCGGAGAACGGGCAGTAAGATAGTATAATCTGTAGTTATGACAAATGGATCTGCCATATAAAAAAAGAATGTTTACAATGGCCGGATTATGTCGTATAATAACTCATATTGTCTTTGCGAGGATGACAGATGTCCGCGAAACAAAGACACTGACCAGGGGCTGTGTGCGCACGGCCGGTCCCGGTATGATATAAAATACGTGCGTGAACGGAGGAGAATCATGGCAGCGCAGACAGAGATACGCTGGCACGGAAGAGGGGGCCAGGGCGCAAAGACAGCGGCACTGCTGCTGGCGGATGTAGCATTTATGACAGGAAAGCATGTACAGGGATTTCCGGAATACGGACCGGAGCGGATGGGTGCGCCCATCACTGCGTATGACCGGATCAGTGATACAGAGATCCGGGTACATTCTAACATCTATGAGCCGGACTATGTGGTGGTTGTGGACGACACGCTGCTGCATTCGGTGGATGTGACGAAGGGGTTAAAGCCGGAGGGAGCGATTTTGGTGAACACGGAGAAGCCCAAAGAGGAGATTCTTCCCTATCTGAAGGGATATCGGGGAAGGGTCTGTACGATTGACGCGCGGGAGGTCTGCATGAGGACAATGGGAAGCTATTTCCCGAATACGCCCATGCTTGCGGCAATTGTAAAAATATCGGGGGTGATGGACACGGAAGTCTTTTTAAAAGAGATGGAAGCATCCCTGGCCCACAAATTTGCAAAAAAGCCGGAAGTGCTCGCGGGAAATATGGCGGCGCTTTCCCTGGCGCTCACGGAGGTGCGGTGATGGCGTTAAAAGCAGCTGAAATCAATGAGAGTACGAAATGGCAGGATCTGACCGAGGGGTTAAAGATCTATGAACCGGCCACATCGCGTCAGTTTCAGACCGGGGAGTGGAGGACAAAGACGCCGGTGCTTGATACGGAGCGGTGTACGCAGTGTCTGCTGTGTGTTCCCTACTGTCCGGACAGCTCGATTCCGGTGCGTGACGGAAAACGGCAGGCATTTGATCTCGACCACTGCAAGGGATGCGGGATCTGCGAGGCGGCCTGCCCGTTTGGCGCAATTACGATGAAGGAGGGGAGATAGATGGCAGTCAGAACCAGAATGTCAGGAAATGAGGCGGTGGCGCATGCGATCCGGCAGATCGACCCGGATGTCATGCCGGCGTTTCCGATTACGCCCTCCACGGAGATTCCCCAGTATGTGTCCACGATGATCGCAAACGGGGAGATCGAAACGGAATTTATTCCGGTGGAGAGTGAGCACAGCGCAATGAGTGCGGCGATCGGCGCGGGTGCGGCCGGAGCACGCACGTTTACGGCAACTTCCTCCGCGGGGCTGGCCCTGATGTGGGAGGTCGTCTATGTGGCGGCATCGACCCGTCTGCCCCTTGTGATGGCGGTGGTAAACCGCGGGCTGACCGGGCCGTTAAATATCAACGCGGAGCATTCGGACAGCATGGGCGCACGGGATTCCGGCTGGATCCAGATCTATGCGGAAAATAATCAGGAAGCCTATGACAACATGATTCAGGCGTACCGGATCGCGGAGCACGCAGATGTTCATCTGCCGGTCATGATCTGTCAGGACGGCTTTATCACGAGCCATGCGGTGGAAAATATCAGCCTGCTCGACGACGCGCCTGTAAAAAAATTCGTCGGGGAATATCAGCCAGAGCATTTTCTGCTGAACGAGAAAGAGCCTGTGGCGGTGGGGCCCTATGCGGTGTCGAACTACTGTATGGAGGCAAAGAAGGCGCAGGCCGAGGCGATGATCCGCTCAAAGAAGGTGATTCTTGATGTGGCGCGGGACTTTGAGGAGATCTCGGGACGTGCGTACGGATTTTTTGAAGCGTATCGCATGGACGACGCGGAATACGCGGTGGCTGCGATCGGTTCCGTGTGCGGAACCGCGAAGGACGCCGTCGACCGGCTGCGGGAAAAAGGCGTGAAGGCCGGGCTTATAAAAGTTCGTGTGTTCCGCCCGTTTCCGGGGGAAGAGCTCGCGGAAGCGCTGCGCGGCTGTAAGGCGGTTGCGATCATGGACCGCTGTGAGAGCTACAGCGGCGAGGGAGGCCCGCTCGGCGCGGAGCTGACTGCGGCGATGTACCGGGCAAAGGTAACCGCGGAGACGGTGAATATCGTGTACGGCCTTTCCGGGCGCGACGTCCGGGTAGAGGATATGGAGCAGGTGTACGCTGATCTTCGAAGCATGGCGGAGGAAGGGAAGCGTTTTGCGCAGTATCCGTATTTGGGGTTAAGAGAATAACAGCAGGGCGGTGCAGGAAACTGGCGATACCGCGGAAATGAGGAAAACGTGGATAAGACGACATTTGATTTCAAAGAGATACAGGGGAGAGAGGACCGGCTTGCACCGGGACACCGGCTCTGTGCCGGCTGCGGTGCGTCGATCGCGGTGCGGAATGTATTAAAGGCCCTTCACCCGGGGGATCATGCGGTGGTGGGCAATGCGACCGGATGTTTGGAGGTATCTTCTTATACATATCCGTATACGGCGTATGAAGACAGTTATATTCACACTGCTTTTGAGAATGCCGGCGCAACGCTCTCAGGAGTGGAGACGGCGTACCGGGTGCTGAGGAAAAAGGGAAAGGTCGGTGCGGATTACAAATTTATCACCTTCGGCGGTGACGGCGGAACGTATGATATCGGCCTGCAGTCCCTCTCGGGGGCGATGGAGCGCGGACATGATATGGTATATGTCTGCTATGACAACGGGGCTTATATGAATACCGGAATCCAGCGTTCGTCCGCGACCCCGGAATTTGCGGATACAACGACCACCCCGGTGGGAAAGGTTTCCACGGGAAAGCCGCAGTCGAGGAAGGATCTCGCGGCAGTCATGGCGGCGCACCATATTCCGTATGTTGGACAGACGACATTTATCGGAAATATGAAGGATCTCTACACAAAGGCCGAGCGGGCGATCTATACGGAAGGGCCGGCGTTTTTAAACATCATGGCGCCCTGTCCCAGGGGCTGGCGCTACGATGCGCCGAAGCTTGGCGAGATCTGTAAGCTGGCGGTGGAGACCTGCTACTGGCCGCTTTTTGAGGTCGCGGAGGGGAAATGGATCTTAAATTACGAGCCGAAGAAAAAACTTCCGATCGAGGACTTCTTAAAGCAGCAGGGACGGTTTAAGCATCTGTTTAAGCCGGAAAACGAGCACTGTATCGGGGAATTCCAGGCCGAGGTCGACAGGCGCTGGGAGGAGCTGCTCGCGCGGTGTGCAGGGTAGCGGCACACCTGGTAAAAAGAGCCGCCCGCGCGAGGAGGGGGAAGACAGCGTCCTGCGGTGGGTCGGGCAGCGACCTGGTAAAAGGAGCCGC
>CAJUNX010000012.1:67273-97464 GCA_910587865.1 uncultured Roseburia sp.
CGCGAGGCGGGGGAAGACAGCGTCCTGCGGTGGGTCGGGCAGCGACCTGGTAAAAGGAGCCGCCCGCGCGAGGCGGGGGAAGACAGCGTCCTGCGGTGGGTCGGGCAGCGACCTGGTAAAAAGAGCCGCCCGCGCGGTGTGCAGGGCAGCAGGCTAACGCCGCCGCAGACGATCCGCCAGCCAGCCGGCTCCAAAGAGCAGACAGGATGCCGCAAGGGAAAACGGCAGACTGCCGGTGACGCGCATGATTCCGGAGAACAGAAACAGGATGCAGATCCAGGGTGTCAGGAAGAGAGACGAACGTTTCATGGCGCCTCCTTTCCGGCGCAGTCCGGCGCCGGTGCAGAGCCGCCGGAAGCCGATGACGATGCGGTCTGCGCAGGAGCAGGCATGAGGGAAGCGCCTGACTGTGCAAAAGCGGCTGCAGTGGAAGCAGCGGCCTTACCGGCGAGCGCCGGATGGTTCCGGAGCAGCGCGTCGTCTGCAGCGGCCAGCAGACGGCGGTAGGCGGCGTAGGACGGGCTGAGCCGTTCCATGGCCGGCAGAAAGATATCGTAATAGCCGCTGGTCTGACAAAAGTCCTGCATTACGGACTGAAATTCCGAAAGAGGAGAGTTCTGATATTCCTTTGTCTGCCGGAAGGCAAGCCAGGTGTCGATTGCGTTCTGATGGCTGGTCAGAAACTCCGTTGGATCCGCGGCGCACTGTCGGAGCGTATCTGTGATATCACTGATACCGGACATCTGCGCATCGGTGCACTGAGCATTCATCTCGTCAAGCAGCGCACAGACAGCCGGGGAAAATTGCGGCGTCGGCATCTCATCGAGAAAACGGATGATATCACGGTACGCGGCCTCCTGTTCTGCAGTGGCAGCGGGATCCTGTAAATAGGCGGAAAAATGCAGGCAGAGATAGCGCCCCAGGTAGCCGGGAAACGCGTGTAAAAGTCGTTCTGAAATGGAAGAATTCTGTTCAAGGGCAGCGAGCGCCGCTGCCGCGGTGTCATAGTCGCCGTCGCGGCACAGCTGTCCGAGCAGGGTCCTTTTTTTCTGCTCTTTTTGCAGCAGGAGCTCTTTTTCTGTACAGATATGGGAGAGGACAGCGCGCGTCCCATCAGAGAGGGCGTCGGATATTTCCGGGATGGAAAGCCCGAGCCTGCGGAGCACGGCGATTTGCTTCAGACGATTCACGTCGCTGTCGTCAAAATTGCGGTAGTTGTTTTCCAGGACGGCGGGTGAAAGCAGTCCCTGCCCGATATAGTATTCAATCGCTTTTTTTGTCAGCCCGGTCAGCCGGATCACTTCGTGTATCTGCATAATAATCTCCCTTCCGGAGCGGTTACGCGACGGGGTTCACCACGGCTTATTTGTGACGCTCCGGCACAAATAGCCGTGTGAAAAATCAGCTGTCAGGCCGATTTTTCACACTAATTTCTCCCCGGATTCCCCCGGCAGGGGGTTCTGACCTGATTGTAAGCCAGTCCCCTGGGGAACAGTCAAGAGGAAATTTTTATTTCTGAAGCGCCTCATCCTGAAGCCGGTCAAATTCCGCCATGCATTCGTCCACCGTAGAGCCGCTTAGAAGCATGCGGACAATCATGCAGGTGTTTCCCCACTGCTCAACATTCATACCTGCATTGGCGCCGAGCACATAGACATTATTCTGGATCTGGTCATTCAGCGGTTTTAATGCCGGAATACACTCGACTTCGACGTTTTTTGACGGGGAGATCACACGGTTGATTTCGGCGTAGGTCTGGAGCGCTTCATCGGAGAGAATGATCTCCAGCACGTCTTTCGCGTCTTCTGCGTGATCTGCGTTTGCGCCGATCCCGTATCCCGTCGTGGCCATTACCGGCATCTGTCCCCGGCTGCTTGGAAATCCGATAACAACCATGTTAAAATCAGGGTTTCCGTATGCGGTGTCTGAATTTGCCGCGCCCCAGTACGCCATGACGATCGGAGTTTTCTGGGAAAGAAAATCTTCGCCTTCCCCTTCTATCGCCTCACTCACAAGAGCCTTTTTGGCATCAATATAACCGCAGTCAGTCATTTCCTGAAGAAATTCAAACGCGGGACGCATATAATCGCTGTATCTGTGCGCACCGCTGTTGAGCGCTGCGACTTTTGCCCCGGTGTTCCCGCCGTTATACAGATCCGCGTATGCCTGTGCAAAAACAAAGGTTTCCAGCCACCAGCGATTTGCACCTACAGGCGTCTCGTAGCCGTTTTCCTGTAATACACGGCAGCATTCCAGGAAATCGTCTGGTGTTTCCGGCAGCTTCAGGTCATACAGGTCAAAAATGTCTTTATTGATGAACAGACCGTAGGCTACGATCTCCTGCGGGACTGCCACCAGTTTTCCGTTTACCGTGTTCGCGGTTTTTACAACTTCTCGCAGATTATCTGTGCACGCCAGATCGGACAGATCCATCAGCAGTCCCTCTTCCCCCAGTCTGCGGATCGTATCAGGGTTGAGCAGATACAGATCGTCCATATTGCTGCGGGCCCTGTCGAGCGCGACATCGTCATAGGTCTTATCCATGTGATCTTCCGCTGTGTAGGTGATATAATTTACGGTTACTCCAAGCTCTTCCTCCGCCATGCGAATCGTTGTGTCTGCGGCATTTCTCGCCATGTTTTCCGCATCCGGGGCCGTTTTTTCCATGGGGCTGAAGAGAGTTACATCCCGGTCGGTTTCTCCTCTTTGCGTGATCAGATTTGCGTTCGATTCCCCGATGCCATTGCAGGCGGCCGCGGGAAGGATCAGTATTCCTGTCAGGATGGAAACAATGAACCTGTGAAAATCTTTTTTTGTCCGTCTTTTCATGGTATTGTCACTCTCCGTTTCTGCATTGTTATTGCTTATAAGCCGGTGTCTTTTCCCGGAATATACCGGTGAATTGTCTGTTTTAATAGTTCGACATCAATCGGTTTGGTCAGATGGATATTCATACCTGCACTCAGAGCTTCCTTTTCGTCCTCCGCAAACGCATTTGCCGTCATGGCGATGATGGGAATGGTACCGGCATCCGCGCGTTTTTGTGCCCGAATGGCTCTCGTCGCGTCGTAGCCGTTCATCACCGGCATCTGGACGTCCATGAGAATCGCATCAAAGCTGCCTGGAGGAGACGCGAGAAAACGCTCTAATGCCAGCCGGCCGTTTTCGACGATCTCACAGTCGGCGCCCTCGATCGATAAAATCGCCGAGAGAATTTCCGCATTGATTTCGTTGTCCTCAGCTGCGAGAAAATGAAGACCCAGAAGACTGCCTTTTTCTTCAGAATCCGTCCGCACACATCCCCCGGATTCCGCTGCCTGTATCTGCCTGATTTTTTCCTTCAGTGCCGATACAAATACCGGCTTTGAGAGAACAGCGGTATATCTGCGGCGGAGTATGTGTTCGAGATCGTCCGATCGCGCTGCATCCTGCTCTGTCAGAAACAGAAGGAGCGACGTTTCCGGGAGCGTGTCTCTTAAGTGTTCCGCGATCCGCGTATCTTCGTCCGCCAGTGTCTGCCAGTCGGCAAGCACCAGATGGAAACCGTTTGTATCATTGTGTGTCTCCTGCACCATACGGAGGGCATCTTTTGCCAGAAGCGCTGTGTTTACCGAAATACCTGCGCTGCTCATATGCGTCTGTATGTTTTTGATCTCCGATATCGTTTTGTCCACAGCCAGAATGCGGGAGATGCCGCTGTTTTCCCAAAACGCTTTGTCCGCCTGACATTCCGAGATTTTAAATTCAAGCTCCACCCGAAAGAGACTGCCCTGACCGACTTCGCTGGACACATCAATGGTTCCGCCCATCAGCTCCACAATATTTTTGGTAATCGCCATGCCGAGTCCGGTCCCCTGTACCTTATTTGTGGTGCTGTTTTCCGCTCTCGTAAATATATCGAAAATCGTGCTTAGAAATTCGGGCGTCATTCCGTAGCCGTCATCTGCGACTTCGATCCGAATCCGTTCAAACTGGTCTGCACGCTTCTTTAGCCCGGTCAGACGAAGGCAGATATGACCGTTGTCCGGCGTATATTTGACGGCATTCGAGAGAAGATTAATGAGAATCTGATTGACTCTTGTCTCATCGCCCAGCAGATATTCATGTTCAAGGTCTGTGATTTCCACATGAAATTCCTGCGCTTTTGCGTCAGCCATCGGCCGGATGATGGCATCGATGGAGGCAACCAGATCGCTGATCGAAAATTCTTCCTCGGTGAGGACCACTTTTCCGCTTTCAATGCGGGAAACCTCGAGGATATCATTGATCAGGCTGAGCAGATGCTGTCCGGACGCCATAATCTTTTCCGTATATTCCCGCACCTTCTGCGGATGCTCCGCATCCTTTGCAAGCAGAGCGGTGAATCCGAGAACCGCATTCATCGGGGTGCGGATATCGTGGGACATATTGGAGAGGAACATGGTTTTCGCGGTGCTTGCAAGCTGTGCCGCATGCAGAGCTTCCATCAGCTGTCTGCTGTGCTGCTCCCGCTCCTCTTCGCGTTCCCGTAAGAGCTCTCTCTGCTGCCGCTGGTTAAAATAGTACAGCATACAGCACAGGAAAAACGCGATCAGCATGACGGCAACGACAATAAGAATATTGTAGTTTACGGTTTTGCCTTCCTGCTGAATCGCTTCTGTCGGCACGTAGCCGACCAGGCAGATCGTGCCGCCGTTTACCATCCATATAAAGTTCAGCGAGCTTTTGTTTCGGATATCATGATAAAACATCATATCTTTTTTGTTCCGGACACAGTCCTCGATCTCAGCGCGCAGCGATTCATCATGAATCTCATTCGCCCTGTAAAAATCCTCGAGATTCAGATGTCCGGCGCTTCGGGCTCCCATACCCTTTGGCTTTAGCACAAACCGTTCCGTATCCGTATCCATAATATAGAGCATGGCCTGCCTGTCGTAAAATCCGTCGGGAAGCGACCGGTCGAGGGAGTCAAAGGTATATTCCGCATAAAGGGAGCCGATCACTGAGCCGTCTTTTATAACGGGGCATTTGATGCAGTATGCCCATGCGCCCATATAATTCAGATAGGAACTGGAAATTTCCAGTCCGTCTGCCATCCCGGCGGAAAAAAAGGTCATTCCTTCTTCCGAAAAGAGCTCTTCCGTGCTGGAAACGCCCTCTGTCTCCCCTGCCCGGATCAGAGCAATCCGCACCATGGTATCATTTTTCTCATAGGAACGGATATAGTCTTCCGGATTTTCCATGGCAGCAATATCCCGCGCCATCAGCGTCTGAAATTCGGCTTCCATATTCCAGATGGATTCGATCGTACATTTGATCAGATTCAGATTTTCATTCAGATTCTGAATGGCTGCCGCGGACATCTCTTTTGATATTTTCCGCGATACCGTAAACACGACACCTCCCAGAAGACAGAAAACGAGTACAATGGAAAGAAACAAAGGAATCTGCTTTCTTTTCGTCACCTTCATCTGATGTTCTCACCTCTTATTTCCGGACAAACAAACGTCCTGTTCTTTTACACTATTTTACCTTATTTTATGGTATTATTCCATAAAAGAACTCATTTTGTCAGAAAAATCATCCGAAGATTTCAATGGGTTCTTGTATCCGGGGGCAGGAAAGCGTACAATCAATACGATATCGTAATGCAGGCTGCGGTGACAGTCTGTCAGGTATTTGGGAGGTACGATGGCGAAATCATATTCGGTGAAAAAACGTGTGCTGCTCCTGCTGCTGTTTCTGCTCGGTATGGTGCTGCTGATTCTCATGTATTATAACTATTTTGCGGTCAGCGAGCTGAATAAGAAGACGGCGGAGGCCAGCAGCAACACGCTCTATATCCAGTGTCAGAACATGGAGAAGGAGATGGAGAGCATAGCGGCGGCTATGGTCAATCTCACCTCGGAGCAGGTGCCGTTCCAGCGGCTTGCCTACGGGGAATCCGGGGAATATGAGAATTACGTGAATGTATTTGACACGCAGCAGAGCGTGGAGGATATGATGTATTCCTACAGCGACTGGCGGTGCAGCGTTCTGATCTCCATTCCCAAAGGGGTGAACCGGATGATTCTGAACTTAGGCTACAGCCCCGGCGAATCGGGGCGGCTGCTGCAGGAGAGGCTGTGGGAGATCGCGGAGGACGAGGAGAATCGTCCGGGCAATCTCTGGTTTCCGGTAAAAGCCGGTGAGGAGTCCTACCTGGTGCGGATGCTGGGGTACCGCTCAACCTGGCTGTTTGCGGTGCTGCCGCTTGATCAGATGATTCTGATGCAGAATAACGATAACGCGAACGAGGCGGTCACTGTCTTTTTTGACGGGAATGAGATCTATACCGGGAATACCATTGTGCAGGATACGGCGGAGCTTTTTAAGGAGCATGAAGGATACTATCTGATGGAGACAGGCGGGAAACGGTATCTGGCGATCGAGTCGGGGCTTTCCGGCAGCAGCTTAAAGGTGGCCTATCTGACACCGCAGTCGCGGTTCTGGGACAATATCGGGCCGGCGCACGGGTTGCTGATCCTGATCTCGTTCGCTATGCTTTTTACACTGCCGCTGGGGTATTATCTGCTGCGCCGGATGTTTTTTCAGCCGCTGGACCGCCTGGTGGATGAGATGGAATCGCTGGGAGGGCAGGAAAACGCCGCTGCAGGCCGGCCTTTTCGGGAACGGGAGTTTATCGCAGTGGATGAGGCGATGCACAGAATGGTAGATGAGATCTCCCGGTTAAAGATCGAGAAGTACGAAAAGGAGCTTCTGGCGACGCAGGTGCAGCTGGAATATTACCGCGTGCAGATCCGGCCGCATTTTTACATCAATTGCTTAAAGAGTATCTACAGTATGATAGAGGCGCACCGGTATCAGATGATACGGAAGATGATCATCTGCCTGTCGAATCACCTGCGTTATATGTTAAAAGAGCACAGAAATCTCGTGCCGCTTCGGGAAGAATTAAACTATATTAAGAATTATATTGAACTCCAGACGATCAGTATGCAGTATCCGCCGGAGTGCCGGATTCAGTGTGGGCCGGATATGGAGGATTATCCGATTCCGGCGGTATCTCTGCTTTCGTTTGTGGAAAATTCTGTCAAATACAGTGCGCATTCCGGTGGCCCGTTAAAAATCCTCGTATCGGCCAGCCGGCTGAAAATGGAACAGGAGACGCTGGTCTGCTTTAGTGTTTCCGACAACGGACAGGGATTTGAGAAAGAAGTGCTGGTGAAGCTGAACGCGCTTGACGAGACGCTGACAGAGGAAGGGCATATCGGAATTTTAAATGTAGTGAGACGTTTCCGGCTCGGGTATGGAGAACGTGCGCATTTTACGTTCCGCAATTATGAGGGTGCGGTAAACGAGATTTTTTTGTCGGAGGGAACCTGTGAACCTGCTGATTGTGGATGACCAGGCGAGCGTGGTAGAGGGCTTATCGCGCGGGATTGCCTGGAAAATGATGGGATTTGAAAATGTGTATACGGCATACAATGCTGCAGAGGCCCGGGAGATTTTAAAAAAGCATGAGATTTCGGTCATGCTCTGCGATATCGAGATGCCGGTGGAAAACGGACTCGCCCTGCTCGGCTGGATGCGCGGAGAGAAGATGGAGACCGAGTGCATTTTTCTGACCGCACATGCGGATTTTGAGTATATGCAGGAGGCGATCCGGGTCAGGGGATTTGATTATATCCTGCAGCCTGCGCCCTACGATGAGATCAGAAGGGCGGTTTACGGTGCGATCTGCCGGGTGATTGAAAATCGGAAACGCAGGGAAGTCTACGATTACGGCGCGGCGATGATAAACGAGCAGCGGAATCTTAAGAGGGGGATTATTCATGAGCTGCTCCTGGGGAGTCTCGGACAGGAACAGTACGAGCGCTATCTTTTCGGACTGCAGCTGCCGGGCTGGGAGCAGAGCTGTTATCTTCTGCTGCTCGTCTTCCGCCAGCAGGAGCGGATTCGTCAGATGGGCACGGAGATGATGCTTTTTATTCTGGACAACATCGGACATGAGCTGTTTGACGGATATGAGACGGATGTTGTCGTGGGACGGGAGGAGGACTGCAGATATTTTCTGCTGCTGTACGGGAAAGAGAGTTATCTGATCGATGAGGAAGGCGTGATGAGGCAGAGCAGGATCCTGTTGGAGCATCTGAGGAAGTTTGCCGATATTCATCTGTCGGTCTATATCTCAGAGAGGACGGCGGTGTCGGGAGTAAAGGAGTGCTGGGGGAAGCTGCTGAGCCGGGATGAGAATAATGTAATGAAACGGACGGATATATTTACGGGTGATTCACAGGAAGCGTCAGGGGAGGATCCGGCGGAATTTCTGTCGGATATTCCGTTTTTGCGCTGGGAGAAATATTTAAAGGAAGGATATGTGGAGGCAGCCCGTCTGGATATCGACGGGTGGCTGACAGATATGGGGAATGAAGGGCTGCTGAGCCGCAGGCGGCTGGAGCAGTTTTATGTTCAGTTTATGCAGATGCTCGGGAGGGTATCGGGCGCAGGCGGCATCGCTGCGCAGGAAATTCTGACGGAGAGCGCGGAGGCGTGCAGTTTTGTTCCGGATATGGTGGAGCTGGTGGACGAGGTGTTTGCGCAGCTGTCCGGCACACAGAATGAGACAAATATAGTCGCACGGGTCAGAGAATACATCAGGGACCATGTCGGGAACGATATCCGGCGCTCGGATCTCGCTTCGCTGGTGCATATGAATCCCGACTATCTGAACCGGATCTTTAAGAGGGAGACCGGGAGCACGATCGGGGATTATATTTTAAATGAGAAAATGCAGATTGCGAGAAATCTGCTGCAGACGACGACGCTTCCGGTCAGTTATGTGGCGTCCCGGGTCGGATATGAGAATTTTTCTCATTTTTCCCGCACTTACAAGCGGGTATTCGGGGTCTCGCCGTCAGAGGAGCGGAGGTGAGGCTGCCGCAGGAGAGCGGAAGTCGGACAAAAGAGGGAGGAAATTGTATACAAAAAGTCGGAAATTGTATAGTCCGGACAGAAAACCGGCGAAAAAAGTCCATATTGTGCACAGGCAGGTCTGTATCAGGGTAGATGGCAGATCTGCCTTTTTTTATAATGATTTTGTAAAAAAGTTCAGCCTTGCATCGCAAAATAGGCGAATCAAGTTAACTTATTCAAAAACAAGGAGGATTGTGATGAAAAAAAGAATTCTGGCCGCACTGCTTGCGGGTGTGATGACAGTCGGACTTACCGCCTGCGGAGGAGGAGACGACGCGGCAGCGGGCGGTGACGCCGGTACAGCGGGTGAAGAAGATGCGGGAGGCACAGCCGCGGGAACGGAGAGCGGTGAGAGCGGGGCAGCTGCGGATACCGGTGACGACGGGAGCACGGCAGCGGCGTATGATTTCTCCGACGAGGAGCATGTGACGTTAAAGCTGTATATGTTTGGCGATGCGGATACCGCTGAATGCGAGGCGGTCTCCGCGGCGTTAAGCGAGATCACGAACGAGAAGTTAAACTGTGACGTGGAGCTGACGAGAATCGGCTTCGGTTCCTACCAGCAGCAGGTGAACCTGGTGTTATCCAGCGGGGAGCAGATCGATGTGTTTGCACCGTTCGGCATGTCGCTGGGAACACTGGCGAATTCCGGGCAGATCTATCCGATGACAGAGCTCCTTCCGGAATACGCGGCGGAAACCTTTGCGGCGATCCCGGAAATCGACTGGAGCTGCGGGATGATCGGCGACGATTACTATATGATGCCGGCCAACAAGGACAAGGCCATGGATCTCGGCTTTATGATGCGCAAGGATATCCTGAATGAACTGGGAATGACCGTCGACGACATCAAGAGTTTTGACGATCTGCATGACCTTCTGGTAAAGGTGAAGGAAGCGCACCCGGATATGTATCCGGTGGTGCCGGACTTTGCGGCGATGATGGGATATATGGAAGTGGATAATCTGGGGGACAATCTCGGCGTGATCATGACGGCTTTTGAAAATGATTCCCTCACGGTGGAGAATCTGTATGCTTCCGATTATTACATGGAACTCTGTACTATGATGTACAACTGGGCACAGGAAGGACTGATCATGCCGGACGCTTCCTCGAACACGGAGAGCGGCAATAACCTGATCAAGTCCGGGCGTGCCTTCGGACGTTTCTCCCATATGAAGATCGGATTCGAGAGTGAGAATACGAACTCCATCGGGACAGAGATCGTCTGCTGGAGATATACGGAGCCGATTTCCGTTACATCAAAGCTGACCCCGGGCTGGGTCATCGGTGAGAACAGTGTGGACCATGCGAGAGCTGTGGCGCTGCTGAACCTGATGTATACGGATCCGGAGGTTTCCAATCTTGTGATCAACGGAATCGAGGGTGTCCACTATGAATTTGCCGACGAGGCGAAGGGTGTGATCCGCTATCCGGACGGCAAGGATGCGACAAGCGTAGGATACGCAAGACAGGCATGGGGCTGGCCGAACGAGCAGATCTCGTATCTGTGGGAGGGCGATCCCGAGACGTTGTGGGAGGACTTAAACGCGTTTAACGAGAATGCGAGACAATCCCCGGCGAAGGGATTTACCTTTGACAACAGTATGGTGTTAAATGAGGTGACGGCATGCAACAACGTTGTGACGAAGTATCACAATGCGCTGATCGGCGGACAGTTAGATCCGTCCACGACGATCCCGGAGTTTGTCGCAGAGCTGGAGAAGGCCGGTATCGACAAAATCATCGCGGAGAAGCCGGGTGTGTATCAGTCGATTGTGGGATTTGTTCTGGTGCTGTTAGCCAATATCATCACGTCGAAGATCAGCAAAGAAGACGCTTTATTCTAGGGGAGGAGATGAGAAAATGATTGAAAAAAATAACCGGTTTCAGATCGCAGCCCACATTGTGATGATTCTGCTGTGCATATTCTGCCTGTTTCCGTTTCTGATCCTGATCTCTTCGTCCATCACATCGGAGATGACGCTGGTGCGGGAGGGATATTCGATCCTTCCGAAAAATATTGATTTTTCCGCATACAAATATCTTCTGACCAGTTCGGACGATATCATCCGCGGTTATATCATCACGATCTGCGTGACGGTGATCGGTACGGTGGCAAACCTGACGCTGACGATTCTTCTCGCCTATCCGCTTTCGAGACGGGATCTGCCCCACCGGAATGTGTTTGCGTTTATCGTATTTTTTACGATGCTCTTTCACGGTGGAATCGTGCCCTCCTATATCATGTGGTCCAAGTATTTCCACATCACAAATACCTACGCGGCGTTAATCATCCCGAACCTGATGATGGGGGCGTATTATGTCATCATGGTGCGCACCTATTTTCAGAGCAATATTCCGGAGGCCGTGCTGGAGGCCGGACGGATTGACGGAGCGGGGGAGATGCGTATCTTAGGACAGATCGTGCTTCCCATGTCCAAGCCGATCATCGCGACGATGGTTCTTCTGGTCGGCCTGGTCTACTGGAATGACTGGACAAACGGATTGTACTACATCAATAAGGACAAATATTACAGTATCCAGGTGCTCTTAAACCGGATGCTGCAGGACGTGCAGTTTCTGATGAGCTCCGCCAGCAGCGATTCCTCGGAGCTGGCGAAGGATATCCCCTCCGTGGCGCTTAAGATGGCGGTGGCTGTGATGGGCGCGCTCCCGGTGCTGTGCGTCTACCCGTTCTTTCAGAAGTACTTTGTAAAAGGTATTGTGGTCGGCGCGGTCAAGGGGTAAGGCTGATGCGGAATCCGCAGGGCCAGAAGATAAGGCTGATGCGGAATCCGCAGGGCCGGACAGGAGACAGAGAGGAGAGACAGAATGTTATATCCGATTATGACGGAATCCCGCACTGTGACAGATCTTAGCGGTGTGTGGAACTTTAAGCTGGACGACGGGAGTGGTTTTGAGAAACACTGGTATGAAAAACCGCTCGCTGAGCCGGACACCATGCCGGTTCCGGCGTCTTACAATGATATGAAGGAAAATGCGGCATACCGGGATCATTACGGCTGGGCATTTTATCAGAGGACGTTCCGGTTCCCGAAGGCGCTTAAGGGGGAACGGGTGATGCTGCGGTTTGACGCTGTGACGCACGCAGCGGTCGTGTGGCTGAACGGGACGGAAATCGCACGGCATAAGGGCGGTTTCCTGCCCTTTGAGATCCGGATCAACGACGATCTCGCAGAGGGAAGTAATCTTCTGACAGTTGCGGTGGACAACCGGATTGATCACTCGACGCTTCCGGTCGGCAGCGAAAAGCATGGCGGCAGCGTGCTGGTCGGCGGAAAAACCACGAGTGTTGAGCAGGTAAAGCCGCACAATTCGCCGAATTTTGACTTTTTCAATTACTGCGGGATCACCCGCCCGGTGCGGATCTATACCACGCCGGAGGTCTGGGTGGAGGATATCTCGCTGACCAGTGAGGTGGAAGGGGCGGATGCGGTGATCCGCTACGAGGTGGCAGCCGGGAAGGATGAAGGAGCAGCGTGTGCAGACGTCGGCGCAGCGGAACAAAAGCCGGTCGGCGCGGGAATGTCAGAAGATGCAAAGTCCGCACAAAAGGCCCCTGATATTTATGTGGAGCTGCGGGATCGGGAAGGCCGTGTGGCGGCATCCGCGGAAGGGGCATCGGGAGAGCTTGCGGTCAGAGACGTACATCTCTGGGAGCCGTTAGCGCCGTATCTCTACGAGTTCTGCGTGACCTGCGGGGAGGACAGCTACACGCTTCCCTACGGCGTGCGCACGGTGAAGGTGGAGGGCGGCCGGTTCCTGATCAACGGAAAGCCGTTTTATTTTAAGGGCTACGGCAAGCATGAGGACACCTTCCCGGCGGGCCGGGGCTTAAATATCCCTATGAACTGCAAGGATATCAGCCTGATGAAGTGGCAGGGCGCGAACAGCTTCCGCACCAGCCATTATCCCTACAGCGAGGAGATGATGCGCCTCTGCGACGAGGAGGGGATCGTGGTGATCGACGAGGTGCCGGCGGTCGGTCTGCACTTAAACTTCGGCGGAGGGGCGGAATTCCGGAACGGAAAGCGGGTACATACCTTCGACCCGGAGGAGAAGGGCGGCCTTCGGACGAAAGGGCACCATATGGACATGATCCGGGATCTGATCGACCGGGATAAAAATCACGCCTGTGTGGTGATGTGGAGTATCGCCAACGAGCCGGACAATACGGATGAGGGGGCATATGATTACTTTAAGCCACTGTTTGACCTGGCGAGAAGCAGCGACCCGCAGAAGCGCCCGTGCACGATGGTCTGTATGCAGGTGGAGGATAACACGAAGGACTGCTCGATCCGCTTAAGCGATGTGATCTGCTTAAACCGCTACTATGGCTGGTATGTCATGGGCGGTGACCTTGATACGGCGGAGATCCTGATGCGGGAGGAGATGAAGTTCTGGGAGGAGCTCGGGAAGCCCTTCATGTTCACCGAATACGGCGCAGATACCGTGGCAGGGTTCCACGACACGGTGCCGGTGATGTTTACGGAGGAGTATCAGATTGATTATTACCGGATGAACCATAAGGTGATGGACGTCCTGAAACATTTTATCGGGGAACAGGTCTGGAATTTTGCCGACTTTGCGACGAGCCAGGGCATCATGCGCGTGCAGGGAAATAAAAAAGGCATCTTTACGAGGGACAGAAAGCCCAAGCAGGCTGCGTATTACCTGAAGGAGCGCTGGAAGAGATGACGCCTTTTGCCAAAATGCCTGTGAAACTGACAGACGGCGGACGCCGGGCCCTGCCGGCCATCCTTATGTGAAATCAGACAGGGGAGAGCGTCCGCCCTCTGCGCATAAAAAACACTGCGGTCTCATCAGAAAGGCCGCAGTGCCGAAACGGCGTCAGCGAAAGGAAAGTTCGTCTATGATTTCCTGGATGACAGCGACATCCGTCTCAAGCTCTTTGGCAATTGCTGCTGCGCTTTTTCCGCGCTGCAGCTTTTTGCAGACCTGCCGTCTGAGCAGTTCCTGTTCGCCTCTGTCGAAGCCGGCCTGCTCGCCCTTATCAAAACCGACCTGCTCGCCTCTGTCAAAACCGGCTTTCTCGCCGTCCTCATAGCCTTCCCGGTAGAGCGTCCTCATGTGTTTTTTCTCGTCATATTCCGTCAGCAGCATGCCTGGCACCTCCGCTTTGTATCCTTCCTCCATTATACGTGTTTTTTGTTTTTTCTCAACCATTCCTGTCTGAAAAATTCCGGGAAAAGGGATTGTAAAAAAAGGATACGAATCTTTTACACAATGCCCGATCTTTGCTATAATGAGATCAGATGCTGATTTTATGTGAGGTTGCGGGATGACGGATATTCTATGTACGAGAAATCGATATATCATACCTTTTTTATTCTGGCCCATGGAGGGTATGGACTATGAGAGCCTGATCGGGCGCATCACGGACACCGGTGCGTGGCGGATCTGGAATATGTATGCGGAGGGTGTGGAGCAGGATCTGTACGATATTATTCTGGACTGTTTTGTCATGGATGAGAGGAAAAACAATATCGGCTGCGCTCTTGCCTGGTGCGGTGCCAGGGAGGATCAGAGGGACATTCTGGCGCTGAATTACACGCGGTTTGACAGGGATTTTATCGTGCGGATCACGCAGATGGGAATGTATCTGTTCCGGTCGGGCGTTGGGTTCATCTGGTATGAGGCAGGACTGCCGGCGGACGCCACATCCGCAGAACTGACGCTGTTTCAGAACGAGTTTAAGGAGCTGGCATATGAGAGGTTTGTGAGCTTAAAAAACAGATCCGGCCGATATACGTTTGAGCTGGCCCGTGATGCGGCACAAGGGGTCCTGATGGGGGACTGGCTGGACCGGAAGCTGGCAAAGCTGCCGTTTACATATTCATTTTTTGCGAAGAGGAAGAATCCGCTGGCGCCGCAGCGGCAGATCCCGGATAAGGCGCTGCTTTTTGTCTATGCGGTGTTTGACCGGGCGGATCGGGAAAAGCTGATGGACGACATTTATCATCTGACAAACGGCTATAATGAGCGCTATCAGAAAAAAGCGGAGTTTTCGTCGGAGCCCATGGAGCTGTTCCGGTATGCTTACTGCTATGTGACGATGGGGGGCTGCGGCTATTACGTGGTTCCCGGGGAGGAAAACCGGAATTTTTATCTGAGGACATTAAAAAAGAAGATCATGCTGGATCATTTTACGCTTTATATCCTGGCGCTGTATCAGTCCTATACGCTCTTAAAATTTACCGGACAGATTCAGAGCGTGTTATCCGCGGAGAGCGCCTGGTACCTGGAGAATTCGGAGGAGAGCGTCGGGATTTTAAAGCAGATTGCAACGCAGATCAATGTGTTTCTGGTGAAGAGCGTATATTCCTCGGTCAGTCACATCAGCCATCAGAATGATTACTATGAATATGTGATACGTAAGCTTAAGGTGCGGGAAAATATCGACGGGCTGACCATCGGGCTTGAGTCTCTGCAGAAGCTCCAGGAGGATCGGGCAAAGGAGCGGATCGAGGCGATTGAGGAGCGCGAGAATCAGGAGCGCGAGGTCTCGGATGACCGGTTAAACATCGGACTGGGGCTGCTTTCGATCCTGGCGCTGATCTCCGCGGTGGCGGACGGGGACAGCGCGGCGGAGGTGCTCGTGAGATGGCTGAAGCTGCCGGAGTATGCAAAAACAGCGCTCGGAATGGTGTTTCTGGCGCTGATCGCGGTGATCGCGGTGGTCGCCGTGACATCAATCTGGCCGTCGATTTTGCGGGCGGGGAAGAAGCGGCGGGAGTGGAAGGCAGCAAGAAAGCAGGAGAGGGACGACACATGGCAGTGATGGATCGCTTTTTACAGGAAGCGCGCGTCGGAGAGCGGGTGGAACTGGGGTTTGGGACGAAGGAGATTACCGGGACGATCGTCTGGCTGGATCAGGAGATCGTTCAGGTGAAAAAAACGGACGGAAGAACCGCGACGGTCGATCTTGCGGCAATCCGCTATTATGAGATATCAGGCGGGACCGTGCAGACCGGGGCGACGGAAGCTGCGACGGGCGGGCAGGAAAAGCAGCTGTATCAGAATGTGCTCCGGGCGTATTGTGAATCTGACACAAAGCAGGCGCTGGGGCAGATATCCGCGTATATACGGCAGAGCCCGTCTGTCCGGGCGCGCCTGTGCTATATCTGGATTCTGGCACATGCCGGAAACACGGACCGGGCCAGAGAGCTCCTGTCGCTGATTCCAGAGGAGGCGGTGTCTGAGTCAGAAACCGTACCGTCAGACGCGAAAGAGACGGTCTTTGGGCCGGAAAGCGCACTGTCAGCGGCGGAGATGGAAAAGACAATTGTAAACGAATACTTTTTCGGACACAGACCAGAGCTGTCGGAGTGTTTTGAGACTCTGGTAAAAAAGGACACGCTTTACCGGGTAGCGGAGCACTGCAGAAGATGCGGGGATTTTCTGCTGCTTTCACCGCGGGAGAAGCAGATTCAGGCGGAGCTGATGCGGGATACTTCTGACCGCATCAATGTGAAGGACGGGCTTGTGAAAAGGGTGATCATCAAAACCATTTACGCGAATCCGACCGGGTATCGCTGCTGGCATCTCTATTCTTTGTGTATGGAGGAGGAAGCGGACAGGACGCTGCGCTACTGTGTCAGTACCGGTCTTGCGATTCTCTGCCCGGATCCGGAGAATGAGTTTCGGGAGCAGGCAGCCGGGCTGTTAAAAACGGATGGCCGGATCGAAAAACGGTACGGCGCCTACCGGCTGTACAATCATCTGTACCGGCTGTATCTGACCGGGTCCCTGCATGGGAATCATGCCCTCGCAAAACAGCTGTCCGGATTTTCTGCGGACAGCAGGAGGATTTTTCAGGCGGGTACGACTCCCATGAAGCTGGCGCGGGATTACATCCATCTTTTTAAGCTCCTGGATAACGGGGATGATTATATTTATATCAAATCCGCAATGTTTATCGCGACGAATAACGGGTGTGAGAGTTACTTTTACGGATTATTCCGAACGGAGCTTTTAAACCGGGAGCCGGTTCTTTGCGTGAGGCTTTGCGTGGAACTGCTGACGAAGAAAAAAGGGAAAAGCACGAGGGAGTTCTGCGGCCGGATCGGGAAGGAACTGAAGGAGACGTATCCAAAGCAGGCGAAGGTCATAGCTGTATTGCTTGAGAGCGATGAGAAGCGTCTGCCGGATCTGTGCAGAGTGTTAAGAGATTACCCGGCAGGACCGAAGAAGGAGGCGGTAGAGAAGCTGCTGAAGCGATTCCGGGATGACGCTTCACGGATTGCCGCGTTAGAGAAAATCGATGCGTGCTATCCGGATGCGCCGGCATTAAAACGGCGGCTGCTGCAGCTTTACCGGACGGCGGGGAAAAGAAGTTCTTATGAAAGTATGTATCGGACAATCACCGGACTTGCAAAATACGCGGTGGAGGGGGAACTGCAGGAGCTGTGCAGGCAGTCTGCGCTTCTGGTCACGGCCATGGGCAGGAGGGACAGACTGACGGATATCCCCGATCTGTATAAAAAGTATTCGGCCGAGGGGGGATATGAACCGGAGCTGACAGCGTTCTGCGAGGTGTGCGGGCGGTATGAGCTGCCGAAAGATCAGGCCTGTGAAAAAATGTTTGACGCGCTGATTACGGGAAACTGGCTGGATTTCTTTGCAAAATACGACGCGGGATTTCCCGCGGCATGCGAGGGGATTGCCATACTGCTTTCCGCTTCGAAGCTGTCCTTTGCAGGGCAGGCGCTGGACTATCTGACACGGTTTTGCGGGGCGGACCGGGAGGAGTGCGGAGCGGTGCAGCTGGAGCAGAAGCTCGATGCCGTGTTTCGGAAGGTAATCGGGACATCGCTGGCGGATGTGATAAAACGGCTGCGAAAGCTGCCAGAGAGCAGTCAGAGAAAGCTGGTGCGGCTGGTGGATTTTGCCGGGAAGCCTTACCCGTTTTATTCGGTGCCGGATGACGGGATGATTGCAGATATTCTGCTGGAGCTGTGGGATGCCGTCTGCGGGGAAGAGGTGCTGTGCGGGGCGCTCGCAAAGCACCGGTCGGCTGCCGCGGGGTATGAGCTCCTCTGCGGACGGGCGATCCGGTTTTATGAAAGCCGCGGACTGCTGGGGGCATATGCGGAGTACCTCTATAAAAAGAAACGGTATGAGGAGATCCGGGCGCTGTACGGGGAGTACGGCTGGGCGTCGGAAAGTCGGAAATTTGCGGCATATTATGCGGCGGTTCTGCTGGCGGAAGAAGTCCCGGCAAAAGAGCAGCGTCCAGAAGCAGAGCGGGAAGACGGGTACATCCGGGAGCTGACAGGAGAGACGTTTGTCGATGTTGTCCTTCTGCTGAAAAACAGAATGCTGGGAAAGGAGCTGCAGAGGCTGCGCAGTCTGATGCCAGAGAGATGTCGGGAGATCGGTCTGATCGGGAGGATACTGCGCGATCCGGCGGTTTCTCTCGCCCGGGAGATTGAAGAAGGATATGTCGGCGGGGATGCGTTCGCGCTGTTAAAGCTGCTGTATGGCCGGACGGATGATCCAGAGGACCTGCGCAGGCTGCGGGAGAGGTACGGGGATGAAATCGCGGAACATGAGTATGCGGCGGATCTGATCAGGCCGGCAGAGGGCGGTGCGGCGCGCTATCTCTTTGAGCGGGAGGAAGAGCAAAAGACCGGGACAAAAGACATGTCCGGACAGAATATGCCGGTTCTTTTTTCGGACGGCATACAGGAGGACGAAGAGTCGGAAAAACGGTTCCTCAAAGATTATATGCAGGGCATAAAGCCCGGGGAGCGAACGCGCATTTCGGATCTTTATGACAGCCTGGGGCCGGATATCAGTGAAAACCCGGAATACCGGAGGGAGCTTCTGACAAAGCTGGTTTACCTGACTTTGGAGGAGAAGGATACCGCTGCGCACCGGGAATATCGGATCCTGCACGGAGTCGTACGGTATTACTGCAGGAAAACAGCGGATGCCGCTGCGGGCAGAGAGATGCTTTATGAGGCAGTCCTGCTTCTGGACGAAACGGCGAAGCGAAGCACGGTTGAGCATGTCAGAAATGCGGTCTGTGATGCGCTCGGCAGTTTTTCCGCCATCGATGAGCCCGTGCGGGAGAAGGACGGACTGACCGGGGCGCTTTTGCATATGCTTCGCATCCGCATGGCCAGAGAATTTGCGGTCTTTTTCCGGCAGATATCTGATTATACAGAGCAGATTGCGGAAGTGATGTCCGTCACGGACCCGGCCTGGCAGGTAAACGGCGCTCAGAGGATTGCGGGACAGCTTCAGACAGCCGTAACCAGATGCAGCACGCCGCTTTTTGGTCAGATATATATGGCATGGTACCGGATGATCCGGGCAAAGATACAGAGTCTGTCGCGGGGAGCCGTGCTGATGCTCCAGGTGGAGACGACGCAGTGTACCCTGCGGGGAAGGATCTGCTGTGTGCTTCGGAATTTGGGAAAGCAGCCCGCAAAGCAGATCACGATACGTGCGGTTTTTGCGGATGAGGTGCGCTGCAGGGACGGTGAGAAAAAGCGGGACATCCTTTACGGAGGGGATACCTGCGCCTTTTCCTTTCAGATCCGGTGTCGGGAGGAGGGGATCCAGAAATTCCGGATCGTGCTTTCCTGTGGGGAGGAGCAGAGCACAGCGCAGACGGAGTACAGCCGGGAGGTCATGCTGGTAAGGGAAACAAAAGCCACCCATATCGGCAATCTTTACTCGGTGGCTCCGGTCACAAGCGATGCGGAATTTTATGGCAGGGAGCGTGAAAAAAAGGAAATATTTGGATTTTTAAATGATGTCCGCTACAATACGTCTATGGTGATGCACGGCTTAAAACGCGTCGGGAAGACATCCATGCTCCGCTGCATTGAGCGGACACTGCGGGACAGTGAGCAGTATATCCCGGTGTATAAGAGCGCTCAGGGGATCGGCGAGCAGAACGCCGTCGGAAGGATGTTTGTGGAGACGGTGACAGAGGAGCTTCTGGCTGCCGGTCTTTGGGATGAAACGTGCCGCGGGTATTTGAAATATGACTACGACAATAGTCCGGAAAAGCTGTATGAGTTTTATAGATATTTACAGAAGTCCGGACTGCTGGGGAAAAAGAGAATCCTGTTTATGGCGGATGAGATCGAGGAAATCTTTGACCTGGTGGATGAGGGGCGGATCAGCAGGCGGTTTTACAAGGTCCTGCGTGTGATCTTACAGGAGCTGACCTGCGTCCGGTTCATCTTCTGCGGTGCGGATCAGCTGACGGATCTGTTATATAATCACGCGCTCGCGGACGTATTCGAGATTACGAAGCGCGTGATGATCAGCAGGCTGAACGAGGAAGCCATGCAGCAGATGATCACAGAGCCCGCGGCAGGAAAACTGACCTATACGGATCAGGCGCTGGAGCGTGTTTGGTATTACACCGGGGGACACACATTTTATTCGAAACACATCTGCAGCAAGGTGATCGACCTGCTCAACGAGGAGGGCCGGGAAACGGCGTACGCATATGATATTGACACGGCCGTGAAGCAGGTAATGCGGATCACGGAGTATTTTATTTACTTAAGCAGATTTTTCCGTGAAAATGACTGGAAGGTGATCCGTCTGATGTGTGAAAAGAGCCGCTTTGCGCGGGACCGGGTCTCTCTTAATGCGTTAAAGGAGGCATATGAGGGCAGGGGGCTTACGGACTCGCTGGCGGAGCTGGAGTTTAAGGATATTCTGGAGAAAACGGAAGGGTACGACGAGGATTATTATCAATTCCCGATCGAGATGTTCCGGCTTTGGTATGCGAAGGCGGAGTATGTCATCGGAAAGAAGGAGGAAGCGCGATGAGAAAGCTGTTTGCGCCGGCGGTCAGTCAGAAGGAGGCTTTGACGCTGTATGGGAGAAAACATTTTCTGGCGAAAATACATGACTATATGACGGACCGGCAGATGCCCGAGAATGTTGCCCTGCTCGGAGTGAAGGGCGCAGGGAAAAGTTCGGTGATCCGAAAAGCGTTTGGCAGAGAGGAAAACCGGCGGTATTACGACGAGGCGGATATCGTGGTGACCTTTGTCTCCATCCCGGAGACGACGGACAGCATGAAAGGATTTTACAGCTATCTGAACACATCTGTCTTAGAGGCGCTGGATGCGGTGGAGGAATACGATGCAGGGCGGTATCACGCGCTGATGGAGCAGATTGCGCAGAAAAAGAATCAGATTCTTGCCCGCTGCGTGGAGGTCGATGACGCGACGATGGAGTCGGTGCTGAATAAGACGATCGGGCTTATACGGGACGCGGGGATAAAGCTTCTGATCGTGTTTGATGATTTTGAGCGGTTTGCGGATTCTTCGAGGCTGAAAAAAGCACAGTACCGGTATATGAGGGAGCTGGCCAATTCCGGAAAGATCTCCCTGTTTATCGCCACCGGACAGGATCTCACGAAGGTCTCCGAGGAGATGAAGGGATCTGGATTTGAAAATATTTTTACCTATGAGGAGCTGCGTGGAATCCGGCTTTCGGACATCGAGGACTGGATTTCTGATGTCATGGACGGGACGGATGTGGAAATCGACGACGAGGTGACGGACTGGATCGGGGAGATCAGCGGCGGGATCCCGGAAATCGCGGCGGAGGCGGCGGAGCTTTCCTGCCGGCTTCTCGCAAAGGGCCAGAACTTCGACGGCAATGACTGGTGCAAAAAGCTTTATCCGGCCGTAAGTCCGCTGATGAAAACGTGGTGGAATTATACGGATGAGGCGGAGCACCGTATTTTTGCGGATCTTATCGCCGGAACCTCTGCGGATTCCGTGAACCGGGACTGCCTGGTAAAAAAAGGGTATTTGGACGAGACGGACTTTGGGGAGGTGGTGTTCACAACGCCGCTCTTTGAGATGTATGTCCTCGGGGAGCTGGAAAACAGGGAGCAGGCGGAAGCGGCCGGGATCACGGGGGATGCAGAAAATTTGCGGACGCTGCTCTGGGAGATCGTGCGGGAGGCAAACGGGACGATGGAGGAAAAGATCGAGCGGATGGACAGCCGCATTTCAGATATCACCGACCGGCTGTCCGCGATTCTTTGCGAGCTGCCGTCAAAGGAGGATTTCTACACCAGGGAAAACGGCGAACTGGATCCGGACCGATACGGGGAGGCGATTGCAGCCTATATCTCGGATAAACTGACGGAGACAAATGACGATGAGCTATGTGCTGCGTGGAACATCGATGCGGATACCTGGCATTCGTTTTCGGATATTCGGAAAAATGACTGCGCGATGGCATACCGGCTGATTACGTTTATCTTTACAGAAGACATTCCGGGGCTGGATTACACGCCGGTTACCGTGATGCTTGGAAATTTTCTGGAGGGCCTGTTAAATGACAAGGTGCTGCGGACATTAAAGCAAAGCCTGCCTGATGCGCGTGTAAAAATGAGGCATGGCGGCTACGGGGCGCTTAAAGATTACCGGGGTACGATGACGATCGGCGGATTTGTGTTCCTTTTCCGGAATGAGGATGTGGCGGGAGCAATCGGAAGAATGGCAAAAGGACCGCGGCCAGACGCACGGCAGATGGACGATTTTTCGCGGAAACTCTCGGAGTGCCACCGGATCCGGAATAAGGCGGATCACCCGGGAGAGATCACGACGGCGGAGGACAAGAGCCGGTTTGTCGCGGATCTGTTTCTCGGACAGAACAGTATGCTGCGGGTGATGTGCGGGCTGGAGCTGATCGCGTGACGGGGTATGAAAGACCGGATTGCCTGATGATTTGTTTTATGGTAAGATGTTCACAGGCATAAGCGAAGGAGAATTGCCGGTCTGGCGCTGCCCGGGTGAGAGGGGAGGACGGATCGGCCGGGAGGAGGAGACGTTGTGCGGATGAACATCATTCTGCTGGTCATGTTCGCCGTGATTCTGGGCGTGGTGATCATCACTGCAGCCATTCTGGTGCGCAGAGCAGAAAAAGAAAAACAGGCGGCGCTGCGGCAGGTATCGGAGGCAAAGACCGAGTTTTTGTCGCGGATCAGCAACGATATCAAGACGCCGATGAATGTGATCGTCGGGATGACCGCACTCGGGATGGAGGACACGGACAATCCGGAGAAGATGGCGGAATGTCTGGGGAAGATTGATACCGCAGGAAAATTTCTGATGGGACTGTTAAACGACCTTGTCGATGTCTCAAAGATCGAGATGGGAAGCTTTCGACTTCACCCAAAGCCGTGCGCGTTTGACGATATCATCCGTTCCATCCGCGATATGATGGAGCCGGCCTGCGCGAAAAAAGGGATTACTCTGTATATGACCGAGGGGGAGATCGGCATCAATATCATGGCGGATCCGATGCGGTTTGAACAGATGCTGTTTAATCTGCTGAGCAATGCGGTGAAATTTACGGCGAGGGGCGGAGAGGTTTCGTTCAGCATCTGTAATTATGCGACGCATAACGATATGTTCTGCGCAGACTATGTGATCCGGGACAACGGGATCGGGATGAGCAGCGAATTTCAGGAGCTTTTATTTGAACCGTTTACCCACGAGCGGCGGGATGCCGCGGAAAAAAAGCACGGATCGGGACTCGGTCTTGCGATTGTGCGCAATATCGTCGATCTCATGGAAGGCACAATCGAGGTGAAAAGCCAGGTCGGGGAGGGCACGCAGATCAAAATTCATCTGGATGTCCCGCTCGCGGAGATCCAGCCGGAACAGTCAAAGGACCATATCGCATCCAGGGCGCCGGAGAAGATTCTTTCGGGGAAACGTGTGCTTTTAGCGGAAGATCAGCCGATGAACGTGGACATTTCACGTGATATCTTAGAGCGGAAGGGGATGGCGGTGGTCAGTGCGGAGAACGGGCATACGGCGTTTGAGACCTTCCGGAACAGTCCGCTGAATCATTTTGACGTGATCCTGATGGATCTGCAGATGCCGCAGATGAACGGGTTTGAAGCTGCGAGGAGAATCCGCAGGGAAAAGCGTCCGGATGCGCAGATCATACCGATCATCGCCATGAGCGCGAACGATTCCCACGAGGATATCAGTGCCTGCCGGGAGGCCGGGATGAACGGCCACGTCGCAAAGCCGGTGGAGCCGCAGCGGCTTTATGAAGTCATCTGTGACCATCTGATGAACCCGATCTAGGAATGGAGCTTTTTATGTCATGATGCCGGGGACAAAAGGTCATGTGTTTTACGCCTGTATGAAAAAATGCGTCGGTACACTGGTTTCTTTCTTTTTTGGAGGGATTATGATACAATAGATAGCAGAGCGTGTTTGAAAAATCATTTCCACCATCTGCATGCCCCCGCAAATTGTGACGCATATCTGACAGAAAGCATTTTTCAAACACACTCTGGCGGAATGACGATTCTGAAAAAACAGGCAGTGCCAGAAGGAAAGGGACAACAGCGATGGAGAACAAAGTAACGATGGAGATCACAAATGAGAGA
This sequence comes from uncultured Roseburia sp., assembly GCA_910587865.1. Lineage (GTDB taxonomy): Bacteria > Bacillota > Clostridia > Lachnospirales > Lachnospiraceae > Roseburia. Next base: position 91,680 of record CAJUNX010000012.1, read on the forward strand.
CTCGAGGAGGCGATTCGGGAATACACCGCGGAGCGTACGCCGCAGCGCCTGCAGACGCTGCTGAATCTGATGCGGCCGACGAGACTGTTCATTCCGGCGATGTTAAAAGCGCCGAATCAGCCGGCCCCCTGTTTTCTTAAGACCAATACCGGGGAGCAGTTTCTCGCGGTTTATACCTCAAAAGGTCAGATCCCGAAGGAGCCGAAAAGCCAGGCGATTCTTTCCGTGCCGTTTCCGGAGTGCAACAATATCGTGGTAAAGCCGGAGTTAAAGCTTTCGGGCATGGTGATCAATCCGTTTTCGGACAACCTGGTCTTAAAGGCGGAGCTGATTGAAAAGCTGCACGAAGCGGATATGAAGGCGGCAAAGATGAAGCAGATTCAGATGACGCCGGCGCAGTTTCAGGCATTTGTCAGGCGTCAGGTGGAGTTTGCCGCGCTGCCGAAGCGTCTGTTTGCCGAGGGCGAGACATTTGTAAATCAGATCTGCGAGGAGAAGGAGAGTCTGATCAGTCAGATTTATGCGGAGCATTTTAAGGAGGCGAAGCTCTATCCGTTTACGGAGCAGGACTATTCGATTATGGCGCTTGACATCGCGGAAGATCTGACGCTGATCCGCGTGGATCTGCCGGAGAAAGGGCTGGTGGCTCCGCTGTGCTACCGCGTATACATCACCTTTAATCCGCTCACGAAGAAAGCCGGCTATTACACGATCGAGAAGAGCCAGGAGAGGAACGTGCGGATTCTCGGGGAGGTATCACAGGACGGATCGCATGTGAACCATGGGGAGGCGCCCGTGGAAGGTGCGGAGCTGCAGCGGATTATGGATCTTGCCCGCGGCGAGGGGGCGGGTCTGACGAGCTGATGCGGCGGACGGCCGGGCGAGGGATCAGCCGGGACCGGCCTGACGGGTGGATGCGGCAGACGGCCGGGCGAGGGATGATCGCGGTGCGCCTGACGAGCCGCGGCTGGTTTCCATGACGGCAGCCGCGGCAGGGTGTGTCCGGCGGCCGGGCGAGGGATCAGCGGCGGTGTCTGACGGCGCGGCCGGTTTCCATGACGGCAGCCGCGGCAGGGTGCACACCGGCTTTCTGACAGGGCCGGTATACAGAAACGGGAAAGAAATGAGGAAATCATGAGACGGGTCACACTGGAACAGCTGCTCGCGGAAGCCGGCGTGGAAAGCTATACGGAACAGTACCGGTATATCCGCAGGCTGCTTGAGGAAGGGCGTATCCGTCCGGTAAAGCAGTCGCCGCGAAACGGCCGGACACCGGCGCTCCATCTGGCCTACTGGCAGGAGGAAGAGGAGACGGATGAAACGGAGCTCCTCGACGAGCTTGATTACCGTCTGTCCCCGGCGATTGGTCCGGACTATTACCGCAGGCATCCGGCGGTTTACCGGGAGGAAGCGCCGTGGGTGCGTCTCTTAAGCCGTTATCTCACGGAGCGCGGCGGCATGCCGCAGGAACCGGTCTCTCTGAACGAGCGGAGCTTTCAGATTTTTGGAAGAGAAAAGTTTCTGCAGCGCGAACAGGGCAGAAAGATTCTCACGCACTGCGGCGTCACGTTAGAGCAGCTGGAGGTATACCGCACGACGGAACCGCTTGCTTATTATTCGTGTAGTACAAAAACACCGCAGAATGTTCTGATTCTTGAGAATAAAGATACCTTTTACAGTATCCGCCGTCATCTCTTAAGCGGCCGTACCATGCTGTTCGGAGCGGAGATCTCCACGGTGATCTACGGCGCCGGCAAAGGGATTCTGCGTTCTTTTGAAGATTTCGGATTCTGCGTGGAACCTCACATCAACGATGCGTCCAACCGCATTCTCTATTTCGGTGACCTTGACTATGAAGGAATCGGAATCTACGAGCGCCTGCGCGAGCTGTTTGCAGCCGCACACAGGATCGATCCTTTTGTGGAGGCATATGAATATATGACCCGAAAAGCAGCGCGCCGGGATCAGATGAGCCTTCCTCTGATGAGCGAGAAGCAGAATCGTGCCCTGGCCGGGACGTTCTTTTCTTATTTCACAGCAGAGTGGGAGGAGGAGGTCTGCCGGATGCTTTCGGCAGGCCGCTATATTCCGCAGGAAATCATCAATGTCTCGGATTATAAAAAGGAGCCCGGCGATGCAGTATGACTTTTTAAAACAGTTTCCCAGACGGATCCGGCATGTCGGACGCTATCTCCTTTTGTTTCAGAACAGCACACAAAAGGCGATCTGGAAGCAGTACGGCTTTCTGAAACAGGACGAGCAGTTCAACATCATCTTTGCCGTGCTGCTCTATCTGATGGAGCAGTCCTTAAAGGAAGAACACTGTACGATCGATGAGATCAGCGCTTATCTCGACAATCTGAACATGCGGTATTTCGGGAAGGCCATGAGCTATGAGGACTGTAAAATGCTGGGCGATTTTATCGTCAATGTCGTTCTCTCCAATGAGGGCCGCGCGATGTATGTCGAGGGTTACGATTTTGAGACCCGCTCGTATCAGAGCATGCACATCAGCTATGTGGCCAACCGGATCGTCTATGTCGATTCCGATGTACGCCGCACGTCTTACTATCTGACGGAAGACGGCTACAATCTTCTGCTGTCCACGTTAGAGATCGAAAATAACATGAAGCTGACGATCCACGATATGATCTTTAAGATGCATCTGGAAAAACAGAGCTATGACAAGGCCGTGGATGAGATCAAAAATGTATTTAACCTTCTCCGCATCCAGCTGCAGAAGATGGAGGATGCGATGGGCCGGATCCGCCGGAATGCGTTAAACTATTCGGTGGCGGAATATGAGGAGGTGCTCGGGGAAAATCTTGAGACGATCAGCGATACCAAGCAGAAATTTCAAAGCTACAGGGAGCTCGTAAAGAGCCGCAGGGAAGCGCTCGAGGAACTCGAGATCGGCGAGCGCAGGCTCAATGAAAAGGAGGAGGAGACGCTGCACAATCTCAGTGTGATCGAAAGCTATTTAAACAGGACGATCGACGAACATCAGAAGATTCTGGGAAGTCACTTTGATCTGAAATCGCTCTACACCAGAGAGCTGGAAAATCTGTCGCAGATGTCGTTTATCCGCCGCTTTTCCCTGCAGAATGAGCTTTACGAGAAGGTGTTAAACGATCCCGGGATCCTGGAGCGCATGGACGTGTTTCTGCGCCCGCTGTTTGGCAATATGCCGGAAAAAATCTATCAGCTGAAAAAAGCGGCGGAGCTGCAGCGCCCGGTGCAAAAAAAAGAGACCGTGGATGCGGACGAGGTGATGGAGTTCGGCGATGAGGCATGGATGGAGGCGCAGGAGAAGCGCCGGCGGGAGAAGCTCGCGAAGTATGAGGCGAGTCTTAAATACCTGCTTGGCGCCGCGCTTGCCCGGGAGAACGGGGAGATCACGCTCGAGGAGCTTCAGGCGCGGACAGAGACAGACGAGGAAGGACGTTCGGTTCTGATTCCGGATGTGCAGATCTTTAAGGAGATCATGGTCGAGCTGTTAAAGAGCCGGGAGATTGAGATCGGCGCGCTTGCAGAGGAACGGCGTGCTTATATCGGAGAAGGGAACAGCGGCTTTTTGCTGAATGAGACGCTGCTCTCCCTCGCGGAGGAACCCGGCATGGGGATCACATTTGTCGGGGTTTACCGGATAGAGGACAAAACGGTGGTCACGTTTGAGAATGTGGCGGATCAGGACGGGAACCGCAGAAGCATCTGCTGTTCAAATGTGCTGATCTGTGTGAAGTGTGAGAAGAAGTTCTAAAGTCGACGCTGCACCAGTGGGTGCACCGCCGAAGAACTTCTGATCTCAAACGGAAGAACGCAAAACCGGCGTTCTTCCCGCAGATTGTTTGTGTCGGCTGCGCCGACATGTCGGGAAGTGTGAGAAGAAGTTCTAAAGTCGACGCTGCACCAGTGGGTGCACCGCCGAAGAACTTCTGATCTCAAACGGAAGAACGCAAAACCGGCGTTCTTCCCGCAGATTGTTTGTGTCGGCTGCGCCGGCGCGACGGGAAGTGTGAGGTGGGCGATGGCATACGAGATGGAGGAGATACGGACAGGGCAGGAGATCTTTTATTATCTGTTAGAGTATCATGAACTCGGGGAGGAGGAGCAGGAGCGTCTGTTCCGCGCCTATGCGGAGAACGGGCAGATCCAGAATCTGGTCAAATCCCAGGGCGATGCAGCGTTGTGTGATATTGAGCGGTACGGAAATGTGATCTATCTGATCCCGCGGGAGGACAACACGTTTCTCGGCTTTTCCAAGGCGCAGCTGAAACAGCTGCTCTGCCGGTCGAATGCGACGGACAAGGATTATTACCTTTCACAGTTTGTGATCTTAACGATTCTGGTCGAGTTTTACGACGGGCAGGGCGCGACCAGCCGGACACGCGACTATATGCGCGTGGGGGAGCTGCAGAACAGTATTTCCGCACGCCTTGCGGAGGGGGCGCAGCGCATGAGCGGAGAGGAGGAAGAGCGGGCCGGGATCGCGTTTTCCAACATGCAGGAAGCCTACGAGGCGCTGCGTTCGGACGAGAAGGGCTCGCGTGCGCGGACGACGAAGGAGGGCTTTCTGCACCATATTCTGAATTTTCTGCAGAAGCAGGGGCTGATCGAGTATGTGGAGGCGGATGAGATGATCAAGACGACGAAAAAGCTGGATCATTTTATGGACTGGAATCTGTTAAACCAGAACCATTTTGCAAGAGTAAAACAGGTGCTGGAAGGGCTGGGCGAAGCAGGGAAAACCGAACCGGCCGGGAATGGAGAAAATGTATGAGTAAGATCAATGCAGTACGCCTCATCAACTTAAACTACAATAATAATTCCATCTGTGTCAGCGACGAGACATTCTGGATGAACGGGGAGAGCACGCTGCTTGCGCTGCGCAACGGCGGAGGGAAATCGGTGCTCGTGCAGATGATGACGGCGCCGTTTGTGCACAGACGCTACCAGGGCGCGAAGGACAGGCCGTTTGCCGGCTATTTTACGACAAACCGGCCGACGTTCATCCTCGTCGAGTGGAAACTTGACGGAGGCGCCGGGTATGTGCTGACCGGGATGATGGTGCGGCGGAGTCAGGAGATCGCACAGGAGCAGCCGGACGAGCTTGAGATGATCAATTTTATCGCGGAATACCGCGAGCGCTGTGCGTATGATATTGTTCATCTTCCGGTCGTGGAGCGGACAAAAAAGGATATCACCTTAAAAGGATTCCACGTCTGCCGGCAGCTGTTTGAGAGCTATAAGCGGGAACCGGGGATTTCTTTTTTCTATTATGATATGAACAATCCGGCTCAGTCGAGGCAGTATTTTCACAGGCTCACGGAGTATCAGATCAACGATAAGGAATGGGAGAGCATCATCAAAAAGGTGAATCTCAAAGAATCCGGGCTCTCGGATCTCTTTGCGGACTGCCGGGACGAGAAGGGACTTGTGGAAAAATGGTTTCTCGAGGCAGTGGAGAATAAACTGAACCGCGAGCGAAGCCGAATGAAGGAATTTCAGGGCATCATGGAAAAGTATACCGGCCAGTACCGGGACAACCGTTCCAAGATCGAACGGCGCGACACGATCCGGGTATTCTGCACGGAAGCGGAGCGGGTAAAGGAGAGCGCGTCTGCATATCTTGGGATTACCGGCGAGGCGGAACTGGGACGAAGGAGGATCGCCGTGTTTCTCCGGCAGTCGAGGCGTCTTCGGGAGAAAAAACAGCTGGAGTGTGATGCGGCGGCGCAGCATCTGTCTGCGCTCGGAGAACAGATTGCACAGCTGGAGTATGAGC
>CAJUNX010000013.1:0-77803 GCA_910587865.1 uncultured Roseburia sp.
GGAGAGGAGTCTCTGATGTGCAGGGAGCTGCATCTGATGAATGCCGCAGTGCGCATGAACGAGCCGCTGGAAAAGGTGTTGTCCGAGTTTGCACAAAGGAGCGGATGCGAGGAGATAGAAAGCTTTGCGGAGGTGTTTTCGTTTGCCAAAAGGGGCGGGGGTGATTTCGCGGGCATGATCCGGACTACCGTGCAGAAGCTGGCGGGACGCATTGAGGTGGAGCGTGAGATTGCCACCATACTTGCCGGTAAAAAACTGGAGGGCCGGGTGATGAATGTAATGCCGGTGCTGATCCTGGCATATCTGACGGCCGCGTCCGGTGGATTTCTGGATTCACTTTATAAAAATACGGCAGGTGTGCTGGTGATGACGACGGCACTGGCGGTATATGTGGCAGCGATGGCATTATCGGAACATATCATGAATATCCGGATTTAAAAACGGACGGAGGAGAGGGATGGTTTTATGTGGGATTGCGTTTTGCGTATTTGCCGCGGCGTTTATTGTCTGCAGGAAGTTCCTGACCGAGGGGGCGCGGCGGATGCTCCTTGTAGCCGTGGCAGCTGCATTTCTGGGAGGCGTTTACGGTCTGACCGCGGGACGGAGGACGGATCTTTTATCCGGGGAGCTGTTGGAGAGAAAGGCATACGGAGAGGGAAGCTACGAGCAGGAACTGCTGCTTAAGATCGGGGATGAGGACGGAAACGTACAAAAGTATTCTGTCACGGTACCGGAGCAGAGGCTGACAGACAGTGAGGAAAAGGTGTGTCTTCTTGCGGCGGAAAAGGAGCTCGAGGCGGAATTTCCGGGGGAAAATGAATCCGTAAACTGCATCAGAAAAAAAGTTGTCATCCGTGACCGGTATCAGGACGGGAAGGTGGAAGCAGAATGGAGCTTTGATCCGTACCGGCTGATTGATGGCAGCGGAAATATCGTGGAAGAGGAGCTTGATAGAATAGAAGCGTCTGATACAACAGAGGTGCAGGGGGAGAGTGACGTCGATGAATCAGAGGGGGAGGATACAGAGGGAAAGCTGGTGACGGCAAGGGTTGTGTTAAGCTGCGGGGATTCACAGATGACAAAGGAATTCTGTTTCCAGGTGTATCCGGCGATTCTGGGGGAGGAGGAGATTTTTTTAAAACAGCTTCACGGGCTGCTGGAAGAGGCGGGAGAAGAACGGGGGACCGACGTCTTTCCGCTGCCCCGGGCCGTCGGGACTCAGCCGGTAAGCTGGCGGACTGCGGCGGATTACACACCGGAGAAAATACTGCTTGGAGGGCTTGCGCTGGCAGTATGCGTTCCGCTGCTGGAGCGTAGCAGAAGGCAGGAGGAGATAAAGAAACGGGCGCGTCTGCTCGAGATTGAATATCCGGATATGGTAAGCCGGATGGCGCTGATGATCGGTGCGGGAATGACGCTTCAGGGAGCCTGGAGAAGGATTGCGTCTGCCTATGAAGAAAAAAGAGCGCAGGGCTGTCTGGAAGAAAAACCGGTCTTTGAGGAGATGCTGATAACCTGCAGAGAGATGGAAAGCGGAATGGGGGAGCAGCGGGCATATGAACGATTCGGAGACCGCTGCGGACTGGCCGGATATCGAAGATTCGGCAATATACTGGCACAAAATCTGAAAAAGGGAAGCCGGGGGCTGGTTACGCTGTTGGAGCAGGAAGCCGCTGCGGCATATGAGGAGCGGAAGAATACTGCCAGAAAATATGGTGAGGAGGCCGGAACGAAATTGCTGATTCCAATGGTAATGATGCTTGGAATCGTGATGTTTATTCTTTTGGTGCCGGCGGTTTTTACCTTTCAGATATAGATACAGACAAACAACGGACAGGAATGGAGGTAGTAATATGAGAGGAATCAGAGAATTTATCCGTGAGGAAGACGGTGTGGGAGTGGTGGAATTAATACTGATACTTGTTGTCTTAATCGGGCTGGTTTTGATTTTTAAGGATCAGCTGACGGGACTCGTCAACGATATTTTTGACACGATCACAAAAAGTGCGGGGAAGGTATAACATGAAGGTGCGGGCAGGTATGACGGTATTTTCCGCAGTGTCATTCTGGCTGATTGCTTCGTTTTTGTTTGCGCTGCTGGAGGCAGGGCGGATCTGCTGTCTTAATACCTGCGCGGATATGAGCGCCGCGCTTGCAGTGGAATCCGTATGTGCGGAATATCAGCCGGGATTGTGGGAAGAGTATCATCTGCTCGGCCTGGACGGCGCATATGGCGGACCGGAATTTTCAGCCGATTATGTGACAGCGGTTTTAAGAGAGCGGACACAGAAAAATATAAAGGCCGAAGGTGCGGGAGGCGGAGTGTCAGAACTCAGCCTGACCGCAGCCGGTCTGGTGGATTATCGGATTATGACCGATGGATACGGCAGTGTATTTTTAAAGTGTGTATCGGATTATATGAAAGAAAATCTGCCCGTAGAGGCGGCGCAGATTCTGTATGACAGATATAACGGCGAAACGGCGGTTGAAGAGGAAGGGAAGCTTGAAGGGAGCGTGGAGCATGCGCAGAATGCAATTGATGAGGCGAGACGGCAGCAGGATGCCGGGACACCGGACGGAAAGGGGGAGTCTGCGGCAGCAGGAGCGGCGGGAAACCCGAATGCAGATCCTTTGTCCGATTCGCAGGGACAGACGGCAGCCGCCAAAGAACCGGCGGAAAATCCGCTTGAGGTAGCACTTGCCTGGAAAAGAAATACGCTTCTCGGAATGGTGATGCAGGATTTGTCGGCTCTTTCCACGAAAAGTATCCGCCTGGAAGATTCGGTCGGCAGGAGAAGGCTGATGGAAGGCACAATGCGGGAAATGCCGGAGATAAGCTGGTATGACAAAATCCTGACATTGGAATATGCGGGGAAGTATTTTTCGGACTGCCAGACCACGGAATCCGGACATGCGCTTGCATATGAACTGGAATACATACTTTGCGGGAAACCGTCGGACCGGGAGAATCTGGAGGGGACGGTACAGCGGCTGCTGCTTCTGCGCGAAGCGGCAAATGTTGTGCATATTCTTTCGGACAGTACCAAGATGCAGGAAACGCTTGCAGTGGCAAACCTTCTTGCCGGGTTTACCGGCAATCCGGGCATTGTACAGCTGGTACAGATCGGTGTGATTGCAGCATGGGCGTATGTGGAAAGCATTCTGGATATCCGTGCGCTGCTGGAAGGAAATAAAATTGCTCTGATTAAGCGTAAGGATCAGTGGACGAGCAGTCTGGAACATCTCTCTGACGTGTCCGGAAAAGAGAACGCGGCAAAAGACTGCGGGGACGGTTTTACTTATCAGGATTATCTGAAGGGATTTCTGTTTGCGATGGACAATCAGAAGTTATCTTTCCGCATGATGGATCTGATGGAGAAGAATCTCAGTCTGCTGCCCGGATATCAGAATGTCCGGTTTGATCATCTGATCTGTGAGATGGAATGCAGGATATCGTTTGCGGCGGAACCGCTTTTCTGGAGGTTTGTAGTCGTTTCAGCCCCGGCAATGAAAGAACATGAATTTATGACAGAAAAACATTTTTCATATTACAGATAAGGCAGGTGTATCGCGGTGTCCCTTTATTCTTTCACATATTTCACACAATACAGGAAAGACAGAAAGGAAGAATCTCTCCCAATAAAAACAGCTACCCATATGGATCAACGTTACATACATTATTCTCGTAAAGGGACACCGCGATGCACCTGTTGTCCGGCATCGTTTACATTAGAAGCTGCAGTGATCCTGCCGCTGCTGGCAGGCTTTTTTGTCAGCATTCTGTTTTTCTTCCGCGTTCTGCAGGTGGAACTTCAGGTTCAGAAGTCGCTGGATGATACCGGACGCATGCTTGCGGTTTATCTGTCAGGGGAGGACGGTGGTTTTACGGCGGAGCTTACAGCGGCGAACGCGTTGTTTCTGAAAGAAATGTCAGGCAAAAAGGAGGCCGGGCGGTATATCAGAGGAGGGACGATGGGGATCAGCCTGCTTGAGTCTGATTTTTCGGAACATGAGATCAGGCTGCGAGCCATTTATCAGATCAGGCTGCCGGTCCGTCTTTTCTGGACGCTGGATATCACAGTGGAGCAGACTGCCTGCTGCAGGAAATGGACCGGATGGCATGCCGCAGGAGAGGGAGGAGAGTCGGATGAATGGGTCTATATCACAGAAATGGGAAGTGTATATCATCTCTCAAACGACTGCACGCACCTGACGTTATCCATCCGTTCCGTAGACGAGGGACAGGTTGCATCACTGCGGAATGAGAATGGAGGAAAGTACCGCACCTGCGCGTTGTGCGCGAACCGGAAGCATCGGGGAGGACGTGTTTATATCACAAATCAGGGAGACCGCTATCACACGGATCTGAACTGTTCCGGGATCAAACGCACCGTATTTCTGATCCGCCGCTCCGAGACGGGAGACCGCAGCTGCTGCACCCGCTGCATGGGCGGATAAAGGGGAAGGAGGGCGCTATGCCGGGAAGGATACTGCTTCTTGGAATATTATTGTTTACAGGATATAAGGACTGGAAAGAACAGAAGGTATCGCTGGAAATTCTGATCCTGGGCGGGACGGCAGGGATTGTGATTGGGACAGTCTGTAAAGAACCCGGAGCCAAAGAGATGATTTGCGGAGCAATTTTAGGAGGACTGGTTCTCGCACTGGCGCTGATTTCAAAAGAGGCAGTCGGCATAGGTGACGGCATTATCCTGATTGTGAGCGGAATCATTCTGGGATATCGGGCGCTTTTGGAGCTGATACTGATCTCACTGATGCTGACAGGAACGGTTGCGTTGTTTCTGATCGTGGTGAAACGGAAAGGGAGGACATACCGGCTGCCGTTTATTCCGTTTTTGCTGGCAGCCTATCTGCTGTACCTTGCGGGGTAAAAACCACTCTGATTTACTGACTTTCTGCCGTAAGTATATGCCGGGCCGTAAACCCGAAGTCGCAGAGCCGGATTTGAATTCCTGTCCGCAATTGTCAAAAAGGTTCAGACATGGAGGGAAATATGAAAAAAATAGAAGGAAGCATGACAGTGGAGGCGGCACTTATCATACCGCTTGTGCTTGTGATGTTTGCAATGACGATGACAACCGGCCTGCAGATGTATGAGGAATGCAGGGAAACGGCTGTGGAACTGGGAGCCGGCCAGGATCTGAATATCATTCAAAAATTTTATTTGTGGAATGAACTGGGGGAAATGTGGGAACATGGAGATTGAATATATTAGAAAACTGACCTCGAGTCACATGGTTGTAAAACAGATTGCACAGCTGAGTGACTGGGAGGAGGGGATGATTGCGCATTCGGCCGGGAATCATCTGCTGTTTGGAAAAAGCATCTGTGAGGATGAAGACACCAGGCTCTGGTATGATATCACGGGGAAACAGTCGCTGGATGTCATACTGGAGACAAAAGAACTGCAGTATGAGTTTTTCTGCGAGCTGCTGCTTGAGATCACAAAAGTGGTGGAGAGGTTGGAGAGTATTCTGCTCGTACCGGATGGGCTGCTGCTTCTGCCAGAATGCATTTTCAGGGATTACAGGAAACAGAGTCTGTTTTTTTGTTACTATCCCGGAAATACACAACAGCTGCCGGCGGCCTTTGGGCAATTGCTGGAGTACCTGCTGACCAGGCTGGATCATGGAGATGAGCGGGCGGTTACGCTGGCATATGACATATATGAACGATACACCAAAGGAGAAGGGATTGGCGCATGGAGAGAGCTGTTGTGCATCCCTTATGAGCAGGAACGCGGAGCCGAAGAGGAAACGGGGAGAGTGACAGCGGAAACGGGACAGACGCGAAAAGAGGAGCGGGAAGAGATCGATACGGCGGAGGAATCCACGCAGGAATCCACACTGCAAAGGACAGCCGTTTCACAGTCTGCTGCGGGAAGTAAAAAGAGGATGCGTCTTTCGGCGGCGTCATTTATTCCGATCCTGGAAAAGTACGGGATTATAAACGGAAGCATCCGTCTTTTTGAAAAAAGAAAGACCCCAAAACCGCAGAAAATCAAACGGGCAGAACGGGAGAAAGAGGACAGCTTTATTTTTGAACCGGAGGAGGAAGAGGAAAAGATACAGGAGCGTCCGACCGTTCTTCTCGGAGGAATGGCGCTAAAACCGGAGGGAATTCTCCGCTATGAGGGAAGAGGCGCCTGTGGGGATGTAAAGATTACCGGAGAGGTCTGCGTGATCGGAAGTGAGCCGGGGTGCGACGGTTATATACCGAGTACCACAGTGAGCAGGAAACATGCCCGGATTACCCAAAAAGACGGTATATACTTTATAGAAGATCTCAATTCTTCAAACGGGACCAATGTGGGAGGTGAGCTGCTGAATTATAAAACGAAGATGAGCCTGCAGAAAAATGAGGTTGTTGTTTTTGCGGACGAGAAGTTTCGTTTTATCTGAGCAATATTAGCGAAAAACAGAATACATGGCAGCACCGGCTGACATGATCCGGGTTGCATTTCGGATGCTTTCTATCTATAATATACACTGTTTAGAAGCTGTAACAATACCGATACGGTAAAAATCGACAAGTGTAAAAAGGAAAGCGGGTATATGCGGCAGAAAGAGTGGAATGATATTTTTGAGAAAGCGGGATACCGGTTCTGTAAGGGAAGGCCGGCAGCCTTTGGCGTATATTATAAATATGACAGCGGTGTTTTTCATGTTGTGCTGGTGGCGGAGCCGGAAAACGGCGATTCATTTACGGCGGAGGAACATCAGGAGGTAAAGATGCGGATATTGGAACGCTTTTACCGTCCCGCGGAGTTTCTGGCGGAAGAATTTGACGAATGCCCCGTATATCATGTGGAGCTGCTTACTCTGCTGGTGGGAGGGGAGGAGTCATACGTGCGGAATATTTGCACAAAGTGTCAGAATGTATGGGCTTATCGCCCGAAGACCGGACAGCTGCTGATTTATGAGAACCAGCCGGGTGATTTTTTCGGGCTGCGGAACGTCATCGAGTCGGCTGCACCAGAGCGGCGCCGGATGCCTGTTCGGATTCCGTATCTTACCGTTGCACTGATTGCAGTGAATGTGCTGGTGTATCTGATCATGGAGCTTGTCGGAAATACACAGGATGCCTTATTTATAATCCGGTATGGCGGTCTGTATCCGCCATATGTCAGTGAGGGACATCAGTGGTGGCGTCTTCTGACCGCAGGGTTTATTCATTTCGGTGCGGCGCATCTGGTGAATAATATGCTGATTCTGTACTGTATGGGGGAACGCCTGGAGCGTGCCGTTGGGTCTGTCAGGATGGCCGTTGTGTACCTGACGTCTCTTTTGGGCGGAAATCTGCTTTCTTTTTTTATGGCGCGACAGATGCCGGCCGGCACGGATTACGCCGTTTCGGCCGGAGCATCCGGTGCGGTGTATGGCGTGATCGGGGGATTTTTATGGATTGTTCTGCGCCACAAAGGAAATCTGGAGGGGATCCGCGCAGGAAGAATAATTTTTATGATTCTGCTCATGATTTATTATGGATTCACTTCCGGAGGGATTGATAACTGGGGCCATATCGGCGGGGTTATCACCGGATTTTTTGTCACAATTGTTTTTTATCGCAGAAACAATCAAAAATGTTGATTTTGGGACGGAAAATTTATATACTGAAAACAGCACTTCAAAATAACAGAAGGATGCAATCGAAATGGAGGCTGTGAATGAAGGTAAATATTTATTATGGCGGAAGAGGTCTGCTGGATGACCCTACCTTGTATGTGCTGAATAAAATGGAGGAGGTTCTGCGTGAACTCCGTGTCACGGTAGAACGAATCAATATCTTTGAGCATAAAAACGAGATCGCCACACTCCCACAGACGATGAAGGATGCAGACGGCATCATACTTGCGACAACGGTTGAATGGCTCGGAATTGGCGGCTATATGAACCAGTTTCTGGATGCCTGCTGGCTGTACGGGGATAAAGAAAAGATTCAGACGACTTATATGCAGCCGATTGTGATGTCCACCACCTACGGAGAGAGAGAGGGCGAGATGACGCTTGCAAACGCATGGGAGATCCTGGGAGGTCTGCCCTGTCCGGGCATTTGCGGGTATGTCGAGGATCTTGTCAGCTTTGAGATGAATAAGGATTATACTGTAATCATAGAGAAAAAAGCGGAAAATCTCTACCGGACGATTTCACAGAAGATGAAAAGTCTGCCGAACAGTAATCTTGCGGTGAAGCAGAGTGTTCTGCGCACACCGCAGATGGAGCTTACCCCGCAGGAGAGCGAGCAGCTCTCCAAATATGTCTCGGACGACAGCTATGTAAAGAAACAGAAAGAGGACATTCAGGAGCTGGCATCCATGTTTAAAGATATGCTTGGAAAAGCGGGGCAGGATGAGGACACCGCATATATCAAACAGCTTCGTGACAGCTTTAAGCCGCAGCAGGATTTTCATGCGAGATACCTGTTCCTGCTGGCGGACAAGAAGAAACCATTGTTCGTGGAAGTCAGTCAGGACGAGCTGACAATTCACTATGGCCAGGAGGAGAATATTGATATCTATGCAAAGCTGACTCCCGAGGTGATGGATGGAATCATCGCCGGGAGGATGACATTCCAAAGAGCCTTTATGACAGGCGAAATGACTGCCAAAGGTAATTTCAAGATTCTCCGTATGCTGGATAGTCTGTTTAATTTTGCGTAAGCGGAAATGACAGCGTAAAGGTACAGCCGTCCCCGGGCCGTGAACTGCATTCGAGCCGGCCGTGGTGGGCTTCCGCAATCTCTTTTGTGATGACAAGCCCAAGCCCGCTTCCGCCGGTTTTTGAGGTAATAAACGGCTGGAAGATATGATCGGCGAAGGCCGGGTCAAGTCCGCCGCCCTGATCGGTGACGGCGATATGCATATAATTATCGCTGCAGGATACCGTGATGACGGCAGTACCATTGTTGCCCATCGCTTCGTATGCATTTTTAACCAGATTGATCACGGCCTGTTTCACCAGCTGAGGATCCAGTTCGATCAGAGGCAGGCTTTCTTCAAACACAATATTGCAGTTGAAGCTGCTCCAGGAAAACGCACGGATAGAAGAGGCAATCTGATGCATAAACGCATAGATATTTATCTGCATGACATTCAGATGCCCGCATAAACGCGCAGAAGAGAGCTGCGTGACCATGTTTTTTAAAAAACTGATTTCGGACATGGCCTCGTTCCAGTATTCAAAGCGATTCACTTCCGGATGTTTTTTTGCCACGAGCTGAAGAGATCCGCCGATCAGGGTGATCGAATTCTTTATCTCGTGGAAGATATTGAGATAGTCTTCGTTATTTAACACTGTAACCCCCGCCTAACCTTTAAACCATTGATATGAATTGGACAGAATTAGTTTAGCATTAATAAAAACTAAGATCAACAATAACAGTACAACAAAATTCGACAAGTGTAACCATTGAGAAAGGGGATTTTATGAGAGAAAAGGACTGTATATTTTGTAAAATTTCGTCGGGTGAGATACCTTCGAATACGATTTATGAGGATGAAGAGTTTCGTGTCATTCTCGACCTGGCCCCTGCGGCAAAGGGGCATGCCCTGATCATTCCAAAGGAGCATTTTGCGGATATTTATGAGATCACAGAAGAGGTGGCCTGCAGTGCGATGAAACTGGCAAAGCGCATGGCTGTGCATATGACGGAAGTCCTCGGCTGTGAGGGATTTAATATTCTTCAGAATAACCATGAAGTGGCCGGACAGACCGTATTCCACTTTCATATGCATCTCATCCCGAGATACCAGAATGCAAAAAACGAGGATATTCTTGTATGGAGTCACGAGACATTTTCGCCGGAGGAGATGGAACAGATTCGGGATATGTTAAAACAGGAATAGTCAGAAGCAGGCTGCGACAGCGGTTTGTGCTGTGGCAGCCTGACAAAAACGCAGATAACATCTTTGAGCGGGTCTGGCTATGATACGTCCGTGATCAGGCGGACAATAGACTCGATCGAATTTTGTGAATGACTTTGTTCCATTGATCTGATATAGTCGTTTCTCTTTTTGGTCACGTGGCAGATTGCCTCCAAAAGTGTTGTATTTGTAAGCTCTTCCTCTTCGAGTACATAGCTGAATCCCTGTGAACGGAAAGAATTAGCGTTCAGGATCTGATCACCGCGGCTTGCCTGTGCGGAGAGCGGGATCAGTATATTAGGTTTACGCAGCGCCAGCAGCTCGCAGATGGCGTTTGCGCCCGCGCGGGAAATCACCAGATCGGCCAGTGCAAACAGATCGGCAAGCTCCTGATTCGCGTATTCAAACTGAACGTATCCGACAACATGGTTCAGAGTGCTGTCCACATTGCCTTTTCCGCATAAATGGATGATATTATACGTTTTGATCAGTTCAGGCAGCAGATTGCGGACTGCCGTATTAATAGCCCGTGAGCCGCTGCTTCCGCCGACAATCAGGATGACCGGTTTGGAGCGGTCATCAAAGCGGCAGAGCGAAAATGCTCTTTCTTTGCTGCCGGATAAAAGCTCCCTGCGGATGGGAGAACCGGTCAGGACAGATTTGTCCTTAGGCAGATAGCCGAGTGTTTCCGGGAAATTGCAGCAAACCTTTGTGGCATAGCGGATGGCGATGCGGTTTGCGAGTCCGGGAGTCAGATCCGATTCGTGTATGATCGCGGGAATATGGCAGTGTTTTGCGGCAAGAACAACCGGAACAGAGACAAATCCTCCTTTTGAAAATACGACATCGGGCTGTATTTTGCGAAGCAGCTTTACGGACTGCCTGTAACCTTTCAGGACTTTGAAGGGATCAGAGAAGTTTTTGGGATCAAAATACCGTCTGAGCTTTCCGGAGGAAATCCCATAATACGGGATGTTCTGCTCTTCGATCAGGCGTTTTTCGATGCCCTCATAGGAACCGATATAAGAAATTTCATACCCCTTTTTTTGCAAAGAAGGCATGAGGGCGATATTGGGTGTCACATGACCCGCCGTACCTCCCCCGGTCATAATGATTTTTTTCATAGATTTAAATCCCTTTCCTGTATTCTACTCCACTATTTATAATACCCTTATGCCTAAAAGTCAAGAAAAGACTTACAAAATTAAGAGGCGCAACCGGGTTGCATTTCTGTTTTTCCGGCGAAATGAGAAAAATGTCGAAACATGGCAGGAAATGCAGGAAGATGTCAAAACTTGCGACGAAATCTTTTGCCCGGACTCTTTTCAAAGACATGAAGAATTTTTATAATAAGGTGGAAACAAACAGTTGGACAGGCGTATGCCTGAAAACAGAAAAGAGAGGTAATATGAATGGAGCAGATGTTGTTTTTTCTGACGGAGTATGCAAATGAGATGACGGCAGCAGGTTTTTTACTGGTGATGGTACTCCTGCTCATCGTATTACACAGGATAAGACGGATTGAGGTACAGCTTACAAAGCTGCAGGAGAGAATGACGCCGGCTTTGGAAACAGAGATTTCAGAAGAACGCACAGAGAGCGAGGTACAGATTGCGGAATCGGCGGAACAGATGGAACAGGGGACGGCAGACAGGCCGGAAGAACTGCTCAGCGCGGTGCTCGGGGAGGTGTTTTCCTGAGAGAGGCGAAGGATATTACGTGGCAGAAACCGCTTGCGGGATAGACGCATGTCTGATAAAATAATGCTTGAGGGACATTGGATCTTGTATTGAATGAAACGGACAAAGGAGAGGAGAACAATGGGAAACGTATCATTTGATTATTCAAAGGCTGCTGGTTTTATCAGCGAGGAAGAAGTCGCTTATATGAGTAAGCTCGCATTGGATGCCAAAGAGCAGCTGACGGCAAAGACCGGAGCGGGGAATGATTTTCTGGGGTGGATCGATCTTCCGGTTGATTATGATAAGGAAGAGTTTACGAGAATCCAGAAAGCAGCCGAAAGGATTACATCGGATTCCGACGTTTTGGTGGTGATCGGCATCGGCGGTTCTTATCTGGGCGCGAGGGCTGCCATCGAGTTCCTGAGACATGGATTTTACAATAACCTGCCCAAAGAGATGCGGAAAACGCCCGAGATCTACTATGCGGGCAACAGCATCAGCGGCACATATCTGAAAGGACTCGTGGACGTGATCGGAGACAGGGACTTTTCCGTGAACATCATTTCAAAATCGGGAACCACGACGGAGCCTGCGATTGCATTCCGTGTGTTTAAGGGACTGCTCGAGAAGAAATACGGCAAGGAAGGCGCGGCGAAGAGAATCTACGCGACGACGGATAAGGCGCGCGGAGCGCTTAAGAACCTTGCGACAGAGGAAGGATACGAGACGTTTGTGGTTCCGGATGATGTCGGCGGCCGTTTTTCCGTACTGACGGCGGTGGGGCTGCTTCCGATCGCTGTGAGCGGAGCGGATATCACAAAGCTTATGGAGGGTGCGGCGGAAGGAAGAAGACTTGCGCTTGAGTCTGGATTTGCGGAGAATCACGCACTGAAGTATGCGGCAGTCCGCAATATTCTGCTCAGAAAAGGAAAGGCAGTCGAGGTGCTTGCCAATTATGAGCCGAGCCTTCATTATGTATCGGAGTGGTGGAAACAGCTGTACGGCGAGAGTGAAGGCAAGGATCAGAAAGGGATTTTTCCGGCTTCGGTGGATCTGACGACGGATCTGCATTCTATGGGGCAGTTTATCCAGGACGGAGCGAGAATCATGTTTGAGACGGTGCTTAATGTGGAGGATTCCAGAGAGCGCATCGTGATTGAGGAAGAGCCGGTGGATCTGGACGGGCTGAATTATCTCGCAGGAAAGGATATGGATTTTGTCAATAAGAGTGCGATGAACGGGACGATTCTGGCGCACACGGACGGAAATGTGCCGAATCTTATGATCACGATTCCCACACAGGATGAATATCACCTGGGACAGCTGTTTTACTTCTTCGAATTTGCGGTAGGTGTCAGCGGATACCTTCTGGGTGTAAATCCGTTTAACCAGCCGGGTGTTGAGAGCTATAAGAAAAATATGTTTGCACTGCTTGGAAAGCCAGGTTATGAAGAGGCAAAAGAAGCGCTTTTAAAGAGACTGTAACAGAGCGTCACAAGTTGAATTTGTGCATATCAGACCACGGAATTTCTGCAAAACACAGGAGATTCCGTGGTCTCTTTTTTTATTTTTTGCAAAAAACGTTCCATTTTGTGTGAAAGTGTTGACAAAAAAGATGTGCTTTGTTATAATTGTTTCGTAATAAATCCGTAATAATTGTAATAAAATACAAATAAAACGGAACAAAGGCGTAATACTTTTGAGCCGTAAGGCGTGCAGACAGAAAAGAATACGCCGGTGGAGGTTTTCATGAATCTGAAAAAGAAGGCGATTGAAGGAGTAGTGGTTGCCGGTTCTCTGGTAATGATGAGTGCAATCGCAGAAACTGCAGACCGCGCTGCCGTGGAGGTGGCAGTGGTTGCGGAAGAAGGTACGGAGAATGCTGCCGCGGGAAGAACGGCGGGTGTATTTGCACAGCTTGATCAGGCAACGGCGAATACGTCCGACGGGATATGGGAAATGCCGGCAAGTGTTGAAAAGTCTGGTGTCGTGATGGTGACCGCGGCGGAGGAGCCGCAGACAGAAGCGAGCCCGCAGGACATTGTATTGCAGCCGCAGGCAGGAGTCATGGCGGAACTGCAGAAAGAGACAGAATCAGAGCCGGAGAATACTTCAATTCAGCTTCAGGCGGGGGCAACGGCTGATCTGCAGCCGGGAACAGAAGAAGTGCAGGATACCGTGCCGCAGCTTCAGGCAGGGGCGACGGCTGATCTGCAGCCGGGGACAGAAGAAGCGCAGGATACCGTACCGCAGCTTCAGGCGGGAGCAGTAGCGGAGCTGCAGCCGGAGATCAGTGTGCCGAATGAGACCGTCTCACAGACGGATGCAGACGGAGAACTTTCACAGAATACCGCAGCGCAGACGGATGCAGACGGAGAGCTTTCACAGAATACCGCAGCGCAATCGGACGGGGCGCTTTCACAGGACACCGCAGCGCAGACCGGTGCGGATGTACAGATGTCACAGGATATGGTACCGCAGACCGGGGAAGACGGGGAAGTGTTACAGGATACGGCAGCGGGGGCAGTGACACAGGAAGACGTCGTATGGCAGACACGGCTGATGGCGGATGTACAGGAATTTTTATATGTCAGGGAAGCAGGCGATGAGAATGCTTCCGTTGTGGGCAAATTATATAAAGGTGATGTGGCGGAGATTGTTGAGCAGGGAGAATCGTGGACGCATGTGGTATCCGGCAATGTGGACGGATATGTGCTGAATTCCTACTGTCTGTTTGGCGCGGATGCCATGAATTACGCAAAAGAAACCTTTGACACAAAAGCGGAGATTATGACAAACGGACTGCGTGTGAGAAGAAGTGCAGACACGGAAGGCGCCGTGATCGCAGCGGTATCGACAGGGACTTTTCTGACTGTGGATACGGATGCGGCGACAGTGGATGGCTGGGTGGCGGTCAGCTACGGCGGTGAGACGGGATATGTCAGCGCCGAATATGTGACGACGGAACTTGCGCTCGGCGAAGCGATTACGATTGAGGAAGAGAGAGCGGCGGCTGCAAAAGCGGCAGAGGAGGCGGCAGCTGCAAAAGCGGCTCAGGTATCGAGTCCCGGCACGGTACAGAATGCACCGGCAGCTGCAACGGTGGATGATGTGACACTGCTCGCAGCGCTGATTCAGTGCGAGGCGGGGAATGAGTCGTATGAGGGACAGCTTGCGGTGGGCGCCGTGGTGATGAACCGTGTGAGATCGGGTGCATATCCGGGAAGCGTGCATGATGTCATATATCAGAGCGGCCAGTTTACGCCGGCGGGAAGAGGATCGGTTGCCAATGTAGCGGCAGGCGGGCCGAAAGCGAGCTGCATACAGGCTGCGCAGGAAGCGCTCAACGGCATGGATAATACCGGAGGAGCGGTCCGTTTTCAGAGAGCGTCGGGCGGACACGCGGGTGTTGTAATCGGAAATCATGTATTTTTCTAAAAACAGAATCAGGGAACGGCTGCGGAGATGAGAAGTCCCGCAGCCGTTTTTTTCGTTCGGATAAACGGATGGAGCGGCCGCAGGATCAAAGCGTAAGGGATGAAAGTGAGGATTCTTTCTTGTAATCCGCGGCCAAATATAGTAAGATGTTAACAAACAGGCAATAATAGTAAAGATCATAAGAGGAATGGAGGAATGAGAGATGGTGCAGTTTCTAGTCGGTGCATTTATTGTTTTGGTTATACTGGTTCTTGCAGTGCTTGCATCCTGTATCAAGATCGTGCCGCAGGCGCATGCGTTTATTGTGGAGCGGCTGGGAGGATATCTTGCTACCTGGCCGGTAGGACTTCATTTTAAACTTCCGTTTATTGACCGGGTTGCAAAACGTGTGACCTTAAAAGAGCAGGTGGTGGATTTTCCGCCGCAGCCGGTGATCACAAAGGATAACGTGACGATGCAGATCGATACGGTGGTCTACTACCAGATTACGGATCCGAAGCTTTACGCATACGGTGTGGAGAATCCGATCATGGCAATCGAGAATCTTACGGCGACAACGCTTCGTAATATTATCGGAGACCTTGAGCTGGACGAGACACTGACCTCGAGAGAGACGATCAATACAAAGATGCGCGCAACGCTCGATGTGGCGACCGATCCGTGGGGAATCAAAGTAAATCGCGTTGAGCTGAAAAACATTATTCCGCCGGCTGCGATTCAGGATGCGATGGAGAAGCAGATGAAGGCGGAGCGCGAACGAAGAGAAGCGATCCTGCGTGCTGAAGGAGAGAAAAAATCAACGGTGCTTGTCGCAGAAGGGAAAAAGGAATCGGCGATCCTGGATGCGGAAGCAGAGAAACAGGCGGCAATTCTTCGGGCTGAGGCAAAGAAAGAGGCGACAATCCGGGAGGCGGAAGGTCAGGCGGAGGCGATTTTAAAGATCCAGCAGGCAAATGCAGACGGACTCCGCATGATCAAAGAAGCCGCACCGGATCAGGGAGTCATCCAGTTAAAGAGCCTGGAAGCGTTTGCGAAAGCGGCGGACGGAAAGGCGACCAAGATCATTATTCCCTCGGAGATTCAGGGGATTGCGGGACTGGCGAAATCTGTGACGGAGATCGCGCTTGGCGAGAATAAGCAGTAAAGAGAATAAAAGCAATGCGGCGGGCTGTCACACAGTGACAGCCCGATTGTTCTGACGCAGCCGGCTATAACCTCAGGAAAACGAGAAAACACCCGCAGCCGGCTTTCAAATCGCCGCAAATAAGCGGCAGAAAAATCTGGAGGAAGTAAAATGAATCTAAAAGGACGAAATTTTTTAAAACTGCTTGATTACACGCCGGAGGAGATTACATATCTGATCGATCTGGCGGAAGATCTGAAAAACAAGAAAAAACAGGGAATTTCGCATGACAGCTTAAAAGGGAAAAATATCGTGCTGATCTTTGAGAAGACAAGCACCCGGACGCGCTGTTCTTTTGAGGTCGCGGCGCATGATCTGGGGATGCATGTGACATACCTCGATCCGTCCGCCTCCCAGATCGGCAAAAAAGAGAGTATTGCGGACACGGCGAGAGTGCTCGGGCGGATGTTTGACGGGATCGAATACCGGGGTTATGGTCAGGAGATTGTGGAAGAACTTGCGCAGTGCGCAGGGATTCCGGTCTGGAACGGACTGACGAACGAGTTTCATCCCACGCAGATGCTGGCGGATATGCTGACAATCCGGGAACACAAGGGCAGGCTGGCCGGGCTGAAGTTTGTGTATATGGGTGATGCCCGCTACAACATGGGGAACTCTCTCATGGTGACCTGCGCGAAACTGGGGATGCGGTTTGTGGCCTGCACATCGCCCAAATATTTTCCGGATGAAAAACTTGTCGACGAATGCAGGACAATTGCTGCGCAGACGGGAGCGTCCATTCTGCTCACGGAGGATGTGGAGACTGCCGTCAAAGATGCAGATGTCATTTACACGGATGTATGGGTGTCCATGGGGGAACCGGGCGAGATCTGGGAGGAGCGTCTTCGCGATCTGATGCCGTACCAGGTAAATGAATCGGTGATGACCCGGGCCAGGGAGGATGCGATTTTCATGCACTGCCTGCCGGCATTTCATGATCTGAAAACCGGGATCGGCCGCAGTGTATATGAGAAATTTGGTTATAAGGAGCTTGAGGTGACGGACAAAGTGTTTGAGAGCGCGCAGTCTGTCGTTTTCGATGAGGCGGAAAACCGGATGCATACGATTAAGGCCGTGATGCTTGCTACATTAGGATGACGAAGGATGAGGACAGAACTACTTACCATTTTAAGAGAAACCGACGGATATGTGTCGGGACAGGCTCTGTGTGAAAAATTCGGCGTATCGCGAACTGCGGTCTGGAAAGGGATTCGTCAGCTCAGAGAGAGCGGTTATGTGATCGAAGCTGTGCAGAATAAGGGGTACCGGCTGATCTCATCGCCGGATATTTTAAGCGAAAACGAGCTTATGAGTATTCGGAAAACAGAGTGGGCGGGACAGGAAATCCGCTGTTTCCCTGTAGTTGACTCAACCAACACGAAAGCGCAGCAGCTGGCGGAGGACGGATATCCGGATGGTACACTTGTAGTTGCGGAACAGCAGGACGCCGGAAAAGGCAGAAGAGGCAGGAGCTGGGAATCGCCCCGGGGAAGCGGGATTTTTATGACGCTGCTGTTAAAACCGCAGCTGTCTCCAAACAACGCATCCATGCTTACCCTGGTGGCTGCGCTTGCAACAGCGTCCGCGGTCACGGAACAGACCGGTCGGCCTGCCGGTATCAAATGGCCGAATGACATTGTGATGAACGGAAAAAAAATCTGCGGGATTCTCACGGAAATGAGTGCACAGACCGATTATATCAATCATGTCGTAATCGGAATCGGGATCAATGTGCACAATGACTCGTTTCCGGATGAGATTTCCTGCATGGCGACGTCACTGTTTCTCGAGACCGGAAAACATTTCAACCGGGCGGCGCTCATTGAGGCGGTGCTCGAGAGATTTGAGCACTATTATGCGGTGTTTCGGAAAACAGAGGATTTAAGCGCCCTGGTACACGAATATGACGCCTGTCTTGTGAATGCGCATCAAAAAGTACGGGTGCTGGATCCAAAGGAACCGTTTGAGGGAAAGGCCATGGGCATTACGCCGCGGGGCGAGCTGATCGTGGACACCTGGGAGAGCAGGCGGCTGGTATCTGCCGGGGAAGTGTCCGTAAGGGGCGTTTACGGTTATGTGTAGGTGAGGGCAGGCCGCCTGTCGACCGCCGTACCATCGGAAAAACCGGCCGTCTGAGACATGGCCGGGGAAACTGAAGCGGAGTTCGGGAAACGTGAGAATGCAGGCGGTCAGCAGGCCGCCGCGCCATCGGAAAAAGAGAACCGGCGGTCCGGGCGGCGCAGCATCATAAAAGAGAAAGGACGCGTGTATGGAGGAGGTTGTGCTCTGCGGCGCGAGCGCCTACAATAAAAAATTTTATTTAAACGAGAGCTTTACAGGTCTTCCGGTGCAGGTCAGAGACGAGCTTAAGATCATGTGCGCCCTGTTTACGGAAGACATCGGGGGCGTGATTCAGCTGGTCTTTGATGAAGAAGGGGAGCTTAAGTTTCGGACATCCTGTGATGAGGGTGATCTGCTTTACGATGAGATCGGGTGCGGTTTAAAGATCCGTCAGCTCCAGAGGGAGAGATGCGATCTTTTGGAAGCGCTTCAGATGTACTATCATGTTTTGTATGGGTATGGAGGACAGTTATGATAATGACGATTGATGTGGGCAACACAAATATAACGGTTGGTGTTTTCTGCGGGGATGATGTGCGGGCAACGTTCCGCCTCACCACGAAGATGGCGCGGACCTCGGACGAGTATGGTATGCTGCTGATCAATCTTTTGGAACAAAACGATATCAGACATGATCAGATCGAGGATACGATCATCGCGTCGGTCGTGCCGAATGTCATGCATTCTTTGGAAGGGGCGATTGTCAAATACTTCGGGATCCGGCCGATTATCGTGGAATCCGGGATCCGGACCGGAATCCGGGTCGTCACCGAGAACCCAAGGCAGATCGGTGCGGACCGTATCGTGGATGCGGCTGCGGCCTATGAGCTGTATGGGGGACCGGTGCTGGTGCTGGATTTCGGAACCGCCACGACCTATGATCTGGTGGATAAGGACGGCGCGTTTGTATCGGGTGTCACTGCGCCGGGGATCCGTACATCCGCGAAGGCTCTGTGGGAGGAAGCGGCAAAGCTTCCGGAGATTGAGATCCGTAAGCCGGCGAGCATTCTTGCAAAAGAAACGATTTCCTCCATGCAGGCCGGTCTGGTCTATGGGCAGATCGGGCAGACGGAATATATTATCCGTCATATCATCGACGAGGCCGACATGGGTGAGATCAGGGTGGTGGCGACCGGGGGACTCGGAAGAATCATCGCCAGCGAAACGTCCATGATTGATGTGTACGATCCGACGCTGACCTTAAAAGGAATGAATCTCATTTATAAAAAACAGAACCGCAAATCCGGGAAAATCCGGGCGTAACGCTGGATCGCATAAAGGATCAGATCCGGATAAAAGACTGCTTCATGCAGCCGGTATCGGCGACGGTCCGGGGCGTGCGGTCTGCCCGGGGATGCGTTCGTTAAAGACATGCAGTAAAAAGGGGATGGATATGGAAATCATCAGAGCGCTTAAAATCGGAAACGTACATTTGGACAATAATCTGATTTTGGGTCCGATGGCAGGTGTGAGTGACCTGCCATTTCGCATGTTGTGCAAAGAACAGGGTGCGGGGCTGGTCTGTATGGAGATGGTGAGCGCCAAAGCCATTTATTATAAAAACAGACACACAGAAGAGCTGCTCGCGGTTGCACCGGGGGAGCATCCGGTTTCCCTTCAGTTGTTTGGCTCGGATCCGGACATCATCAGTGAGATGGCAAAACAGATGGAGGAGAGGCCGTTTGATATTCTCGACCTGAACATGGGCTGCCCGGTTCCGAAGGTGGTAAACAACGGAGACGGGTCCGCGCTGATGAAAAACCCCGGCCTTGCCGGAAAGATTATCGAAAAAACGGCCCGCGCCATAAAAAAACCGGTGACGGTAAAAATCCGCAAAGGATTTGACGATCATCAGATCAATGCGCCTGAGCTTGCGCACATTGCCCAGGAGTCCGGCGCCGCCGCCGTCGCGGTGCACGGCAGGACCAGAGAGCAGTATTATTCCGGCCGGGCGGACTGGGAGATCATTCGTCGGGTAAAGGAGGCTGTATCGATTCCTGTCATCGGAAACGGGGATTTGAGGACACCGGAAGATGTGGAGGCCATGGCGCGTCAGACCGGCTGCGACGGTTTTATGATTGCGCGCGGCGCGCAGGGCAACCCATGGATCTTTCAGCAGATTCTTCATTATTATAAAGAGGGCACGCCGCTGCAAAAGCCGTCCTTTTCCGAAGTTACGCAGATGCTGCTGCGCCATGCCAGGATGCTGCTTGAGTACAAGGGGGCATATACAGGGATCCGCGAAATCCGAAAACATGCCGCCTGGTATACCGCGGGCTATCCGAACTCTTCAAAGCTGCGCGGCAGAATCAATGAAGTGGAATCTTATGAAGCGCTTCTGGCATTATTTGAGGAGGCACTGGCATATAATGAAAAAACGCGGAGATAACGGCAGGCGGACATGGCGTATTCGAATATTTTTTTGAGAGATTTCAGACCGGTGTTTCTCGGGATTCTGCGGGAAAAGCAGATACGGCCGGAGCGGGTGGAGCTGAAGGTGATTGACGATGAAGAGGAAGGCGAGGGCATCTTTGAACCGGTGGGGGTGCGCGAGGTGCTGGGACAACTCGCGGAGGACTTGAATTATCTGACGATTTATACGGAACGACCTGCATATTTTTATGAGTTTACAGAGACAATGTATGAAGAGAACGGCCTGATTGTGGAGCTTTTTTCCAAAAAAGCGCTTGCATGGTCCGCACCATGCCGGATGGACGGCCCGCGGCGCCGGGTGCATCCGGTACAACGCATGGGTGACGGCGGAGAAAACGCCGCCGGCAGCATGATGCATGCGGGCGGACACGGCAGGAGACGCTGCGGAGAGCAGCGCGCGGGCAGGATGGAGAGTGCGGAGCTGATTCTGGATTTTGAGTGGAACGGAGACTGTTATCCGGCACAGATCCGTCCCGGAAGATATTATATTCCCATTCACAAAAAGCCGTGGAAGCGGGGGGAAAATCTTGACATTGCGATACCGATAGGTTATAATACCGTAATTATTAGAGAGGTTGAGCAGCCGGGAAGGCAGCCGGCCCGCGACAGATTTGAAGAAGCGTTTTATGATTTGTGAGATCAGATGAAAAGTATGCGTGGCATGTGTGAACGTGCAGGGCGTACTTTTATTGCGTGTGGCAGCAGAAATCGGACAGATCGAATAAAAAACGAAAGGGGTAAGAGCCATGGAGAAAGAGAGCGTTATTCTGACGTATGAGGGGTTAAAAAAGCTTGAGGATGAGCTTCAGGAGCTGAAGGTGGTGCGCAGAAAAGAGGTTGCGCAGAAGATCAAGGAAGCCAGGGAGCAGGGAGATCTGAAAGAGAACGCGGAGTACGATGCGGCAAAGGAAGAGCAGGGAGAGATTGAAACCCGCATCGAGGATATCGAGAAGATCTTAAAGAACGCGGAAGTTGTGGTGGAGGAGGATGTTGACCTCGAGAGGATCAGCATCGGCTGCAGTGTGAAGATCCTCGACTGTGAATTTGATGAGGAATTAGAATATAAGATTGTCGGATCCATGGAGGCGAACAGCTTAAAAGGAAAGATTTCAAATGAGTCACCGGTCGGCAGGGCACTGATCGGCAGAAAAGCCGGAGATATGGTAAAGGTGGAGACGCAGGCCGGAGAATTAGAGTATAAGGTGCTTTCCATTTACAGGTCGAATCAGTGATAACGGAGGAAGAAGATGGCAGAGAACAGGAGTCAGGAAAAGAACGGGCAGCGGCAGCAGGATGTCAATCAGCTGCTTCAGGTTCGTTACGACAAGCTGCATGAGCTGCAGGAGAACGGAAAGAACCCGTTTCTGATCACACGGTATGATGTGACAAATCATTCGACGGATATCGTTGAACGGTTTGAGGAACTGGAAAATACCGTGGTTTCCATTGCAGGACGAATGCTTTTTAAACGCGTCATGGGCAAGGCATCCTTCTGCAATATCCAGGATCTGAAAGGAAGCATCCAGATCTATGTGGCGCGGGACGCCGTCGGCGGGGAGGCGTATGCGGACTTTAAGAAATATGACGTCGGCGATATCCTTGGAGTGAAGGGACAGGTCTTTAAGACGAAGACCGGTGAGATTTCCATCCACGCGTCGGAGATGACACTGCTCTCGAAGAGTCTGCAGATTCTTCCGGAAAAATTTCACGGGCTGACCGATACCGACATGCGTTACCGTCAGAGATATGTCGATCTGATCATGAATGAGGAGGTCAGGGATACCTTTGTGAAGCGCTCGAAGGTGATCAGCACGATCCGCAGATACTTAGACGGACAGGGATTTATGGAGGTGGAGACACCCATGCTTGTCTCGAATGCCGGCGGGGCAGCCGCGAGACCGTTTGAGACGCATTTTAACGCGCTTGATGAGGATCTTCGCCTGCGGATTTCCCTCGAGCTTTACCTGAAGCGCCTGATTGTCGGCGGGATGGAGCGTGTCTATGAGATCGGGCGTGTGTTCCGCAATGAGGGGCTTGACACGAGGCACAATCCGGAGTTCACGCTGATGGAGCTCTATCAGGCATACACGGATTACCACGGCATGATGGATCTGACCGAGAATCTCTACCGCTATGTGGCAAAGGAGGTGACCGGCTCCGAGCAGATCACCTACGGGGAGCACACGATGGACCTCTCAAAACCGTTTGAGCGGATCACGATGGTCGATGCGGTGAAAAAGTATTCCGGCGTGGATTTTCATGAGGTAAAGGACACGGCGGAGGCGAAGGCGCTTGCGAAGGAGCACCACATTGAGTACGAAGAGCATCATAAGAAGGGTGATATCCTGAATCTGTTTTTTGAGACCTATGTGGAGGAGCATCTGATTCAACCGACGTTTGTCATGGATCATCCGATTGAGATTTCGCCCCTGACGAAAATGAAGCCGGACAATCCCGAATACGTGGAGCGTTTTGAGTTTTTCATGAACGGCTGGGAGATGGCAAATGCCTATTCCGAGTTAAACGATCCGGAGGATCAGAGACGTCGTTTTGAGGCGCAGGAGGCGCTTCTGGCAGCCGGAGATGACGAGGCGAATCACACGGACGAGGATTTCTTAAATGCACTGTGCATCGGTATGCCGCCGACCGGAGGGATCGGATTCGGAATTGACCGCATGGTGATGATGATGACAAACTCGCCGGCGATCCGCGACGTGCTGCTCTTCCCCACGATGAAGAGTCTGGATAAAAAGCCGTCCGGTCAGACAAAGGCTGCAAAGACGGAGGTTCCCGGGGCGGGAAAGCGCAGCAGCATCACCAGAGAACAGGCGTTGGATCTGCTGAAAAAATATAACAAAGAACCGTTCCATATCCAGCATGCACTGACGGTCGAGGGTGTGATGCGCTGGTATGCAAAGGAGCTGGGCTTTGCCGCGGAAGAAGAGTTCTGGGGGATCACCGGGCTTTTGCACGATATTGATTTTGAACTTTACCCGGAGGAGCACTGCCGGAAGGCGCCGGAGCTTCTGCGTGAGGCGGGGGTGAGCGAGGACATGATCTATGCGGTCTGTTCCCACGGTTACGGGCTCTGCAGTGACCTGGAGCCAAAGCTTGAGATGGAAAACGTTCTCTTTGCGTCGGACGAGCTGACCGGGCTGATCTGGTCGTGTGCGCTGATGCGGCCCTCGAAGAGCACGATGGATCTCGAGGTGAAAAGCCTGAAGAAAAAGTTTAAGGACAAACGTTTCGCGGCGGGATGCTCAAGAGAGGTCATCGCGCAGGGCGCAGAGCGTCTCGGATGGGAACTGGACGATTTGTTCGACAGGACGATTCGGGCAATGAGAAGCTGTGAGACATCAGTAGCGGAGGAGATGGCGAAGATTTCTGACTGAGCGTCAGGGGCCGCCGGCTGACACTCGGAAACGGACCGCCGGGAAGGGAGAATAGAATATGAAGTATTTGTGTAACCCGGTCAACATCAATTATCGTTACCAGTTTAACAAAGACCCGCGGAGCGGCGGAAAGCTTGAGGTGTCGCGCGAGGCGGCAGATCCGTCGATGATTTGTTTTCAGGGGAGATACTACATTTTTGCGTCCATGACGCTGGGCGTATGGGTGTCGGATGACCTTGTAAACTGGGAGAACCACAGGCTGCCGGATTATCTGCCGCTGTATGATTATGCGCCGGATGTGCGGGTGGTCGGAGAATACGTTTATTTCTGCGCATCCAAAAGAGGTGAGATCTGCGACTACTACCGCACAAAGGATATTTTGGGCGGACCGTATGAAAAGATCGAAGGCACCTTTGATTTCTGGGACCCGAATCTGTTCCGCGATGACGACGGACGGCTTTATTTCTTTTGGGGCTGCACGAATACCGAGCCGATCTGGGGCGTTGAACTCGACCTGGAGACGATGCGGCCAAAGGGAGAGAAACAGGCGATGCTGTACGGCGACGCTTTTTCGAAAGGCTATGAGCGCGTCGGCGAGGATCACACAAAGCTCCCGTTAAACGACGAGCAGGTGGAGGCGGCCTTTGAGGAGTTTTTAAAGGCAAACGGACAGACGGTGGACCAGATACCGGAAACCCTCGTCCCGCTGGCCAAAGGAATGCTCAGCAGCAAGCCGTATATCGAGGGCGCCTGGCTGGATAAATATAAGGGGAAATATTACCTCCAGTACGCCTGCCCGGGCGCGGAGTACAATACATATGCGGACGGCGTCTATGTGGCGGATCAGCCGTTAGGCCCGTATACGCTGGCGGAAAATAATCCGTATTCCTACAAGCCGGGCGGCTTTCTCCCGGGTGCGGGACACGGCTCCACGATGCGTGACGGCTGCGGAAACCTGTGGCACACTTCCACGATGCGGATCAGCATGAACCATAAGTTCGAGCGGCGCGTCGGCATCTGGCCGGCAGGGTTTGATGCGGACGGGGAACTGTTCTGCAATCAGCGCTACGGGGACTGGCCGCTTGCCGTGACGGGTGAGACGCAGGATCCCTGGGCGGACCCGCAGTGGTATCTGTTAAGCTACGGAAAGAAAGCGACGGCGTCTTCCTCTGAGGAGGGGAAAGGCCCGGAGCTCGCAGTGGATGAAAATGTTCAGACCTGGTGGCGCGCGGCATCCGCGGAGCGCGGCGAGTGGCTGCAGGTGGATCTTGGAAAGGCTTATCCGGTGCATGCGGTTCAGATTAATTTTGCGGACGATAAGATCGAAATCCCGGTTCCGGGCGAGATGCACGAGCCGACACAGCGCTACATCGACGGAGCGGATCACGTGACGCGCTGGGTGCTCGAGGGCTCCGCAGACGGGGAGAATTATTTTGTGATTGAGGATAAGTCCGATGCGGACACGGATCTGCCCCATGATCTGGTGGTACGCGAATCCGGCATAACAGCCAGGTATCTGAAGCTGACCGTCCATGCGGTGGCCTATGATCAGAAGCCCTGCATTTCGGGCCTGCGCGTATTCGGCGTGGGTGACGGTGAAAAGCCGCAGGCGCCGGTTTATACGGCGGTCCGTGAGAACGAGCTGGATATGAATGTGACGATCACGCCGGACGGCGCGACGGGCTACAATATTCTCTGGGGCAGCAGCCCGGAGAAATTATATCACAGCTATATGGTATTCGGGACAAAGCAGAGAATCGGCGCGCTGGTGAAGGATCGGAACTATTACGTGCGTGTGGATGCGTTTAATGAAAACGGGATCACGAAGGGGGAGACCGTGCTGCTGAAAGAGGCTGTCGGATCCGTCCGGTAGCTGGCAAAAAGATATTGTGTAATCACAAAAAGAAAAAGAAAGAAAAATGCGTGAATTCGTCCCGGCGGGTTCACGCATTTCTTTTGTTTTCCCCTAAGGAAAATAGTAAACCATCCGATATAAAAACTAGAACATATTTCAGGGAAGAAAGGAGATGCCATTATGCGTATAGAAGCTTATAATCAGGTGGCACAGGTATATGGGACACACAAGAGTGCCGGAACAGCGAAGACTGCAAAGACGGCTGTGGGATATGACGAAGTGCAGATTTCCGCGATGGGCCGTGATTATCAGATCGCGAAGCAGGCAGTGGCGGACGCTCCGGATGTCAGGGAAGACAGGGTCGCAGAAGTTGCGGCAAAGGTGAATTCCGCCCGTTATGAGGTCAGCACGGAGGACTTTGCGTGCAGACTGTGGGAAAAATACCAGTTGACAATGTGATAGAAATGAGGGCAGACTGTGGCAAGTTTAATGGAAGAGCTTTTGGATGTTCTGGGTGAGGAAGAGCAGCAGTATCAGGTCCTGATCGCCTTAAGCGACATCAAGAGACAGGCAGTGATCAAGGCGGATATCGCCAGGCTTGGAGAGGTGACGGTTCAGGAGCAGGACGCGGCGAGCGCGCTTCTGAATCTTTCCAATAAGAGGACACGCGTGCTTGGCGATATGGCGACGGTTCTGGGCAGGGATCCGGAGGAGATGACGATCAATAAGATGATCGGCTATCTTGAGAATCAGCCGGAAGAACAGAAGCGGCTGATCGCGCGTCGTGACAGTCTGCTGGAAGCCGGTACACAGATGCGGATTCTGAACCGGCAGAATGAGGAATTACTGCAACAGGCATTGGAAATGGTGGAATTCGACCTTACGCTGTTACGAAGTATGCGGCAGGCGCCAGAAACGGCCAACTATGATAAGAATGCCTATAATACCGGCGAACTTCTGGGCGGCAGCGCCTTTGACGCCAGGCAATAACAGATGGAGGAGGAAAAACTGCCATGGGTAATGGATTTGGAGCATTATACGTAGGCGTGGCTGGTCTGCAGAGCAGCCAGAACGCGCTGAATACGACGGCGAATAATCTGGCGAATGTAGATACCGCCGGTTATGTCCGTCAGCGGGTACTGTTCGCGGACCGCAATTATGTGACGTTTAATACCACAGCGTCAATCAGCAAGCAGCAGTCAGGGCTTGGCGTTAAGATCGGCGATGTGATACATACAAGAGATATTTTCTTAGACAGATCTTACCGTACCGAGTCGGGACGTCAGGCATTCTATGCGGCGAGTTATGAAGCGGTGTCGGAGGTGGAAACCTACTATCAGGAGATGGAGGGAGAAGCATTCCAGGGAGCGCTGCAGGATTTCTGGACATCGTTCCAGGAGCTTTATAAGGCGCCGGACGACAGCATTTATCAGAACCTTGTGATTCAGAAAGCACAGCTTTTCTTAAGCCGTGCATCTGCCGTCTATTCGGGACTGCAGGGATATCAGCTGAATATCAACAAGCAGATATCGGATGATATCGATACGATCAACGAGCTCGGCAAGAGCATCCACGAGCTGAACGAACAGATTCAGAAGGTGGAGGCGGCCGATATCGAGACGGCCATGACGCTGCGCGATGCCAGGGATCAGGCGCTTGACGAACTCTCAAGCCTTGTGTCGATTTCGTATCATGAGCTGGAGAACGGCGCTGTGCGTGTGAATATCGAGGGCACGGAGTTTGTCGGCAAGGACTGGTTTTACGCGATCGAGAAGCGGGAGGATCCGACAAACGGATTTATCACCCCCTACTGGGCGCATCTTTCCAATGAGGAAAAAGGAGAATATATTGATGTCTTTAATCTGAAAGGAGAGATTTCCTCGGCGAATCAGAATGACATCGGTGAGCTGAAAGCGCTTCTCCTTGCGAGAGGAGACTATGCGGCCAACTATACCCATGTGACCGGGATGGACCGGGATGAGTATAATAATACGACCGGTATGTCGGTGATGCTGATCGCGGAAGCGGAGTTGGATCAGCTGATTCACGGGATTGTGACGGCGATCAACGATACGCTGTGTCCCAATGTTTCCGCGAGCGGTTTTATTAAGGATGTGACAGGCGGGGCCGGCGGTACTGTGACGGCCACGACGGCGGACGGCAGACAGATCACGATCGGACCGAATACAAAGATCCTTGACACGGAGAACTGTTCCTTCGGCTCGGACGGCAAACTGCCGCCCCAGGAGCTGTTTACCCGGATCGGCACGGAGCGGTACACCACGGCAACCTGTGCGGTGACCGATGCGAACGGCAACCCGGTGCTTGATGCGAACGGCAATCCGGTTACAAAGGAAGTATATATCTACAATGAAGAAGATCCTTCGGATACCACGCGTCAGTATACGTTAAAGAGCTTAAGTGTCAATGAAGCTCTCATTGTAAAAGAAAGTCTGCTTCCTCATTTGAAACAGAACGGAAACAAGTGGGATGTGAACTACGAGATGGCATCGAAGCTGGCA
Organism: uncultured Roseburia sp.; assembly: GCA_910587865.1. Taxonomy (GTDB): domain Bacteria; phylum Bacillota; class Clostridia; order Lachnospirales; family Lachnospiraceae; genus Roseburia. Next base: position 28,510 of record CAJUNX010000013.1, read on the forward strand.
TCGATCTGGGATGAGGAGCGGATTTCGCTGAATCCGAACGATACAAAGCCCTGCACCTTCAAGGATTACTACAAAGCCATGATCGGTGAGATGGGGACGCTCGGCGATGTCTACGGCTCTACGGCATCAAACCTGGCCGGGACGGTCGAATCAGTGGACAACAAGCGCCAGCAGGTCTTCGGCGTGTCTTCGGACGAGGAGCTGACATATATGATCCGGTTTCAGAATGCCTACAATGCGTCGAGCCGTTTTATCAATGTAGTCGACGAGATGATTGAGCATCTGATTACACAGCTCGGTTAAAGCCGGACGGAACAGAAAGAGGGGTATCTATGCCATCTACATTTTTTGGACTGACAATTGCTTCTTCCGGTCTGAATGCGTACCAGATTGCGCTGAATACGACCGCGAATAATATATCGAACCTGCGAACGGTGGGCTATTCGAGACAGCAGGCAAACCGTGTTGCATCCGACGCGCTTCGCGTATGCGCGAAATACGGAAGCACGGGCACCGGTGTCACCACCACCGAGATCAAACAGATCCGCAACGAATACTACGATCAGAAGTACTGGTATAACCAGTCGTCCGTGGGTCTTTATGAGACACGCTTGGATTATCTGCTTCAGATTGAGAATTATTTCCTGGACGACGGGGAAGACGCCAACGGGATGAAGGGATTTAATACGATTTTCGACAGTATGTTCCGCGCTTTGGATACATTAAAGCACAGTGCGGCGGACACGGAAGTCAGGCAGCAGTTTATCGGAAAATCCCAGAATCTCATGACGTATTTTAACAGTGTATCGCTGGGACTCCGGCAGATTCAGAGCAGCACAAACGACGAGATCCGCGCGACGGTACAGAATATCAATGCCATTGCGGAAAAGATCGCGATTCTGAATAAGCAGATTAATATCATCGAGGTGCAGGGCGGATATGCCAATGAGCTGCGGGATCAGAGAGCGCTGCTTGTCGATGAGCTCTCGAAGATCGTGCCGACCGAGGTTTCCGAGGTTCCGGTGAAAAACACCAATTATCCGGATATGCAGATCGGATCCAATTACTATACGGTAAAGATCGGCGGTCAGCTGCTGGTGCGGACGGACGAATACACGACACTGGAGTGCCGCGTGAGAGAGGAAAAGATCAACCAGTCCGATATTGACGGATTGTATGACGTGATCTGGTCCGATACGGGCAATTCATTCCGCGCAGGCGGGGATTCCATGTCGGGAACGCTCAAGGCGCTGTTTGACATCCGGGACGGCAATAATGCGGAGAATTTTACGGGCGCGATCGAGGCGACCTCGGGCAACACGATCCGGGTGACCAATCCGTCCATCACGGCGATCGAGGCGATGAATATGCCGGAAAGCGGTCTGCTGACGATCAACGGGAAGAATTATAAATACATTGATTTTGAATTTGAATACGAGAAAGATGCGGAAGGGAATTATTCGATTACGTCGTACACCTTTAGGCTCGAGGATACGCTGACCACAGAGGATCAGAGCAAGATGCGCGGCAGAACCGTTTCGATCGGTTCCGCGGTGGACTCGATGGGGATCCCGTACTATATGGCGCAGATGAACATGTTCCTGCGAAGCTTCTCAAAGAAGTTTAACGATGTGTTAAAGCAGGGTGTGGACTTAAGCGGAAACAAGACGGATTATTACTCGTTTTTCACGAATACAAAAACGTCGGACAAAACGGAGTTTAATTTCTCCGATCAGGATTTCCCGGCAGGAACGGATAAAATCACGTTAAAGTCCAGTTCGGACAGCTATTACCGGATGACGGCGTACGGCGTGCACGTTTCGGATGCCTGCGTCAGAGACCCGGATAAACTGTCCACCACGGTGGATATTGCCGGAAAGAACGGTGTCGATGCATATGAACTGCTGGATGAACTTTCCAAGCTGGAGAAGGACACCATTGTATACCGCGGCGGCAACGCGGCCGGTTTCCTGAAGTGTATCATCACCGACATTTCAGTGGATACGCAGGAGTCAAAGATTTTTTATCAGAATTACTCCAATATATCCGAAACGATTGACAATCAGCGGATGTCTGTTTCGGGTGTGGATGAAGACGAAGAAGCGCTTGACCTGATCCGGTTTCAGAATGCATATAACCTGTCGTCAAAGATGATTTCCATCATGACAGAGCTCTATGACAGACTGATCCTGCAGACCGGCGTATAGGAGGAGAACAGATGCGTATAACAAATAATATGATGCTGCGCAATGCGTCCAGCAATATTAACGGAAATAAAATCAATGTCAATGCGATGGAAAATCAGATGTCTTCCCAGAAGAAGATTCAGAGACCGTCTGATGACCCTGTGATCGCCGTGCGTGCGTTAAGACTCCGCAGTTCTCTCAGCGAGATTAACCAGTACTATGAGAACAACATTCCGGATGCGGAATCGTGGCTGGAAGTGACGGAGACCGCACTGAAGAATATGGAAAAGATTCTGACGGATATCCGGACGCAGTGTGAGTACGGAGCAGGCGATCAGCTGACGGCGGACGACCGGAAAGCGATCCTGACGGCGCTTGAGAAGCTGCGCCAGCAGGTTTATTCGGAGGGAAATGCGGATTATGCGGGCCGGACCGTGTTTACGGGTTACCGGACCAATCAGAAGCTGACCTTTATGCAGGACGACGCCAGCACGAAATATGAGATTACACAGAAATTTACCTATGCAGATTTAGAGGAATATCGCTATTACAGCGATAAAGTGACGGTGCCGGCGACGCCGGGTGACCTGCTGAATCCGGCCAATACCGTGCCGAATCCGCAGGAAGCGGTATTCCAGAGGATCCGTCTGAGCTATGGCAAGATCGATTCGCTCGACAACGCCGGGTCACTCTCCTATTCGTACACGGATAATACCGGTACGGTGCAGACGTCTCCGATTACCGTGACGGAATATGAGACCTTTGAGGAATGGAAGGCGCAGGCGGGTAATTATACGATTGCCGACGGCGAGGCCGTATTTATCAAAGAGAGCGGCGAGCTGATTATGAGCAAAGGCCTGTCCGACGATATCCGGGAGAACAAGGGATCGCTGGAACTCAATTATACAAAAACCGGCTTTGCAAAAGGCGAAGTCCGGCCAGAGTATTATTACAATTGTAAAGACGTTACAAACCCGGATCCGGATAAACAGATCGAATATACAAAATTTGATGCCAACGGAAAAGAGATTTATCAGGACATCAATTATCTGGTGGCGGCAAATCAGACGCTGACGGTAAATACACAGGCTTCGGACGTATTCGATGCCTCGCTCGGCCGGGATGTGGATGCCCTGATCGAAGCGGTGCGTTTTGCCCAGGAGGCGAATGCAAAAGTAGAAGAGATCGAAAAAATGCAGAAGATGCAGGAATATTCGTCGGATGACAGCCAGGCGGCGCTGGAAGAATGGCTGGTAGCGGCGAAAAAAGAGGCGGCTTATGCAGAGGATAACATGCAGAAGCTTTACAATTCTTACATCGGAAACTGTGACGGATATTTAAGCAAGGTGCTGCTGGCAAAGACCAGCGTGGGAAGCAAGGGCGAGAGTCTGGAGCTGACCAAAAACCGTATGGAGAACCAGCAGACGACGGTGGAGACGCTCAAATCGGAGAACGAGGACCGGGAGCTTTCGGATATAATTATTGATTATACGGCTGCATATTCGGCTTACGAGGCATCACTGCAGGCGGCGGCCAAGATCAATCAGAATACGCTGCTCAACTTTATTTAGAGTATAATGCGCCAAAGCGCTTTGAGGGAAAAGAAAACCTTCAGGTGCAGGATAATTCGGAAAAGCGGCGCATAAAAGTGCTGAAAAACGGGGCTGTCGCATGAAGTGATGAGGATACGATACCTGCCGCTGCAGGATGCAGCGAACCGCGGGTACGATTCCCGCCTGGTGCGCCGGCCCCGTGTTTTGTTGCGGACCGCCGTGCCGCAGGTGCGGGCAGGGAGTAAAAATGCGAAGAAACAGTGTTTTTTTGCGGAAATGAGGGAAAAATGAAAGCAGAAAGCAGGCTTTTTGGAAACATTGATATTGATGAAGAAAAGATTATCACGCTTGAGGGCGGAATGATCGGACTTCCGGATTTTCAGCGTTTTGCGCTGATTTTTGATGAGGAAAAGGGTCAGAAGGAGTCGTCGATCATGTGGTTTCAGTCCATGGATGATCCGGGAACGGCATTTCCCGTGATGCATCCGAATCTGGTAAAGCCGGATTACAATCCGACGGTAAACGACGAGCTTCTGGCGCCGCTGGGTACGCTGACGGAGGAAAATACTTACGTACTTGTCACGGTCACGGCAACGGCGGATGTAAAAGAGACATCGGTAAATCTCAAGGCGCCGATTGTGATCAATACGGACACGAGAAAGGGATGCCAGATGATCGTGGAGGACGACTATCCCGTCAAATACAGGATATATGAGGCGGTAAAGGGAAGAAAGAAAGAAGCGGGGGAATCATAATGCTGGCATTGACGCGAAAAAAGGGAGAGTCGCTTGTGATCAACAATAACATCGAGGTTACCGTGCTGGAAATCCGCGGCGATCAGGTGAAGATCGGGATCACGGCGCCAAAGGAGGTTCCGGTGTACCGCAAAGAGGTATACCTTCAGATTCAGAATGAGAATAAAGCGGCGCTGAATACAGAGACACTGAACACGGAGACATTAGAAGCGCTCAAGGGACTGCTGTAGAAAGAGAGCGTCAGGGAATACGGGCAATGTCGGGCAGAAGGTTAATAAATACAGGTGTCTGACCGATATACCATATGAAGAATAGGTTACTACAGGAAGTGTAACGGACCAGTCATATCACACGGAGGTGGTACAAATGGGAATAGAAAAGGTGGCAGGCAGCGCAGCGACGCCGTATCAGGGAAGTTCGGCCGTACAAGCTGCACAGACGGCGCCGGAGGCGCATGAGACAGTGATTCGGATGCCGCGGAAAGCGGAGCCGGTATCGCGGAGGCAGGATTTTTCACTGACCCCGCAGGGCACGGGCGCCGTGGAGAGCGAAGTGGCGGAAGATGCGGGAAAGCAGACCCCGCAGCTTAAGACAGCGGTGAATGATCTGAATAAGCAGATGACGAGCTCAGAGGCGGTCTTTCGGATTCATGAGAAGACAAACCGCGTCACGATCAAGATTGTCGATAAGTCGACCAAGGAAGTGTTAAAGGAGTATCCGCCGGAGCAGACGCTCGATATGATTGCCAAGATATGGGAAATTGCAGGGATTCTTGTAGACGAGAAGCGCTAGCGCTCAAAGAGCAGAAAGGAGCAGGAGAACTATGCCAATTCGTATTACGGGTTTGAACTCGGGGCTGGACACCGAAGCGATCATCTCGGCGCTTGTGTCCTCCTACAATTACAAGACAAACAAGTATAAAAAAGCGCAGACCAAGCTTTCCTGGAAGCAGGAGAAGTGGAAGACGCTGAATACCAAGATTTACAGTCTGTACAACAGTATCGGAAATCTCAGGTTTTCCAGTGCTTACAATCTGAAAAAGACGACCGTCTCGGATACGACGAAGGCCACGGTCAAGGCGGGAAGCGGCGCGCCGAACGGGACGCAGAAGCTGAATATTTTAGAGATTGCGCAGGCAGGATATCTGACCGGCGGCAAGCTTGACGGCAATGTGACAAAGAATACGACGCTTGCGGAGCTCGGCTATACCGGCGGTGACGGAAAGATTAATGTCACAAAGGGCGACGGGACGACGACCACGATCGAGGTCAGCCAGGGGACCAAGGTATCTGATTTCCTGACCTCCCTGCAGAAGGCGGGACTGACGGCGAACTACGACGATACGAACAAGAGAATCTATGTCAGTTCGAAGGAGACCGGAAAGAATAATGATTTTACGCTGACCGGGGCGAATGCGGACGGCGTCAGCGCGCTCTTTAAGATGGGCTTAAGTGTGGATTCGGATGCGACGAAGGCGACGTATACTTCCTATGCGAAGTATGTGACGAATGCGCCGGCAGGAACGTCCGTGGAAGATTATGTGAAGGACATGATCACGGCCTATCAGAATGCACAGAAGGATTTCACGCAGAAGACGAATCAGAATGCGAACCTCTCTGCAGCTTACGGCTATGCGAGCGCTTATGAAGCGATGATGGATGCGCTGGCGAAGACAGGTCTTAACGCCGGCGATCAGGAGAAGCTTCGGACGCTCCTTGGCATGACGGCGACGCAGCGCGTCAACAGCGTGATGGACGCAAACGGCAATGTTTACACGGCAAAGGGGACGGACAAAGACGGCAATGCGATTTTCTCATACAACGATAACGGGACCGAGAAATATATTCAGCGGGTTATCACGTATAAAGACGAAAACGGCGCGAATTATAAGCTGAATGCGGATAAGAAGTCCTATACGGATGATGCCGGTACGACCTGGAATGCGACGTCAAAGAAGGACAGCGCGGGCAATGTGATCTATTCGGACGGAAACGGAAACGAGAGAACCATTACCAGCACGACTTCCTATTATGAAGCGACGGCGAGCGAGCAGAATACAGGTGAAACGAAATATACGGATGTCAATGGAAACGTATATGAGACGAAGAACGGGATTGTGACGACTTCGGACGGAACACAGTATAAGTATGACGCCGCATCCAAGACCTTACAGGAGGTGGACGCGTCCGGTAATGTTGTTGCATCCGGTAAAACGATCAGTATTGACGATACAAAGACAGCGCCCGTGACAGAGACCGTCTACACGCAGGGAGCTGCACGTACGGATATCAAGCGCTCGGCGGATGAGCTGTCGGATCTGCGCACAGCGGCCGGCACGAATCTGACAGACGATGATGTGAAAAATCTGACATCCAATATCAGCACGGTGAATACATATGAGAAGACGGCCGACAAGCTGGACGATGCGGATCCGTATTCAAAGAAAAATATCACCGCGGCGATCCAGGCAGCATATGCGGCCGGAGACGTATCGGCAGTGACAAACACGTATGCGCAGATCATCAATAACAATAAGGCAGACATTACGGCGGCAGAAAAGGTGATAGCCGACAACAAAGTTCTTGACGGTCTCTCGAAGATGGATCTGACGACGCAGGCAGGCCAGGATGCGCTGGATGCATTCGTACAGCAGGCGCAGGATATGAAGGCGACGGTAGATTCTCTGTCAACGCAGGTGAATACAGGCGCCAAAAAGATTGACGGTTCCGATTCAAAGATCAAGTTAAACGGGATTGAGTACACGAGTTCCGAGAACAACTACTCGATCAACGGACTGTCGATTGCTGCGACCGGAGTGACCGGAGACGGCGACGCGAATGCGATTACGATCACCACGGCGACCGATACACAGGGACTTTACGATACGATCAAGGATTTCCTGACGCAGTACAATGCGCTGATCAACGAGATCACCTCTCTCTACAATGCGGAGTCGGCAAAAGGTTACGAGCCGCTGACCAGCGAGGAGAAGGACGCGATGTCGGATAGCGAGGTAGAGCTGTGGGAGGAGAAGGTCAAATCCGCACTTCTCCGTCGGGATACGACGCTTGGCGGCGTGATGAGTTCGATGACGCTGGCGATGAGCAAGGGTGTAAAGATCGGGGATAAGACCTACTACCTGTCCTCATTCGGCATCCGTACGCTCGGGTACTTAAACGCACCGGAGAACCAGCACAACGCATACCACATTGACGGTGATGAGGATGATATTTCGACAAAGACAAATGCGGATAAGCTGATGGCTGCGATCACATCCGATCCGGATACGGTGATTTCCTTTATGCAGCAGCTGGCGACCAACCTGTACGACGCGGTGGGTGATAAGATGAGTTCCACATCGTTAAGCAGTGCGTTTACGGTTTACAATGACAAAGAAATGGCCTCCGAATACAGCGACTACACCAGTCTGATCAAGAAGTGGGAGGATAAACTGGAAGCACAGGAGGAATACTACTACAAGAAATTCTCACAGATGGAGACCGCGCTTTCCAAGCTAAACAGCCAAAGCTCGGCGCTTGCCGGCCTGTTTGGAAATTAGGAGTCAGGTAACGTCTGATGATTGAAAAATGAGCATGATATCCTGCGTGAAACGGAATTTGTTTTGCGCAGGATCGCTTTCGTAAGACAGGAGGACAGAGAATGCTGGCAAATCAGGGCTATGCAGCATATGCGAATAACAAGGTTGCGACGGCCTCTCCGGGAGAGCTGACACTGATGCTCTATGAAGGGGCAATCAAGTTCTGTAATATTGCGATTGTCGGAGTGGAAGAGAAGAATATTCAAAAGGCGCACACGAATATTATCAAAGTAGAAAATATTATCGAAGAGTTTCAGAGCACGCTCAACCACAATTATCCGGTGGCGAAAGATTTTGACGCAGTCTATACGTATCTGATGGACCGGTTAAGAGAAGCAAACTTCAAAAAGGACAAAGAGATCCTTGAAGAGGTATTAAAACATCTGCGTACCATGCGGGATACGTGGAAGGAAGTCATGCAGCTGGCGCGGGCGCAGCAATAATACGGCAGACACAGGGAGAATGTATGGAAAAAAGCAGATATATCCCCATAATGATACAGAGCCTGAAGAAAAAAGAAGAGGTGCTTGATGCCATCATCCGTATCAATCAGCGGCAGAAGGAAGAACTGGATAATCCGTCGCTGGATCCGGATGATTTTGACGCGACCTTTGCGGAAAAAGAAAAGCTGATTGATCAGCTCGATACCTTAGATAGCGGTTTTCAGGAGCTGTTTGAGAAGATCCGCGGCGACCTGACCCGGAATCAGAAGGAATACCGGGAGGAGATTGCGCAGATGCAGGAGTGCATCCGCCGGCTCACGGCAAAGAGCGCGGATATTCAGACGCAGGAAGCACGCAATAAAACACTGATGGAGCAGAAGTTTGCATCCGTCCGCAGACAGGCCAGGGAAGTCAGGAAGAGCCAGAAGATCGTAAACCAGTATTATAAGAATATGATGAAGACAAACTACATTGAACCGCAGTTTACGGACAATAAGAAATAAGATTTCTGCAAAAATTTCTTTTTAATGGTATAATGTATCGGAACAATCTTCCGATATATAATACAAGTAAGTCAGATGAGTTACTTTGTGGCGGATGTCAGATGGAGCGTACGGCCGGAAGACAGAAGCCGCATCAAAAAATCATTATTTATGTAGCATGGAAGCTACAACATATTCAAGGAGGAAATAATCATGGTAGTACAGCACAATCTTACAGCAATGAATTCTAACAGACAGTTAGGTATCACAACTGGTCAGCAGGCAAAGTCTTCCGAGAAGTTATCTTCCGGATATAAGATCAACCGTGCAGCGGACGACGCAGCAGGCTTAACGATTTCCGAGAAGATGAGAAGCCAGGTAAGAGGCTTAAACAAGGCTTCTTCGAACGCTCAGGACGGCGTATCCTTAATCCAGGTTGCTGAGGGTGCGTTAAATGAGACTCATTCCATCTTACAGCGTATGAATGAGCTTGCAACCCAGGCTGCAAACGATACGAATACCTCGATCGACCGCAAGGCAATCCAGGCAGAGTTAAAGCAGCTGACCTCTGAGATCGACAGAATTCAGTCTACCACACAGTTCAATACACAGAACTTACTGGATGGTTCTTTCTCTTCGAAGAATCTTCAGGTTGGATCTCTTTCTGGCCAGGCGATTTCGATCAGCATTGATAACATGAATGCAGCTGCAATCGGTTTGACAGATCTTCAGGCGAATTTGGAAAGCGATTCGTTTGTATTCAGCTTTGGTTCCGCAGGTTCCGCAATGGATATGATCCAGAGCGCAATCAATGTAGTATCCGAGCAGAGATCTGCACTTGGTGCAATCCAGAATCGTTTGGAGCACACGATTGCAAACCTTGACAATATCTCTGAGAATACTCAGGCTGCTGAGTCCCGTATCCGTGATACAGATATGGCGGAAGAGATGGTTGAGTACAGCAAGAACAACATCCTTGCTCAGGCAGGACAGTCCATGCTGGCTCAGGCAAATCAGTCTACTCAGGGTGTACTGTCACTGTTACAGTAATTTGTGTAATCATTTGGCGGCATGAATATGCCGCCAAATTGAACAAAATTATTTAACAAAGTAATATTTGCAGCATGGAAGCTGCAGTAAATTCAAGGAGGAAAATAATTATGGTAGTACAGCACAATCTTACGGCAATGAATTCCAACAGACAGTTAGGTATCACGACCGGAATGCAGGCAAAGTCTTCCGAGAAGTTATCTTCCGGATATAAGATCAACCGTGCAGCGGACGACGCAGCAGGCTTAACGATTTCCGAGAAGATGAGAAGCCAGGTAAGAGGCTTAAACAAGGCTTCTTCAAACGCTCAGGACGGCGTATCCTTAATCCAGGTTGCTGAGGGTGCATTAAACGAGACTCACTCTATCTTACAGCGTATGAATGAGCTTGCAACCCAGGCTGCAAATGATACGAATACCTCGCTCGACCGCAAGGCAATTCAGGCAGAGTTAAAGCAGCTGACTTCTGAGATCGACAGAATCCAGTCCACGACACAGTTCAATACACAGAACTTACTGGATGGTACGTTCTCATCGAAGAATCTTCAGGTTGGATCCCTTTCCGGGCAGAAGATCTCTATCAGCATTGAGAAAATGGATGCAAAGAATATTGGTCTTTCCAAGCTGGCAAGCAGCTTAGACGTAAGCACCTTTGTTCTCAGCTTTGGACCGGCTGGCTCCGCAATGGATCAGATCCAGGCTGCAATCAACAAAGTATCCGAGCAGAGATCTGCACTTGGTGCAATTCAGAATCGTTTAGAGCACACGATTGCAAACCTTGACAATATCTCTGAGAATACTCAGGCTGCTGAGTCCCGTATCCGTGATACAGATATGGCGGAAGAGATGGTTGAGTACAGCAAGAACAATATCCTTGCTCAGGCAGGACAGTCTATGCTTGCTCAGGCAAATCAGTCTACTCAGGGTGTATTATCACTGTTACAGTAATCATCAGACGAATAAAACCGGCAGCGAGCTGCCGGTTTTATTTTCTTTATAGAAAGGCTAAATCAGGTAAGAATGAATCAGGATGGAGCAAATCTGGTGGCACAGATGGAAGAGTGCGCCATTTTTTTTTATCAGAATAAAGAACAAAAAGCATATGATGCGCTTCAGAGTCTTCTTCCACAGATAAATGATATTTTGCAGGAAATGAATGAAAGCGCAAAGGTCTGTTCGGATACTTTGGGAATTGTTGCTGCATTTGTAGAGGCTATTCAGAGAAAACATACGCTTGCACTTGCGGATCTATTAGCTTATGATATACAGAGATTATTCAGAGAAATGGGGAAGCAGCCGTGACAGAAGTTCAGTCAAGAAACGAAGAAGCAATCAATAATAAGTTTGGGGAGAAATTTTACCAAAAATATCAGGAATTGCAGAAACAGTCAAATAATAGATGCTATATCCAGACATGTGCCAATGGTCAAACTATAATCTGTCAGGTTCGGGATAATTACGAATGGCGTATGAATAGTGTCCATGATCCGGATCGGGCGGCGAAATTCTTTGCAGAAAGATATAAGGACCTGCGGGATTATGCGGTTATATGCGTATTTGGATTATCAGATGGCAGAGTACTGAACCAACTGCTCAAGTATTGTAATGATACACAAATTATTTTGATTTATGAACCAGATACAGATATTTTTTTAACTACGATGAAGAATTTTCCGTTGGACAAGGTATTTGCGAAAAATGCGAACGTCTCGCTGGCCGTAAAAGGAATTAATGAAAAGGATTTTGGCAGATTGTTACAGGCAGTGATCAATGACCAGAACTGGCGGCTGGTAACGGACTGTATTTTGCCCAATTATGATATTATTTATACGAAAGAATGTAAGGAATTTATAGATTTGATGCGGTATATTTCCAGAAATCATATGCTGATGAAAAATACAAAGGTTAGTAGTTCACCGTTGATGGGAGATCACACGCTTTCTAATTTACCATATGTTTTGAGAGGAAGTTCTATTAATGAATTAAAGAAACAATTTGAGCAGATAGACATGGAGGGAACGCCGGCGATTATTGTGTCGGCTGGTCCGTCCCTGGATCGGAATATCAGAGAACTGAAAAAGGCGGAGGGGCGGGCATTTGTGATTGCTGTGGATTCCGCTCTGAAGGCTTTGGTACGTGAGAAGATTCATTTTCAGATGGCGATCAGTGTGGATCCCAGGAAACCGGAATATGTGTTTGCGGATGACAGGGTCTACGAATACCCGTATGTACTCTCCAGCTATTCGGCGGATTTCCTGGCAAGGGAGATCAGGGGAAGACTTTTTTTTGATTCCAGCTTTGGGAGCGGTACACTTCATAAAATTATAAAGCAGGTGACGGGAAAAGAGCTGGGAATGATGCGATCCGGAGGATCCGTGGCGACCAATGCCTTTTGGATTGCGACAGAACTGGGATTTCGGGAAATTATTTTGGTTGGCCAGGATCTTGCCTTTACGGATGGCCGTGGCCATGTGACCGGTTTTGCGGAGTCAGAGCAGGCGAACCGAAAGCTTGCAGAAAACAGCTCGCATATGGTGGTTAAGGCAATGGATGGCGGATGGCTGACGACAGATATTCAGATGGATAACTATCGGCAGTGGTTCGAGACGAAAATTCAGGAACAGAAAGATACGGTGACTGTCTACAACGCAACAGCAGCGGGGGCAAGGATCGATGGAACAATCGAGATTTCCCTGAATGATGCGATTGCCAGGCTTTGCAGAAAAGAGAGGGATTTCGATCAGATCATTGCGGATGTGCCGGATCTCGCCACGAAGGCGGAGCAGGAAGAGCTCTGTGAGAAGTATATGGGGTATGAGAGTGAATTTGACAGACTTCGGGAAAAATTGCAGGAAGGGATCGCCGTATATGACCGGTTCCTTGCGCTGGAACATCAGAAAAACCGCGATCAGGCGGAATACAGGGAACTTTTGGAAAAGATAAAAGAGATTAACGAGCTGGAAAAAGAAGATTATATGGATCTGATCGGTATGTACACACAGGAGGAGACTTATAATGCAACGGCAGATATCTATCTGGCCAAAGAACTGACGATTGCAGAGATTGCAGAACGTGGAAGACGACTTTTACAGGAATATATAAAGGGAATGGAAATCTGCCGGGAGCATATAGAGAGAATCCTGATGCCAGAACTAAAGAAGATGTGCCGGGACGGACTGGAATAGAAACCGGATGCCGAATAGACCAAACCGGACCAGGCAGGAATGGAAAGCGGATTTAAGAGGCCAGACAGGAATGGATGGCAGAAATTCCAATGCGGAAAGGGGGGAGATATGTCAGAATGGGCGAAAGGGGCGGCATGACGGAAGGATATGTGTGGCTGCATCATGGGATCGAGGAGACTGAGATACCGGAAAAGATCAGAGAATATGTAGTGGAAGGCGGCAGGAAGGCGGTATGTATCTGCGGGGCGGGCCTGAAAGAGGGATCTGTGGCACAGGAGCAGCTTATACTGGACGAGCGGTATGTGGAATACGGACTGGTGATAGAAAGGGAGACGCTGCGCCTGGCTGGAGGGATAAACAGACGCCTTCGGGCAAAGCGGGAGTACGAGCTGGCGCTGCGCGTGGCGCAGACAGAAAAGACAGAGGCGATATCTACAGATGCAGTTCTTTCGGAGAAAATGCGATCCGATATCTGCATGGAAGCCGAAGCAGAATCGGATCCGCAGGATAAATTCTGCACGGATGCTTATGTGACAGGACGTTATTTTTCCCGGTTAAAAGAGTGGGGACTGACGGAATCTGTGTTGGAAGCGCTGATTGCGGAGTGCGGTTTGCAGGAGGAGCCGGAGCGGGCACAGCGGTTTCTTGAGGAAATGATATCACATTCTGCGGAGTATCATCGGATTTACCGGGCTACACAGCCGGTTCTGATTTATACAGGACCCTCCTATTGCTATAATATTCTGAATAGTTTCGTACACGAGCTGGGACGCGCACTGGAGAAGCTGGGGTATGTGGCGGAATATTATGATACGGAGCGTGAGGACGTGGGTGGTGCCGGGCGTCTGCTGGGGCAGCAGTATCGCGCGTCGGTGGGCTTTCAGACCTGGATGATGTCGGTAAAGCTTGACGGGGGAAAGCGGATGCTGCAGGATCTGGTCGGCGGGCCGAAGTTTAATTTTATCGTAGACCATCCGGTGTGGCTGGACGGTCAGCTGAAGGAAACGCCGGCGCATTTCCATGCGCTGACGCATGACCGGAATTATGTCCGGTTTATCCGGGAATATTATCCGAATGTGTCCGGGGTGCATCTGCTGCCGCCGGGAGGACGGGATCCCGGAGAGCCGGACCGGGACAGAAAGAGGGAAAATGATCTCGTGTTTCTAGGCACATACCGCAATTACCGAAGCAGGCTTCAGGAGATTCGGGACTATCCGGGAAAGGCAAGATTCCTGGCGTCACGTTTTCTCGGGATTCTGAAGAATATGACAGAGCTGACACCGGAACAGGCGCTGAAGGAAGCGCTCACATATTATGGGATACGGTATGAAGCGGCAGATTTCCGTACACTCCTGTTTGAACTGAGACTGGTGATTCAGCTGGTGATGTATTATTACCGGGAAAATGTGATCCGATCGGTACTGGATGCCGGGCTGGCCATTCACGTATACGGTGATTCATGGGTGGACAGCCCGTTTGCGGGTCATGCCGGACTGATTGTGCATCCGGAAATCCCGGCGGGGGAGAGCATGGGCCTGCTGGAGTCGTCTAAGATATCACTGAATATCATGGCGTGGCATAAGGACGGGTTTACGGAGCGCGTCGCGGACAGCATGCTCGCCGGGGCAGTTGTGGTGAGCGATTACAGCACACAGCTGGCGGAGTGTTACGGGGAAGAGACGGTGCTGTTCGACTTAAAACGCCTGGGGCAGCTTCCCGGGATGCTGAAAGAACTGCTTGCGAATCCGGCAAAACGGACTGCGATCGCTGAAAGAGCAAGAGAAAAAGCGCTGCGGTGCGCTACCTGGGAGCGGCGGGCAGAGGAACTGTTAAAGCTGGTTGAAATGGAGGAGAGCCCCAAAGGATGAGGACGAAAATATATGTGATGACACACAAGCGGTTTGAGCCGCCGCAGGATCCGGTCTATGTGCCGGTGCAGGTGGGGCGGGCTCTCGGGTCGGAGCTTGGCTATCTGGGGGATGACACCGGTGATACGATTTCGGATCAGAATCCGTATTATGGGGAGCTTACGGGCCTGTACTGGCTTTGGAAAAATGTGCAGGAGATTGATCTGATCGGGATCTGCCATTACAGAAGATACTTTCTGAATGAGGCATATGAACTGCTGACGCAGGAGGAGTATGAGCGCGCGCTGGCGGATGCGGATATTATGGTGCCACGGGCTATGCGGGCGGATGGCGTTTACCGGGATTATTTCGGCAGTGCGCATCATGTCGAAGATCTGCTGGAGGCGGGTGCGGTGATAAAGGAGCTTTATCCGAAGGATTATCCGGCATTTTGTGAAGTGATGGAGGAATCGGAGTATTATTACGGGAATCTGTGTGTGACGACGAAGAAGCTGTTTGATGAGTATTGTGCCTGGCTGTTTTCGATTTTTTTCGTGCTTAAGGATCGGGTGGATGTCAGCGGGTATGATGCATATCATCAGAGATTGTTTGGATTCCTCTCGGAGAGCCTTTTGCGCGTCTTTATCAGAGCGCGAAAGCTTCGGGTATGCGAGACACGTGTCGGCGTGACGGCAGAGAAGGCGGAGACGACGGAGTTTAAGCTGGCGATGGGACAGCTGGTAAAGATGGGGGAGTTTTCACAGGCGCGGGAGATGTTTTACCAGTATCTGAAGATTCGGCCTGATATCACGCTGGAGCTTTCGGATGTGAGGAAGGAAATCCCGGATATTGAGCTGATTCTGTATATTCTTGAGCAGGAGAAGGAATGCGGCGGGCAGGGATTTTATGAGGTGTCACACCAGCTTTCAGATCTGATTGTGCATCTGCGCAGGATACGGGAAATCGTGCAAAAGGAATCGGACGGGCAGGCGCTGACACAGGAGGATGCGGATTATCTGCGGATGAAGCAGGTGTCGGAGTCTGTAAAAGAGGTGATCAGGGCAAATCTGTAAGTGCCGTCAGGCACAGGAAGGGGAAGGAATAATGGAAAATGTAATGAATATAGCGACTGCGCTAAACAGGAAGTATTTACGGTATACCACAGTGATGCTGGTATCATTGTGCGAAAATAATCCGGATTGTGTGCGGGTGTTTTTACTCAATCATGAGCTCACGGAACAGGATGTGCAGATGGTTCGGGATATCCTTAAGAAATATGGCGCGCAGGTAGAAGATCTTAAGGTCAGAAGAGATATGTTTCCGCCTGAACTGCCGTATAACGAGCAGTGGAGCATTGAGACATATTTCCGGCTGCTGCTGCAGGATATTCTGCCTGACGATGTGGGGCGTCTGATTTATCTGGACGCGGATATCATTATCAATCGCCCGTTAAGAGAGATGTATGAGCTTGATTTTGCGGGAATGGATCTTATGGCGGCAAAAGACACCGGCTGGAGCCTTGTACGGGAGAAATATAATGAAAAACAAAAAGAACTGATAAACAGGGTATTGGAAACAGGCCACGGCTATTTTAATGCAGGTGTACTGCTTATGAATATAGAAAAAATACGGAAAAAGTACAGTTTCCAGACATACCTGGATGCAATCAAACGATGGGATTATCAGATGTATGCATTTGACCAGGATATTCTGAATGATGTTCATGCCACGAAGGCGGGATATTTTGATGCGGAAGTATATAATTTAGGCGCCAGGGTAGCCCACAATCAGAATAAGACGTATGCGGATATGAAGGACACAGCGATTATTCATTATACCGGTTTTAAGCCGTGGGATTCGGGGAACTGCCACTACGACATCGAGAAATTATGGTGGGAGTATGCGAAAAAAACGCCGTTTTATCAGGAGCTGCTCGAGGAATTTCTGGATAACACGATGACGGATACATATCTGGAGGATTATATCAAGGGTCTGTTGGAACAGCTGAGGGTGGTAAACGGGCAGTTAAATGAGTCAATGAACCTGAATCAGCGGCTCCTTAGCTTGCTGCAAAAATAGAAAAGTGGAAACGCGGAGGAATTCCATGAGATTCTTTTATTATACATGGTATGAGAATTCGGCAGATGATCTGAATGAATCGCTGGCCAGACTGGGTTATCAGGTCGTGAAATGCCATATCCCGCTGAAGAACTACGAGGAAGATACGGATTTTTGCGAGAATTTTATCCGGATATTTCGGGAGCAGAACTGTGATGTCATCATTAGCTTTGACTTTTTTCCGATATTGGCGAAGCTTGCGGAGAAGCTGGCTGTGAGGTATCTTTCCTGGGTGTATGACATGCCGCATCATACGATCTATTCACCGGCAGTGCTGGGAAGTCAGACGAATCTGTTCCTGTTTGATAAGGAGCAGTGCGGACAGCTGCAGAGTGTGAAACCGGAGCATACATATTATCTGCCGCTGGCGGTCCATGCGGACAGAATAAACAGACAATTACATGTGCCTGAAAATGGAGAATTTAACTCGGAATATGAAAGGGATGTCTGTTTTGTCGGAAGCCTTTATGAAAATAACCTGTACCGGCAGATAAATTATCTCCCGGAATATCTCAGGGGATATTTGCAGGGAATCATGCAGGCACAGCAGAAGATCTATGGGTACCATATGATTGAAGATGTGTTAGACGAGCCCGTTTTCGTGGAGCTGCAGAAGTACGTCATTATGGATCTGGATCCGTCTTATTTTGCAGACAGAAGGCAGCTGTATGTGGATATGCTGGACGCGGAGATTACCTGTCAGGAACGGATCGATCTGCTGGAGGCGCTGGCAGAGCGATATCGCGTCGATGTGTACACGGCCTCTGATGCGGCGCTGGTTCCGCATGCGCGTTGCAGGGGGACGGTTTCTTACGGGAAAGAGATGCCGGAACTATTCCGGATGTCTAAGATTAATCTGAACATTACGCTGCGGTCAATCCGGCATGGAATTCCGCTTCGCGCGCTTGATATTATGGGGGCGGGAGGATTCCTTTTGTCGAATTACCAGCCGGGACTTGCGGAGGAATTTGAAGACGGCAGGGAAATGGTACTGTTTGAGAGCAGGGAGGATTTGCTGGAGAAGACGGCATATTATCTGGAGCACGAGGAAGAGCGCAGAGAGATTGCACTGCGCGGCTGGGAGAAGGTTCAGCAGAGATTCACCTATGAGATACAATTAAGAAAGATGCTGGCGATATCGGGTCTGTCGAAGGGATAAGCGAGGTGGCATGTGGATTATTCGGAGCTGATAAGAGAAATCAATTCTCAGAACTGGGAAAAAGCAGGACAGGAAATAAAGAAACTTCAGGAAGACACCCTCGACGATACTGCGGCTGTGCTTGCAGCCACAGTCTGCCTTCATGAGGGAAAATCAGAGGAAGCATATGATTACATATGTCGAGGACTTGCACGTAATGACAGAAATGCAGAGCTGTATCTTCTGCTCGGCAATTATTATGAAGATAAAAATGTGAACCAGGCGTGGCTGTGCTATGAACACGCGGAATTCTATTGCGATCATATAGCCGATAAAGAGATGATCCGGCAGTATAAAAGTCATGTGGAGTCGATGGATGGCTGGAGTGTGAAAAACGTTTCGATTGTGATTCTGTCATACAATTTAAAAGATATCTGTATCCAGTGTATCGACAGTATCAGAAAAAACAATGCGCCGGGTTCCATGGAACTCATTGTGGTCGACAATGCCTCTTCGGATGGGATTGTGGAATGGCTAAGGCAGCAGGAAGATATCGTGTGTATTTTTAATCAGAGTAACAAAGGTTTCCCTTATGGATGCAATCAGGGCATAAAGGCGGCAGAGCCTGACAATGATATCCTGCTGCTGAATAATGATACGGAAGTTCTGCCACATTCGATTTTCTGGCTTCGAATGGGACTTTATAGCGAAGGAAGGATCGGGGCGGCGGGAAGCGTATCAAACTGCGCTGCAAACTGGCAGATGATAGATGAGACATTTCAGACAATCGAAGAGTACCGGGCGCATGGGAGAACGATGAATCTTCCTCTGAAAAATGCCTGCGAGAAGAAAACCTGGCTTATGGGGTTTGCAATGCTGATCCGTAGGGAAGCATTAGATGGGACAGGGCTTCTCGATATACGGTTTACACCGGGAGGATATGAGGATAATGATATCAGCATCAGGCTGCAGCAAAATGGCTGGCAGCTGGCGCTCTGCCATAACAGTTTTATCTTCCATTATGGAAGCGGCGTTGGAAAAAACCGTGATTTCTGGAGCAGCTATGGAGGTGCAAATGCAGGGAAACTGCGGGAAAAGTGGGGCTTTGATCTATTGTATTATACCAGGTGCCGCACGGATCTGATCGGGTATATTCGTGAACCGAAGGATGCGGTGATAAGGGTACTCGAGATCGGCTGCGGCTGTGGTGATACGTTGTCTAAGATCGCATATTTATGGCCGCGGGCGGAAGTGAGAGGAGTAGAACGCAATGAAGCGGCGGCCAAAACAGGCGCAAATTATCTCAATATCATTCAGGGAGACATCGAGACACTGGTATTGCCTTACGAAAAAGGATATTTTGATTATATTATCCTGGGAGATGTGCTGGAGTGTTTTGCCCATCCACAGGAGACAATCGAAAAGATGATTCCCTGTCTCCGTGAGAATGGTAGATTTTTGTGCAGCGTTTCGAATATCATTCACGAGTCTGTGCTGCTGTCGATGCTGAAAGGAAATTTCTCCTATGCGGATACGGGGATTTTAGACCGGTCACATATTCGTTTCTATTCTCTGACCAGTATCGCAGAACTGTTCTACAAATGCAGACTGCGTATCGAACAGGTACAGGCATCTGTAGAACATTGCGAAAAGACGGCAGAGGAGGCAGAGCTGCTGGAGGCATTTTACCGTCTGCCTCATATCGCGAAGAAGGAATTCTTCCAGGCAGGCCGATATGTATTTACCGCTGTAAAGCGATAAGACAGGGTTTACACATCCCGGCCTGTTGGGTTAAGGACATATCGCATTTCTTTATTCAGCAGAGCAGCCAGGTAACAGAATGCGCTGCGGGAAAGGATCATTGCCTGACACTGGCTCATCAGAAAAAGATCTATATAGTTTGATCCATCCTGATTGCCCTCAATGAAGGTGACATCAGCGAATTGATGAAACCCCAGTTCCTTGCTATGTGTGCGGCACCATGAGATGTCGTCTGAGAAAACAAAAAGGCACCAGACTCCGGGGGCACCCTGAAAAAATTTGTCGACTAAAATACGGTGATCTGCGATCGACATTGCCCAGTTCAGGTCAACATAATCACCGCGGCGGACATGGATCGAAACAGACTGTGTCTGCCGGATTTTTGTGAGATAATCCCGGTTTTTCTGGTCAGACAGGGGCGGAAAGCGGAATTCACGCAGAAAGATATCTCTGTATGCATCAAACCATTTCCGGTTGATCCAGTAGCCGTGATAATATAAGGGCATGGAATAGTCCAGGATTTTTGGAAAAAAGCCATTAGCCGGTACAGAAAGGACAGTACTAGAAAATGGATTGAATTCTCTGTAATTATCGGTTTCCGCGATCATTGTGATCGGCATCTCATGTTCGGCCAGTATGGTGGCAACACTTTTTCCATGCCTGCGCTCGTTCAGAATGAATTCCCAGCTGTCGGGTGTGAAGCATTCGCTCAGCATATGCGGGTGGAGACCAAACACCTTTTCGAGCTCATACCCGTTATGAACGGTGTGAAGAGCAAAATAGGAATCATCCAGATACATGACGCTGCCAGGGTGCGACAATTCATAATAGCGTGCAAAAATGTACTGAAAAGCCTGGTTTGCGAGACCGCCATTGAGAAACTGGATTTTGATTTCTGAATATGAGACAGAATCTTTAAGAGAGATCGGATTCGAAACTGATCTCTCCTGCATTTTGTAAAGCTCTCTGTCATTCCACTGCATGAGTTCAATATCTTTTTCCTGAAAGATACGATCCAGGTAGTGGTTATTTTCATAGGGAATCGTTACATAGCGAAACCGCAGCTGCCGGAGCTCTGCCAGGAACCGGTCGCGCATACTGGCAGGAAGCGGCGGAGCTGCATGAAGGATATGTGTGATCCCTCCATAATACAGGTGTAATACAGAGTATTCGATGACTTCCTGTATCTGTGCATAGTCCTCCCGTGAGAGGAAAAGCGTTGCCATAGCAGTCATGGTTTCTGTGACAGCCTTTTGGTATGTTACCGGATCTGTGGGCCGGGAGGCGGAATCGGGGGGAGCCGTATGACGGTAAAGCGGCTCCGCGACGACACCGAGCTGTCCGGTGCGCAGGAAAATCAGCATGAGGATTTCCATATCCTCGAGAATTGTATGCTCACGGAAGGTGATACCGTCGAAGAGCTCCCGGCGGAACAGGCGGCTCCACAGGTAACCGCCGCCAGCAATCAGCTCGATGCGTTTTTGCAGGTCAAGCGTGCCTGCACTGGCAGGACCGGTCTGCTGGATAAAGGATTCACGCGCCTCGTCGTAGTAGATGCAGTCCACCATATCATAATTGCCGGAGACAGCGCACTGATACAGCTTTTCAAACATGGTGACATCCGCGATATCGTCGCTGTCGACAAAACCGATATAATCACCGGAGGCATACATTAGCCCGGCGTTTCTGGCGCCTCCGGGCCCGGAATTCTCTTCCAGATTTACGAGAATGACATGATCTGGGAAAGCGCGTTCACAGTCGAGCAGGATGGAGAGGCTGTTGTCGGTGGATGCGTCGTTGACAAGGATCAGCTCGAGATCCCGAAAAGTCTGATGTACCAGATTCCCGAGACAGGCGGCGAGAGTTTTCTCTGCGTTATAGACAGGGACGATGACGGATATTTTTGCGGACATACGATTCCTCATTTCTGTGTTGTTTTTTGTGTATCCGGGGCCGCGGATGTGGCTGTGTCAGGTCGGGGCGGGCAGATCTATCACACGGAGCATTTCGGAAAACAGCAGCTGAAAGCTAAGATATTGCTGGATCTTGTTTCTGCCGTTTGCGGCGATCTGCTGCCGTTCTTCTTCATGCGACAGGTAGTAGGCGATCTTTTCATTCAGATCCTGTAAATCATTATAATATACGAAGTCCTCATTTGGAATAAAATAATCCAGAAAATCCGCCTGGAAATTCGTCAGCAGAAATCCGCCTGCGCTCATAATGTCAATTGCACGCAGCGGAATTCCGGTCTTAATGCTTTTTAAGGTGATGTTCAGGTTGATTTTACTGTAATAAAAAATATAAGGCAGCTCGCTGATATAATCGGCGGGCCCCATGTTCTCAATGCCGGGCGCGCGGTAGGAGCGATCCGGTGTATAGAGGCGGAGCGGATGTCCGGCAGCCGCGGAAGTCAGTGTCCGGATACGGTCCAGTTCTGTAAGCTTGCGCCCGATGACGTAATTGCCGTAAATATAGGGCAGGCTCTGTATGCCGGTATTTCCCGCGTCGTAGGGCAGGGAGGCGGAGAGATCGTTCAGGATATTCTCATCCAGCACCTCCTCGATAAAATAGTACCCATAGATTCTCAGCTGTGCCTGCATAATGGCGTCGAGGTATCCGCGGGTGTACTCGCTGATACCGGTAAGACGGTCGAACATGTTGTGCGACTCATTGTAAAGAGAACCTACAAACGTAACGTCGCTGCGAAACCGTCCGGCATCGTGCGGCTGCGCCAGCAATTCGTCAATGCGCTCTGCGTTTCCGGCCAGGGGAAGATAATGCACGGTCGGTATTCCCATTGCCGCCAGCTCCAGATACTGTGCCCGGTCGAACAGGAAGATCGTGTTGCAGGGATAAATCACCGTGTAAGAGTACAGTGCGACATGCGGGGCATCGTAGACGACGGAGAGATAGCGCAGATGATTGCGTTTACAGCCCTCCGAGATCAGCGGAAAAAAATTGTAGGAAAAAATACAGTCGTATGCGCCGTCAGCCAGAAACGTATCAAGTGCGGCATCAAACTCAGCGGAACGCCGCTCCGTATAATCCGGATGAAAAAAAAATGCAACGGAATGGCCGAGCTGCTTAAAGGCTGTAACGGCGTCTTTTTTGCAGAAGCACGGCCAGTCAAAAAACAGAATATTCATGTGTGGTTCCTTTCGAAAATCGTCTGAAGAAGTGTCTCCAGGCGATGGATATAAGTATGCTTTTCCCTGACCAGCTGCAGGCCGTTTTCTGCGATTTCACGTGCACGGGCCGGGTGCTCAAGATAATAGAAACATTTGTCGCGGAGATCCTCCGCACTTTCATACACCTCAAGCGTCTCTCCCGGGACAAAATATTCGGGCAGCTCTGGCTGATAATTGGTGATCGCGAATCCGCCGCAGCCTAAGATATCCCAGATCCGCAGCGGGATGCCGGAGCGGATCGGCTTGGAGGTCATATTCAGATTCACCGTGCTGCGCGCGAAGATTAACGGCATCTCTGTCAGTGTTTTTGCGAGTCCGCGGTTGTGAATCCCAGAGATACTGCTGGTATCGCTCGCGGTGTAGATGTCCAGGGAATAGCCGGCGTCCGTCAGGGCGGAGGCGAGCAGCTTCATCAGCGAGACGCGCTCTAAGGCAGAGATTTTGTTGCCGATATACAGCTGGGACACGACGGTCCGGTCGGTCAGATACGGGGCATTCGGCGGGGAGCAATAATTCGGAAGATGCGCTTTTACCGCATCAATGATCTCATCCGTGAGCAATTCCTCAATAAAATAATATCCGTATATCTTTGACTGGGCATTCATGATGCCGTTTAAAAAGCCGGAGATATAGGCCGGCGGATTCGTCATTGTGTCGTAGGCGCATTTTTCCGTGTAGAGCGAGCCGACAAAGGAGACGTCGGCTGCAAAGCGGCTGCTGCGGGTGTTTTTCTGAATGACTGACTGCATATAGGCCGGGTCTGTGGCCAGCGGCAGATAGAAGACATGTCCCGGATGTAAAGGGGCGATTTCCTCATACTGGCTACGGTCGAATAGGAACAGGTAGTTGCAGTCGTGATCGATAGAACGGCTGTAAAGCTCCATCACCGGGGAGTCCACGGTCCAGCCGGCATATGGAATGTGAAATATATTACAGACATCGGATACGGTCGGAAAGAAATTGACGGAGAAAACGAGATCATAATTGCCGTTTAGCAGCGTTTGGCTTACGGACTGTACGACCTCGCTGGGTTTTCTGTCTTTGTGGTAAACTTCGTCAGACAGCTCCGTTACCCCGACTCCGAGCTCCCGGAAAGCCGAGAGCAGATACGGTTCGCAGATGCTGCCATAACGGTAAAATAGCAGTTTCATATGCGATTCCTTTATTATGAAGTATCTTTTGAATAAATCCTGTGTTATAATAGGCTATCGGCATTTGGACAGGGATTGTTAATGGATTTTTTATACAAAAAATGAAAGGAAAACGGGATGAAATTCGGAGAAGAGACCGCCGCAGCGCTTGCAGTCATGAGAAAGCAGAAGAAAATGGCAAGGGATTATCTGTTGGAGGATGCGGTGTCGGCGGGATATCAGCTGACGATTGCAGCGGAAGGACTGCCGGCCGGGCAGCAGGACATAATCGTTGCGCTGATAAGAAAAGAGATACCGCTCGATTATCCGCAGATTGCGGTTTGGTGGTATTCTGTTTTGATGGGTGTAAAAAAGGATCCGTCCGTTTTTCTGGAATTTATAACATATATCCGGGCAAATCGAAATGCGTTTTCTCTCAATACACAGTATTTTCTGTTTTATCAATTAAAATCCGCGAGATTCCAGTTCTCTGTGCTGCATGACCCGGATAATCAGAGAGAACTGTGGTATTATTTTAAGGAGGTCGTGGAAGGTTTCGCAGAAGGGGTGCGGATGACACCGGAGTGGATTCCTGCGGAGAAAAGGGATGATACGCTGGCGGTGGTGATTACGGAACAGTTTCTTAAAATCCAGCACGGGCCCTCAAAAACGGCCATGGACCGTTGTATGGCCCTAATCACGCGGATGAGGAAACGGGTTATTCTGATTAACACGGCGGAGGTGCTCAGTCAGGCGGGCAGGATTGCCTATGCCGGCAGTGTAATCGGAAATTATATGCCCGGGCTGAATAAGATAACAAAGCTGGACTGGAAGGGGATTACAGTGCCGTATCATCAGTGTTCCGATACCATGCCGGATCAAAGCGAGATAGAGGAACTTCTTGGCATCATTCGGAAACTGGCGCCGGGGTATGTGATTGCCATTGGCGGCAGTGGGATACTTGCGAATCTTGTGAGCAGAATGCTGCCGGTGCTGACAGTGGGACTGTGCCCGAGTGATTTGGAATTTACGATGACGCAGTTTCAGACGCTGAGCCGGAGACTGACATCCGGTGAGAAGAATCTGCTGGCGGAGCTGGGATACGATGAAGATGATGTGATTGAAAGTATTTTTACTTCCGGTTTAAAAGCACAGGCCGAGCGGATCACGAGAGGAGAGCTTGGGGTAAGTGACGATAAATTCCTTATGATTGTTGTCGGGGCCAGGCTGGATACCGAGGTTACGAATGAGTTTATGAAGATGCTGGACGAGACGGTTTCCGGGAATATGCATGTCGGTTTTTTGGGCTGGTTTTACAAATATGAAGAATGGATAAAGCAATATCCCAGACTTAGGGATTACACCTCGCATTTCGGGTTTTGTGCCGATATACTCTCAAGGCTGGAAGTGTGTGACCTCTATCTGAATCCGCTGCGCCAGGGAGGGGGAACGTCGTGTGTGGAAGCGATGTTTATGGGGCTTCCTGTTGTGACGATCGGATATGGCGATGTTGCGGTCAATGCGGGAGATGCGTTTTGGGTAAGCGATTATGCGGAGATGAAAGCAAAGATTATACGGTATCAGAAAGACAGGATGTATTACGACGAGATGTCGAAGCAGGCAAAGAAACGGGCTGCGATCCTGCTGGATACTGAGACAGAATTTACAAATATAATTGAGATATATGCGGAGCGCATGAGACAAAAAGAGCATAAGGGGGATAGAGGAGAATGAAGGAGTCTGAGCAGATCCGATCGGTCATAAAAATGATCAAAAGCGTTACTGGCGCGATGCATCAGAGAAGGATAAGCATGGAAGATATACAGAATATTCAGATGGCGGCAGGCGAGCTGAACCGAATGTTATATCATTCAGAGCGGCTGAAGTTCCAAAAGACATATGATCTGCGTGTGGACAGTGAATATGACCGGTATGTCTGTGAAATAGAGCAACTGACAGCGCTTTGGGAGCAGTCGCTGGAGCGGCGTGCCGGAATCATGGCGGACAGGGGATTTTGGGAGCTGTATGAATATTTTAAATATGTGGGTGCAGATACCATATATCAGTCGGTCGTCGACAGGTTTAGGAATCTGCCTGAGGGAATGCGGATTGAATTTCTGTCGCTGCGGCACCGTTATCTGTTTTTGCAGAACGGGATAGACTATACTCAAAATGACTTCTCACTGATCAGACAGCATGTGGATCTGATGGAGAGAGAAGTGGAAAACTACAGATGGCTATATGGGCGGCTTTCCGATTACCGTTCGAAATTAGTGCTGAATGGGATTATACGTTACTGGTTCCGGTTTGACATTCAGGAGCTGCACAGACTGAGTGAAGGGGCTTTTTTGGATTATTTTGATTTAGATATCCTGCAGTGTGACGAAAATGAAGTCATAGCTGATTTGGGGGCGTATACAGGGGACTCCGTGCTTGGTTATATCAGGGCATACGGAACGTACAAAAGAATCTATGCGTATGAACCGGATCCCTCAAATTATCAGAAGCTGGTGCAGAATGTCGGGAAGCTGCCCGATGTTGTGATGCGGCAGAGGGGTGTGTGTGATAAGCCCGGAATTCTGTACATGGATGGTACTGCAGGCAGCGCGGGAGGAAAGATCCTGGATCAGGGCAGCCGGGAAATTGCGGTTACTTCGCTGGATGAGGATATTCAGGAACCATTATCGATTATAAAAATGGATATCGAAGGTGCGGAGAAGGATGCGATCAGAGGCGCCTCCTCACATATCCGGTCAGAAAAGCCCAGGCTGCTGATCTCGACCTATCATATCCCGGAGGATATTTTTGAGATTCCGAGGCTGATTTCTGATATGCGGGAGGATTACAGGTTTTATATGCGGCTGAACGGGCGTGGAATATGGCCGTGCGATTATGTATTATTTGCGATATAGGGACGGAGGGATATGAGCGAAAAACGTTTGATATTTTTTACGGGAGTCTATGATACGCTGGACATATTTACCTGTGAGCTGCAGCGTGAGTTTGAGAGGATGGGTTATGAGACGATGCTCTTTGATTCAGGGAATACGGAGGAGGGCTTAAGGCGCCTGGCCGGATTTCTGAAAAAGCCGGTAAAAGCGGCGATCACCTTTAATAATCTCGGGTATAACATGGAGCTTGTGGCGGGAAAGAATATCTGGGATGAACTTGGGATCTGCTGCATCAATATTCTCATGGATCATCCGTTCTGCTATAAGGCTGCTTTGGACGGGTCGCCGAAGTTTGCGGCGGTGCTGTGTACGGACCGGAATCACATGCGCTATATACAGAGATTTTATCCGCAGATACCGGTCACCGGGTATCTCCCGCATGCGGGTATTGATCGCGGGACGCCGGCGAAGCGGATTGCTGACCGGCAGATGGATGTGCTTTATGCGGGAGGCTTGTCGAGGAAGTTCGCGCAGAACATATACCCGGATTTTGCGAAATATACAGAGTTTGACGCAAGGCAGATTGGGGATGAGGCGTATCGTCTTCTGGTCGCGGATCCAAAACAGACGACGGAGGCGGCCATCGAGCGCGTGCTGATGGAAAAGGGGATCTGCCTGTCGGAGGAAGCGTTGTGCGGCCTGATCGCGGATCTGCACTATGTGGATCTGCTGGCGACCTCCCGGTATCGTGAGCTTGTGATAAAAACGCTTGTGGAGGCCGGAATTTCCGTCCATCTGTACGGATACGGGTGGGAGGAGTGCAACTGGATTGACAGCCCGAATCTTCATTATGGAGGCAGGGTATCTGCGGAAGAGATTGTCGAAAAGATGCGGGACGCAAAGATTGTGCTGAGCACGATGACCTGGTTTAAGGACGGGACCCATGACCGGGTATTTAACGGCATGCTGGCCGGTGCGGTTGCGGTGACGGACAGTTCCGTGTATATGAGAGAAGAGTTTGGAGACGGTAAGGGTGAGCTGGTGATGTTTGAACTCACGGAACTGGCAGGGTTGCCAGAGCAGGTTCGCGGGCTGCTCTCAGACCTGGAAGAGATGCAGCGGATTGCGGAGAGGGGACGTGCCTGCGCGCTGAAAAAGCACACCTGGCGGGAGCGTGCCAGAGAACTTGAGGAAGATCTGCTTTGTCAGCTGTGAAATACAGGTGTGTGATTGGAAGCCGGCATTGCAGGGCAGCATGTACGGATGTACGGCTCATATGGATTATCGTTTGTAGAAAGGTTGGGGAAATGATTCAGACAGGAGCGATTACGGATGCCGATATGATTTTTTTCTACCTGAGCATGCTGGACTATCTGAAACCGAGGCGCGTACTGGATATCGGGATGTTTTTAAAGCGGGCGGGATTTATCTCCAGGCAGGCAATGGCGCAGGAGATTTCAGAAGAAATTGTATTGTGTGGGATCGACGTATTTTTGGAATATCCGCTGGAAATTTATGAGACGATTTATCATTCGGTGACGGATCGGGAGACATTTTTTCGTGAGATCGAAACCGATATATTCGTTCCCGAAAAACGGTTTGACGCGGCGGTGCTGCTGGGAATGGACGGGATTCTGTCGGAGGAAGAAGAGGGGAGGCTGTTTCCCCGCCTGCTACGCCTCTCGCGTGGCGTGATGGCGGAGGTGGAGACGGCGGAACGGCTGATCCGCATGGGCGCCGCCGGCGGGTATCAGCCGGTTTCAACCGGGGTGAAGAATTTTGCGTGGATTCCGGCGATGGAATAACGAACCCGTGCGGCGCCGATGGCGGAAGACAGGCAGCCGGATCGGATACCGGCGGCGGAAGGAGAAGTCGGGAGATATTTGGTGATAAAAGGAGAGAGATGAGAGGGTGGATACCAGGATATATGTTATGACACACAGGAAATTCGAGCCGCCGCAACCAGAATATTATATTCCGCTTCATGTCGGAAAAAGCGGCAAAGAAGATCTGAATTATACCGGAGATGATACCGGAGACACGATTTCCGAGAAAAATGATACCTTTTGTGAGCTGACGGGGCTGTACTGGATCTGGAAGAACGTGCGCTGTGATGTGGCGGGGGTATGCCATTACCGCAGGTACTTTGTGCGCAGGGGATCGCAGGATGAGCCGGGCCCGCTCGGACAGAAGCTTCTGAACCGGGACAGTATCGAACGATGCCTGCAGACGTATGACATGATTGTGCCGGACAGTGGGATGACGCAGGAGGGCAGTGTGTGGAACCAGTATGCGCTGCGCCACCGGATCGCTGACTGGATGGAATGCGGGAAGATTATCCATGAGCTGTGCCCGGAATATGATCCGGCATATCAGTGGAGTCAGAATTGTAATTTTGTCTCTCTCGGCAATATGGTGATTACCAGGAAAGAGATTCTGGATGAGTATTGTGAATGGCTGTTCCGGATTCTCTTTGAGGCGGAGCGGAGGATTGATACGAGCGGATATGACGCATATCAGCGGAGGATATTCGGATTCCTGTCGGAGAGGCTGTTTCGGGTGTGGCTGTTAAAGCAGCCGCTCCGCATCCGGGAGGAGCCGGTGCTGCTGACCGGCTGAACAATTCTGCGGGCTGTCGGGAGGAAGGATGGCGAAAGGTGGGACATCGATGAAAATGAATATTGCAGTTTCAATCAATCAGGCGTTTATCCGGTATCTTTATGTGATGCTGGTGTCGCTGTTTGAAAATAACCGGCGGCAGAATCTGTGCGTCTGGCTGATGTCGGCGGATCTGACCGATGCGCAGGTTTATATCTTTGAGGAGCTGGCACAGTCCTATGGGCAGGAATTGCGGTTTATCCGCATTGGGAAGGAATTGTTCCCGAAGGATCTTCCTTTTACGGAGCAGATTACGATTGAGACATATTTCAGACTGGCGCTGCCGGATCTGCTGCCGGATGAGCTGGAACGGGTGCTGTATCTGGATGCGGATATTATTATAAACCAGCCGCTTGATGAATTTTATTTCAGGGATTTTGAGGGAA
Source organism: uncultured Roseburia sp. (assembly GCA_910587865.1). GTDB lineage: Bacteria > Bacillota > Clostridia > Lachnospirales > Lachnospiraceae > Roseburia. Next base: position 58,878 of record CAJUNX010000013.1, read on the forward strand.
AATCGCTTTGCGTGTGCAGGGATGTGACCGCTGCCTCCGCGGCCCACATCAGCACGTCGCCAATGTTCGCAGAACTCCGGGAGAAACCTGGATTTACCTATTTTAATGCCGGTGTCCTTCTGATGAATTTAAAGAAGCTGCGGGAGAAGGTAACGCTGGAATATTTCGTGCAGCAGGCGCTGCGGCTGAAAGACCACCTGACCTATCATGATCAGGATCTGCTGAATTACCTGTTCTATGGTGATGTGATATATGCGGACGAAAAGAGGTTTAATCTGATTATCAGGCCTGCGTGCAACTCGGGATTCACATACGAAGAGATAAAGGATATGGCGGCGATTCTGCATTATGCGGGCCCCAAGCCATGGCGCCATGAAGAGGTGCGCTATGAGCTTGAGCGATTTTGGTGGGAGTATGCGAAGATGACGCCTTATTATGTGGAGCTGCTGGAGGATATTGTGCTGGGGGAGATCCATACCGGATCGCTGGATCAGCTGTACCGTGACTTAAAACAGGAAAATGACGAACTCCGGCAGATTGTCGACAAATGTATGGCATTGCTGCAGAAGCTGTCATGACAGGCAGGATTAAAGTATTCGTGATGAATAGCCGATATAATTAAAAGTGTCACATTTAATGAAAGGAAGACCAGGAAGGTCAGGGTGAGTGAATCATGGAAGACAGCAGAAGAGAACAGGTGGAGGCGCTGGAGGTATTGTTGGAGTTTAACGGGCGCCTGGTGAAGAACATCGGGATTGTGATCAAGGAGCTTTCCGGCGCACGGCTGGAGGATACGGATAAGTTCATAAAAGGGATTGTGGATGCGATGAACTGGGAGATCCAGGTTATGAACGGAACGATGGAGCTGCTGAATGAGGGGAAGGAGCGCATCAATAAGGAAGCGTTTAATCAGAGCATTCTTGCAGTCGGGGACGCGATCGCCGCGAAGGATGATGTGAAGCTGGCAGCGGCATTCGCAGAAGCGCTGATTCAGTTTGAAGGACTTGGAAAGGCTGCGGCAGAAGTAATACAGTAAGGACAAGGCTGACTGCTATGGAGGGACATAGGGTCAGCTTTTTGTTTACGGATGGAATAGAATGGAGAAATTGGAACGATTATGGGAAAAATACTCGTAACCGGGGCAGACGGGTTTATCGGCTCGCATCTGACCGAGGAACTGGTAAAAAAGGGATATGAGGTAAAGGCGTTTGTTTTTTATAATTCTTTTAACACCTGGGGCTGGCTGGATACGCTTCCGCAGTCTTTGATGCGGCATGTTGAGATCTTTCAGGGGGATGTCAGAGATCCGAACGGGGTGAGGGATGCGCTGCGTGGATGCGCTGCGGTCTTTCACCTCGCTGCGCTGATTGCGATTCCGTTCAGCTATCATTCGCCGGACACTTATGTGGATACAAACATCAAAGGGACGTTAAACGTCCTTCAGGCAGCCCGGGAGACGGGAACGAGAGTGCTGGTCACCTCCACTTCGGAGGTTTATGGGACTGCACAATATGTGCCGATTGATGAGAGGCATCCCTACCAGGGGCAGTCACCTTATTCCGCGACAAAAATAGGAGCTGACCGGCTGGCGGAGTCATTTTACCGTTCATTTGAGCTGCCGGTGACAATCGTGCGCCCGTTTAACACATATGGGCCGAGACAGTCTGCCCGGGCGGTGATTCCGACGATTATTACACAGCTTCTGGCAGGAAAGACAGAGATAAAGCTGGGCTCACTGACACCAACGAGAGATTTCAACTATGTGAAGGATACAGCGAATGGTTTTATTTCTATCTATGAGTCGAATCAGACCGTTGGAGAAGAGATCAATATCGCGACGCAGAAGGAGATCTCAATTGGACAGCTGGCAGAAGAACTGATTCGGCAGATTAATCCGGAGGCGCGAATCGTGTGTGAGGAACAACGGCTGCGCCCCGGGAAGAGTGAGGTGAACCGGCTGCTGGGATGCAATCGAAAGATCACAGAGTTGACGGACTGGAGGCCGCGGTATACATTTGCACAGGGACTGGAGGAGACGATTGCATTTCTGCGAGATCATCTCGGACAATATAAGACGGATATTTACAATGTGTAACGGCGAAAAGGGGAAAAACAGATGGAAGAAACATTTATTCCGTTGTCTGTTCCGAATCTGAAGGGCAACGAATTAAAGTATGTGACAAAAGCGGTAGAAACGGAATGGGTGTCAACGGGCGGTCCGTATGTCGATGAATTCGAGCGTGCAGTTGCGGATTATGTGCATGCAAAAGGGGCGGTATCCTGCCAGAATGGTACGTCTGGGCTTCACACAGCGCTTCTTGTAGCGGGAGTCATGCCGGGGGATGTCGTGCTTGTGCCGGCGCTCACCTTTATTGCGGCGGTGAATCCGGTGAGCTACATCGGTGCGCGGCCGGTTTTTATGGATTGTGACGATTCACTCGGCATGGATCCGGCGAAGGTGGAGAGGTTCTGTGCGGAGGAATGTGAGACTGTAAACGGACGGCTGATTGAGAAGGTGTCCGGTAAACAGGTGAAGGCTCTGCTGGTCGTGCATGTGTTTGGTAACATGGCGGATATGGAACGGCTGATGCAGCTTGCCGGGATGTATGGCTTGCTGGTCATTGAGGATGCGACCGAGGCGATTGGAACATATTATAAAGAAGGAATCTATGCGGGAAAACATGCAGGAACGATCGGTGATCTGGGAGTCTATTCCTTTAATGGAAATAAGATCATCACGACAGGGGGAGGAGGGATGATTGTTTCTGATGATGAGGCATATTTAAAGCATGCAAAGCATCTTACCACCCAGGCGAAGAGTGATGAGCTGTATTACACACATGACGAGATCGGATATAATTACAGGATGACGAATCTGCAGGCAGCGCTGGGACTGGCGCAGTTAGAGCAGCTGGAAGCATTTATCACCATAAAGAACGATAATTATGAACGTTACCGGCAGGATATCGCAGAGATTTCCGGGTTTCGACTTTTGCCTTTCCGCGAGGGAACCCGCAGTAACCGATGGTTTTATGCGCTGTACTGTGAGGAAGACGGTTTGGATCGTGATCACGTAATCCGGGGGCTGTCGCGGCATCGGGTGCAGTCGCGGCCGATATGGGGACTGGTCTGTGATCAAAAGCCATACCTTGATGCGCGGAGATATCGGATTGAAAGAGCAGTGGATTACTGGAGGCATGTGGTTAATCTGCCGTGCAGTACCAGCCTGACGGCGGAGGAGGTCTGTCAGGTAGTAGGGCTGCTGCGGGAATTGAATGTGTCAGAATGACCCCGGGGGGGCGTTTTGCAGAATGTATGGATAAAGGCAGATGAGAGATAACGCGTTTTGAAATAGGGAGGAAGAATGAGCTGGGAGACGATGCTGGTAGGGGCTGACATATCGGTCTGGCAGGCGATGGAGCAGCTGAATCAGAATGCGACAAAAGTTTTATTTATCCATGAGAATGGGAAACTGCGGGCTGCGCTGTCGGATGGAGATGTGCGCAGATGGATTTTAAAAAGAGGCAGCCTGGAGGCGCCGATCAGTCAGGTTGCTAACTACCGGCCGAAATATCTGAGGGAGTGGGAGCGGAAAATGGCCGGGGAATACATGCAGCAATATGGGATTGAGGCGGTTCCCGTTGTGGATGAAGAACAGAGAATTACGGATGTAATATTATGGAGGATAGATGGGGCAGAGGCGAAGGACAGGCAGATCGATCTTCCGGTTGTGATGATGGCAGGAGGAAAGGGAACCAGGCTGTATCCGTATACCCGGATTTTGCCGAAGCCGTTAATTCCGGTTGGAGAGCTGCCGATTGCGGAGCATATCATTCATCAGTTCCGCCGGTATGGCTGTAAGGATTTTTATCTGGTGGTCAATCATAAGAAGAATATGATTAAAGCTTATTTTAACGAGATTGAGAAGGATTATCAGATTCATTACGCGGATGAGGAGACACCCCTTGGAACAGGTGGAGGCTTAAGCCTGCTGAAAGGAAAGATTTCTTCTACGTTTATCCTCACGAACTGCGATATTCTGATCCGGGAAGATTTTTCGAAAATATACCGGCTGCACAAGGAGAAGAAGAATCTGATTACGATGGTCTGTTCGCTGAAAAATTTTCGGATTCCGTATGGTGTAGTGGAGATTGGTGAGGACGGCGGGATTGATTCGATGAGTGAGAAACCGGTTTTTTCATTCTTTACTAACACCGGATGCTATATTGCGGAGCCGCGTGTTATTGAAGAGCTGGAGGAAAACCGGGAGATTGGTTTTCCGGATGTCATAGCGCATTATAAGGCAATGGGAGAAAATATCGGAATCTATCCGATTGCGGAACATGCCTGGCTGGATATGGGTGAGATGGACGAGCTGGAGAAGATGAGAAAACGCCTTGATAAAGAGGAGGCGGGTCTGTGAGTGAGAAAAAAAAGCTGGTTCTGATTGGCGGGGGCGGACATTGCAGATCCGTGCTGGATGTAGTGCTTCGATTGAATACATTTGACGAGATCGTGATCACAGATCATAGCATTCCGGCGGGAACGCAGATTATGGGATGTGAGATCGTCGGCGGCGACGGCCTGCTGCCGCGATTATATGAGGAGGGGTTCCGGTATGCATTCATTACGGTTGGGAGTATCGGGGATACTGTCCTGAGGCGGAAACTCTGTCAGAATGCCTTGGAAACGGGGTTCCTTTTTCCAAATATTGTTGATCCGTCCGCGGCTGTCGCGGCAGATGCAGAGCCTGGAACGGGAATTTTTGTGGGCAAGCAGGCGGTGATCAATGCCGGAGCCGTGATCGGGGATATGGCGATCATCAATACAGGGGCGATCGTCGAGCATGATTGCCGCATCGGCGGTTTCTCGCATATTTCTGTCGGGGCAACACTCTGCGGAGGGACGTCTGTCGGCAGCGGGGTGTTTATCGGAGCCCATGCGACGGTGGTACAGGGAGTTGTGATCGGGAGAGACAGTACGATCGGTGCAGGGGCGCTGGTGCTTGGGGATGTCCCGAATGAGACAAAGGTGGTTGGGAAGTGGAGAGCGCTGCGCAGGAGTCCTTTAGCCGCGGGTGCTTTCGAGTCAGAGGAGAAAAAAGTGAACGATATATCGAACAGGATTCTGATCATTGCCGAAGCCGGTGTGAACCATAACGGTTCGCTGGAGCTGGCATACCGGATGGTTGACGCGGCAAAGGAAGCCGGCGCGGATATTGTGAAGTTTCAGACGGCAAAGCCCGAGCAAATGGTGTCGAAATTTGCCGGAAAAGCGGAATATCAGAAAAAGACCACTGGCGGGGAGGAAAGCCAGATTGATATGCTGCGAAGGCTTCTGCCCGGACAGGACGATTTTATCTGTTTGAAAAAATATTGTGAAACGAAAGAGATCGAATTTCTCTCGACTCCGTTTGATATCGAAAGTATTCGTTTTTTGGATGAGCTTGGATGCCGGTTTTGGAAGGTTCCATCGGGTGAGATTACCAATTATCCGTATCTGATGGAGATAGCGCGAACGAAAAAGCCAGTGGTTTTGTCGACCGGAATGGCGGATACAGATGAGATCTCCGCTGCCGTATCGCTTCTGAGGGAACATGGAGCAGGTGAGATCTGTCTGCTGCACTGTACAACGGAGTACCCGGCACCGTTTGGGGAGGTCAACTTAAGGGCGATGCAGACCATGAAAGAGAGTTTCGGCTGCAGGGTTGGCTATTCGGATCACACACCGGGAATTGAGATCTCGGTTGCTGCCGCAGCGCTGGGTGCTGCGGTGATCGAGAAGCATTTTACGCTGGATCGGAATATGGAGGGGCCGGATCATAAGGCGAGTCTGGAACCAGATGAGCTTGCAGCGCTGGTGCGTGCGGTTCGTCACGTAGAATCAGCGCTTGGGAATGGGATAAAACGCCCGACGGACTCCGAGAAGAAAAATATCGTGGCGGCGAGAAAAAGTATTGTAGCAAGGAGACCGATTCGAAAAGGGGAGACGCTGACGGTGGAGAATATCACGACGAAGCGTCCGGGAAACGGGATTAGTCCCATGCGGTGGAACGAAGTGATCGGAAGTAAAGCGATCCGGGACTTCGAGGAAGATGAGCTGCTGGAGGTGTGACCATGAGAAGAACGCTTGCTGTAGTTACCGCGACAAGGGCGGAATACGGGCTGCTGACGCCTCTGATCAAAAGGATTCTGAACGACGATGAGCTTGAGCTTGAGCTGATTGTGACTGGAAGTCATTTGTCGGAAAAACAGGGATTTACCATTCGGGATATCCAAAGAGACGGTTTTCCGATCGCATATGAGATTCCGATCCTGGAAGAAGGGAATACGCCCTGTGATATTTCCCTGACGATGGCAAATGCGCTGCGGGGCTTTGCGCAGTGTTTCCGGGATGACCGGCCGGATATGGTCGTGCTGCTCGGAGACCGCACAGAGCTGCTCGGAGTGGCGGCGGCGGCGGCAAATGAACGGATTCCAATTGCGCATATTCATGGCGGCGAAGTGACGGCAGGAGCCGTGGACGACTGTATCCGGCATGCGCTGACCAAGATGAGTTATTTGCATTTTACGTCTGCAGACAGATATAGAAGACGGGTCATACAGCTGGGAGAGACGCCGGACAGGGTATTCTGTGTGGGAAGCCTCGGGGCAGAGAATATCCTGCATGTACCGCTGCTTGCTGAAAGTGAGCTTCGGGAGATGATCGGGGCAGGCAGAGTGCCGTATGCGGTGGTTACGTTTCATCCGGTCACCCTGGAGGATGCATCTGCAAAACAGCAGGCAGGAGAGCTGTGCAGAGTGATGGAAGAATGCCGCGATATTTTCTTTCTGGTCACAAAAGCAAATGCGGACGCCGGAGGGGATGAGGTCAATCGTTTGTTTGAGCGGTTTGGCAGCACACATTCGAATATCCGGCTGGTCGATTCGCTCGGAGTGGTAAGATATCTGAGTGCGGTGAAATATGCGGCGTTTGTGCTTGGAAATTCGTCAAGCGGGATTATAGAGGCTCCTGTGCTGGGGACGCCGACGGTTGATATCGGGGATCGTCAGAAGGGACGGCTTATGGCTGAAAGCGTGATCCACTGTGAACCGGAGTATCATTCTATTCTGAGTGCGGTAAAGAAAGCGGAGCGGACTCGCCATCAGGCTGTGGGAATATACGGGAATGGCAGTACCTCAGCGCAGATCACGGAGATAATTAAGAGTTTTTTTCGGGAAGACAGGATCGACTTAAAGAAGGGGTTTTACGACAATGAGAATACTTTTTCTGATTCCGGCGCGAGGCGGGAGTAAAGGGATCCCGCATAAAAACATCCGGGATTTTTGCGGGAAACCGCTGATTCATTATAGTATTGATGTGGCGAGGGAGCTGGCGGATGATGCAGATATCTGCGTATCGACGGATGATACAGAGATTATAAAAGTAGCGGAGGAGGCAGGCCTGAGGGCGCCGTTTGTGCGGCCGAACGAGTTTGCCACGGACACGGCATCCTCGGAGGATGTGATTCGTCATGCGCTGGAATTTTATGAAAAAAAAGGTGTCCGATATGATTCGGTTGTTCTGCTCCAGCCGACATCGCCGCTTCGGACCGCACAGCAGGTGAGGGAGGCGATCGGGGTTTATTCGGAGGACGTTGATATGGTCGTCGGGGTGAAACGGTCGCAGAGTGCTGTTACGCTGATGCGGGAGGAGCCGGACGGAAACCTGGTGCATGTGTTTGACCTGGCAGGGGGTGTGAGGCGGCAGGATGCTGCGGCTCTCTATGAGATCAATGGGGCATTGTATGTGATCAACTGTCATGCACTGGCTGATAAAGGAATGGGCGGCTTCACCCGGATTCGAAAATATGTGATGCCGGAGATCAGTTCCGTAGATATTGACACGGAGCTCGACTGGATGCTGGCGGAAGAGATCTGCAGGAAAACAGCACTGCGGACGGCTGATGTGGAGAAGAGATGAGAAAATATAAAAAAAAGCAGATTCAAAACAGTCTTGATAAGATACTTCACGCTCAGAAACTGGTGATGCAGTTCCTGCTGACAGGCAGCGCAGAGGAGGCCAGAAACCTCCTGACAGGCTGCCAGGAAGCCGTGATCGCCGCCGGCAATGCAATCGAGGAGACCGAAGCGGGAACCGCGCCCGGCGATGCGGTCATCGGGCGGATCGAAGCGTACTGTGAGCTGGTGTACGAGCTGTGGCAGAAGGCAGGGGAGCTCTCTGCGGCATCAGGGAAGCGGCATGCATTGCGGGAGGGAACAGTACTATCCGGACAGGCAGGAATACGCCTGAAAGAAGCCTGCGATAAACTGCAGGAGCTCGATCAGGCCATCCATGACATAAAAGAGCATATCCAGACGAATCTCCCCGAACGCCTGGAGATCGCATTCCTCCCCTACAAGGCATCCATGTGGGACTGCCTGGAGAGCGTGTGGGAGGCCGCGGCTGCGGATCCGGACTGCGATGCATATGTAGTTCCGATTCCCTACCTTGACAGGGGCCCGGACGACACCTTCACGGATATTCACTGTGAGGCCGACAAATTCCCGAAGAATGTCCCGGTAGTCAGCTGGCAGGAATATGATATCGCGGCGCGCCATCCCGACGTCATTTACATCCATAATCCATACGACAATGTTAATAATGTCACCTCCGTGCACCCCTCCTTTTATGCGAAGGAGCTAAAAAAGCACACGGATATGCTGGTATATATCCCTTACTTTGTCTGTACAAATGATCACATCGAGGATCACTTCTGCGTGCTGCCGGGGACCATCTTTGCGGATCGGGTGATTGTGCAGTCAGAGACCGTGCGTCAGGCTTATATTGAGGCATATCATAAATTTGAAAAAGAAAATCACATTGAGGGTCATGTCGGCAATGCGGAGGAGAAATTCGTGGCGCTCGGCTCACCCAAATACGACAAGGTGTTAAAGACGACCCGGGAAAATGTGGAAATCCCCGATGACTGGCGGCGCAAAATCACAAACAGCGACGGCAGCTTTAAAAAGGTGATCCTTTACAATACGACCGTGACGCAGATCCTGGAGCATCGGGAAAAGGTGCTGGAAAAGATCCGATCCGTATTTGATCTGCTGCAAAAGCGCGACGATGTCGTCCTGCTGTGGCGGCCGCATCCGCTGAGCCTGACGACCTGCAGGTCGGTCTCCGCGCAGCTCTCGGAGGAGTACAGGGCGCTGACGGAGGAGTACAGGGCGCAGGACTGGGGAATCTATGATGATACGGCGGATCTCCACCGGGCGATTGCGCTCTCGGATGCGTACTACGGGGATATGAGTTCCGTGGTGGAACTGTACCGGATGACGGGGAAACCGATTATGATCGAGGATGTGGAACTGGTGTGAGAGGGACAGACAGGCGGCAGTTTTCCTCCCCTCACGAGGGCGGAATGAGACATGACGCTTTTACTGCCGTTCTGCCGCGGCCTTCATGGCCATAAACCGCCTGGCATCGATAAAATCCCGCACAAAGTCCGTCTGCGGCTGGCTGCAGATTTCTTCCGGGGTACCGATCTGCTCTACCGCGCCGTGGTTTGTGACGATCACCATGTCGGCCACCTCCATGGCTTCCTCCTGATCGTGTGTCACGAAAATGCTGGTGATTCCGACGCGCGCGATCATGTCGCGAAGCCAGGTTCGAAGCTCGCGGCGCACTTTGGCGTCGATGGCGGCGAAAGGCTCGTCGAGGAGGAGAAGCTGCGGATTCGGCGCTAAGGCTCTGGCGAAGGCCACGCGCTGTTTCTGGCCGCCGGAGAGCTGATGCGGATACCGTTTTCCGAGGTCCTGCATGGAGATCAGCTCCAGAAGCTCGTCGACCCGGCTGCGGATCTCGCCTTTCCCTTTTTTCTGCACCTGCAGGCCGAAGGCGATATTGTCCGCGACGGTCATATAGCGGAAGAGCGCGTAATTCTGGAAGACAAAGCCGATTCCGCGTTTGCTGCCCGGCAGGTTGTTGACCCGCGTGCCGTTGATCAGGATGTCGCCGGAATCCGGTGTGTCAAGGCCGGCAATCATCCGCAGTATGGTTGTCTTGCCACTGCCGCTCGGGCCGAGAAGCGCGGCGAGATGTCCCTGTTCGATTCCGAAGGTCACATCCCTGGATGCCTGAAAACCGTCAAATGTCTTATTGATTTGTCTCATTTCTACATACATAATAATCGTTCCTTTCGGCGTATCTGATTCACCTGTGCTGCATGCCTCAGCTTTGTTTCCGTTTCACCGGAAAAACCGGCGGCATTGCTGACTGACGACAACGCGGCGACGGCGTAACCGGCGGTGTATATTGGTCAGAAGCCGGTGCGATGCTGAGCCAGATTCCGTGCGATCAGGATCACAACAGCCATAATTACGAGAATGGATGACACCGCAAACGCCGCGGTTGTGTTGAATTCGTTGTACAGGATCTCCACATGCAGCGGGAGCGTGTTGGTTTTGCCCCGCAGATGACCGGAAATGACTGACACGGCGCCGAATTCTCCCATCGCGCGGGCCGTGCACAGGATGATTCCGTAAAGCAGCGCCCACTTTATATGAGGAAACGTGATCCGCCAGAAAATGGTGAATCCTCCCGCGCCCATCAGCGCGGCGGCTTCCTCCTCGTCCTTCCCCTGCGCGTTTAAGACCGGAAATAATTCCCGAAAGACGAACGGAAACGTGACAAATATGGTGGCCAGGATCACGCCCGGGACGGCAAATACGATTTTAATGTTGTGGGCTTTTAAAAACGGGCCCATCCATCCGATGTTTCCGAATGTCAGGATAAACACCAGCCCGGCGATGACCGGGGAGATGGAAAACGGAAGATCAATCAGCGCGGCCAGCACCTGCCGTCCGCGGAAATAAAATTTGGAGAGCAGATAAGCGGCAAAGATGCCGAATATGGTATTGACCGCAACTGCCGCAACGGTTGCGAGGACGGTCAGCCCGAGCGCCTTTACGGTGTATTCATTCAGGATCGTATCTCTGTAGACGACCCAGCCCTCCCGCAGCGCGTTTGCCGTCACAACGGCCAGCGGAAGGATCAGCATAAGGGTCAGAAAGAGCACGCTGACGCCGATCAGCACATATTTTACGGCGAGGCTTCCCTGATCCTGATGCGGTTCAACAACCTTTTGCAGCGAATGAATGCCGTCTCCAGCGATATCCTGTTTGTAATCCGGTTCCGTTTCTTTTTTCATGGGAATTTTCTGCTGCCTTTCTGTCAATATTGGTTTTCTGCTGCCGTCATCTGTAGTCCTATCAATATGAATAGGGATTTCCGTTATTTTCGGCTGCTGCTCTGTCGATATGGGTTTTCCTCTATCTCTTGTTACAGGGGCATTGTGGTTACCCTTTGCTGAAGCGCTGCATGTAGATCTGCACCGAGTTGATCAGCAGCATCAGCAGAAACGAGATCAGCAGCAGAACCAGCGCGATTGCGGTGGCATCCGCATATTTGTACTGCTCCAGCTTTGTCATGATCAGAAGCGGCGCGATCTGTGTCTGATTCGGAATATTTCCCGCGATAAACACCACGCTTCCGTATTCTCCGATGCCGCGCGCAAATGCGAGACCGAAACCGGCGAGAAGCGCCGGAAACAGTTCGGGCAGAATCACGCGGAAAAATGTCCGCATTCTTCCGGCGCCGAGCATCATGGCGGCCTCTTCATACTGCCGGTCCAGCTTTTCCAACACCGGCTGTACGGCCCTTACGACAAACGGAATTCCCACAAATACCATGGCGATTGTGATTCCGATCCGGGTGTAGGCAATTTTTATCCCAATCCTGGCAAAGAGGGCGCCGATCCATCCCTGGTCGGAATAGAGGGCGGTCAGAGCAATGCCTGCCACGGATGTAGGCAGTGCAAAGGGAAGCTCGATCAGCCCGTCCATCAGGCGTTTCCCCGGAAATTCATAGCGCACCAGCACCCATGCAAGGACCATGCCGAAGACGGCGTTGATCAGAGCGGCAGAGAAGGCGCAGGAGAGACTTACCACATAGCCGGAGATGACCTGCCGCGAGGTGACGACTTCGATAAATTCGGAAAAATGCAGGCCGGCAGCGCTTACGAAGATGGAGGCGAGCGGGATTAAGACGAGACAGCCCAGCATGGACAGTGTCACGCCGATACAGAGTCCGAAACCCGGTATGACGCGGACGCCGTGTTTGTTTTTTATTTTTATGATCTGCTGTTCCATTATTTGTCTGAAGCTCCTTTTGCAGGGTCTCTGCTGTTTTTCGTTCCGTGAGCGGTGAACCGGCCTGCACGGATAGCTGACTCATGTAATGGCGTGCGTCAGGCCGGGCTTTGGTTCACCTGATTTTGGCGGACATCCGCAGGAAACCGGATTCTGCCTGATCATTCCGCATAAATCTGATCAAAAACCGCCCCGTCTTGAAAATAATCCTCATAAGCCTGGTCCCATCCGCCAAATTCATCGATGGTGACAAGATTCATGTCCAGATGAAACTGTCCGGAGAATTCCTGCAGAATCGTTTCATCCGAAGGGCGGTAATAGTTTTTTCCGGCAAGCCGCTGCGCTTCATCGCTGTAAAGATACCGCAGGTAAGCATCAGCGAGTTCTGTTGTGCCGTGCTCCGCGGCATTCTGATCAACGACGGCCACGGAGGGCTGTGCCAGGATACTGACGCTGGGTGTCACGATCTCATATTCGCCGGGATGCTCTTCCATCGACAGATATGCCTCGTTCTCCCAGGCGATCAGCACATCGCCCTGTCTGTTTTCTACAAAAGTATTTGTCGCGCCCCTGGCGCCGGAATCCAGTACCAGCACATGTTCATAGAGCATTTTCATGTATTCCCGGGTTTTCGCCTCATCGTCGCCATCCTGTTTTTGCCAGTAAGCCCACGCGGCAAGGAAGTTCCAGCATGCGCCGCCGGATGTTTTGGGGTTCGGCGTGATGACTTCGACGTCATCGCGGATCAGGTCATCCCAGTCCCTGATCTGCTTTTCATTTCCTTTCCGCACCAGAAAGACAATGGTCGAGGTGTAGGGAGAGCTGTCTTCCGAAAATTCGCTGATCCAGCCGGGCTCAATCAGACCGGCATTCTCAATCGCGGTAATGTCGTGTGCGAGCGCCAGTGTGACAATATCGGCTTCATTTCCCTCAATGACGGAGCGGGCCTGGGAGCCGGAGCCTCCGTGCGACTGAACGACTGTGACGTCCTGTCCGCTCTCCTCCTTCCAGTAAGCGCAGAATAAATCGTTATACTCTGTATAAAATTCCCGGGTGGGGTCGTAGGATACGTTTAACAGCTCGACGGAACCGCCGCCGGCGGAACCGGAGGGAGAATCCGCGGCAGAACCGCTGCCCGGATTTCCGCCGCAGCCCGCAGCCAGAAGCGAGAGAGCCAGTCCGGCGAGCGATAGCGCCAGCCTGGAACGAACCGCCGCCCGTCTGCCCCGTGCAAAAAACGGGAGAGCCGGACCGTCGGGTGTCAGCGCCAGCCTGGAATGAACCGCCGTCCGTCTGCCGGACGATGTGACAGATGAATGTATTCTGTGTTTCATTGCGAACCTCCATGTTCTTTTCCGGTCTTCCCGACCGGTCGTTTCTGTGATGACATCCGGTCATCCGGCATCGTCGGTCAGATACGGCGCCAGCTGTTCCAAAACGATACGCACCGATTCCTCCAGCGGCTGTCTGCCGGTATCGATCACAATCTCTGCATGCTTCGGCGCTTCATACGGGCTGGAAATGCCGGTAAAGTTCGGGATCTTTCCTGTCCGGGCTTTCTGATAGAGTCCTTTGACATCACGCCGCTCACATTCCTCCAGCGGGGTGCTCACATAGATTTCGATAAAGTTTTCATCGCCGATGATCGTTCTCGCGTTTTGCCGGTCACTTGCAAACGGTGAGATAAACGAGGTGAGGACGATCAGACCGGCGTCGTTCATCAGCTTTGCGACCTCCGCGATCCTCCGGATATTTTCAATCCGGTCCTCCGGCTCGAAGCCCAGGTTTTTATTTAAGCCCATGCGGATATTGTCGCCGTCCAGAAGCATCGTGTATTTTCCGTCGAGGCTTAAGCGCTTTTCAATCTCATTTGCAAGCGCGGATTTTCCGGAACCCGAAAGACCGGTGAACCACAGCGTCACGGGCTTCTGACCCATTTTTCCGGCACGGATTTCCCGCGTGATATCGAGCTTCTGCCACACGATATTTTCCGAGCGGCGCAGTGAATGCTCCACAACCCCGCAGGCCGAGGTCATATTGGTCACCCGGTCGATCAGGATAAAGCTTCCCAGCCCTTTATGGCCTGAGAACGTATCATAGACGATCGGGGAGGCTGTCGCGATATCACAGACCGCGATTTCGTTTTTATAGAGCTTTGAGGTCGCGATCTGCTCCCCGGTGTTGATATCGATCCGGTACTTGATGTCCATCACTGAGGCGGGGATCGTCTTCGTCCCGAGCTTAATCAGAAAATTTTTCCCCTGCATCAGCTCCTGATCATCCATCCAGAGGATCGTGGCCGTAAACATGGTGCTGACCGTAAGCTCCGTGTCCGCAACGAGGACGCAGCCGCGGGAGACGTCGACCTCCCTGTTTAAGGAGATGGTGACGGCCTGCCCTTTCCGGGCGAATACGGATTTCTGATCCGTGACGAGGATGGAAGCAACCCGGGCCTTTTCCCTGCTCGGCAGAATGGTGATCTCATCGTCGATCTGCACGGTTCCGGACTCGATCTGTCCCTGGAAGCCGCGGAAGGAGTGGTTCGGCCGGCAGACGCGCTGCACGGGCATCAGAAAGCCGGGCTCTTCGGTTCCTTCTTCGATATTTACGGTTTCTAAGTAGTCGAGCAGCGTCTGGCCGGCGTACCAGGGCATGTTGGAATATTTTAACGTGATATTGTCCCCTTCCGTTGCGGAAACCGGGATCACCGTCACATGAGAAAGCTCAAGATCGATGGCAAGCTTTCGGATTTCCTTTTCGATCTTTAAAAATTCCCTTTGGCTGTAGTGAACGAGATCCATCTTGTTCACGGCGAAGACAAAATACCGGATCCCCATCAAAACGCAGATTCTGGCATGGCGCCTGGTCTGAGAGAGGATCCCCTGGGTGGCGTCGACGAGGATGACCGCGAGATCTGCAAAGGATGCGCCGACGGCCATGTTTCTGGTATATTCTTCATGCCCCGGAGTGTCGGCGACGATAAAGCTTCGCCGCTCCGTGGTAAAATAGCGATACGCAACGTCGATCGTAATTCCCTGTTCGCGCTCCGCCATCAGGCCGTCTAAAAGGAGCGAGTAGTCGATTTTTCCCTCACGGCTTCCGACCCGGCTGTCGAGTTCTAAGGCGTGTTCCTGATCGGCAAATAACAGCTTGGCATCGTAGAGCATATGCCCGATCAGCGTGGATTTTCCGTCGTCCACACTGCCGCAGGTGATAAATTTTAATAATCCTTCCATCTTAGAAATATCCCTCCCTTTTCCGGCGTTCCATGCTTCCCGCCGCCTCGTGGTCGATGACGCGGCTCGTCCGCTCCGAGGTCACCGCGCCAAGCGTCTCTGCGACGATTGCCTCCAAAGTGTCCGCGGTGGATTCGACGCCGCCGGTCAGCGGATAGCAGCCTAAGGTCCGGAAACGGACGCTCTTATGCCGGATCTCTTCGCCCGGGAGAAGCCGCATCCGGTCATCGTCCACCATGATGATGTTGCCGTCCCGGTATACCACCGGGCGTTCTTTGGCAAAATACAGGGGGACGATCTCGATGTTCTCCCTGGCGATATACTGCCAGATATCCTTTTCCGTCCAGTTCGAGATCGGGAAGACCCGCATGCTCTCGCCTTTGTGAAGCTGCGTGTTATACTGCTTCCACATCTCGGGCCGCTGATTCTTCGGATCCCACGCCTGCTCGCTGTTGCGGAATGAGAAGATCCGCTCCTTTGCCCGGGACTTCTCTTCGTCCCTGCGCCCGCCGCCGAAGGCAGCGGTAAAGCCGTATTTGCTGAGAGCCTGCTTTAAGGCCTGTGTCTTCATAATATCCGTGTAGGCGGAGCCGTGGTCGAACGGGTTGATGCCCTGCGCGACACCCTCCTCGTTGGTGTAGACGAGCATCTCGATTCCCTTTTCTTTCGCCATACGGTCACGGAAAGCGAT
The DNA here is from genome assembly GCA_910587865.1 of uncultured Roseburia sp. Taxonomy (GTDB): domain Bacteria; phylum Bacillota; class Clostridia; order Lachnospirales; family Lachnospiraceae; genus Roseburia. The sequence goes on from CAJUNX010000013.1 coordinate 75,002, forward strand.
CATTTCCCGAAACTTCCAGGTCGTGTCGATGTGCAGGAAGGGAAAGGGCGGTTTCTCCGGGTAAAATGCCTTCAGGGCGAGATGCAGCATGACGGAACTGTCCTTTCCGATGGAATAGAGCATGACCGGCTTTTCACATTCGGCTGCCACTTCGCGGATGATGTAGATCGCCTCGGCCTCGAGGGCGTCTAAGTGGCCGGTCTGACTGCCGCCGGCCCTCTTTTTCCCTCTGCCGTCGGTCGGAATGATCTCTTTGGTGTCGGGATCAACCCTTCCTAAGAGCGTGCGTTTGGATCGGGACTGCTTTTTTTCTTTGTCCCACTGATAAGATGCTTCATATGCGTAGGTGATGCCGGACCGTTTGTCGGTCTGATAAATGATGGCCATAGATCCTTCCTCCTGAATATCGTTATGTGTATAATATCACATGACGATGAAATGTCAAGAGGAAATCTTGGATCTGAAAATGGGATCCGGCTTCGTTGACGGAGACTGACCGTTGTGGTAGGATGAAAGCAGGAAGGCGGAAGTGCCTGAAGGGATGGCGTGCTGAAGGGGGTGCTGCATGGGAATTTATCTAAATCCGGGGGATGAAGGGTTCAGTGAAGCGGCATGAGTGTGTGATTGAGAGGGCTGCGTCTGACAGAGGATGATGGAACCGATCAGAATTTGGTCTGATTCTATATATGAAGAGGGATCATATTCAGAGCAGTTTATCTTTTGTAGAAGATTCCTTTTATTGCTGCCCCGAATATGATCTCTTCGGTCTTATTTTATCATACTCGGGCCTGTTTTGAAAGAGAAAATTTACAAATGTCGGGATGGATTTACAGTCAGGGTGAAAGCGGGATGTCTCAGTAAGGCGGAGGCGCCGGAGAGCGGGTGTTGTGATGAGGGAGGTGCTGTATGGGAATTTACCTGAATCCGGGGAATAAAGGATTCCGGGAATCGGTTTGCTCCAGGATCTATGTGGATAAGACGGGGCTGATTGCCCGCACGAATGAATTATTAAATACGGAGGAAAAATTTATCTGTGTCAGCAGGCCGCGACGCTTTGGCAAATCGATGGCGCTTAAGATGCTTGCGGCGTATTACAGCCGTGGCTGCGATTCGGGGGAGCTGTTTGCAGGGCTTCAGATAGAGCGTGATCCGTCGTTTGCGGAGCATCTGAACCGGTATGATGTGATTTATCTGAATATGCAGCAGTTTCTGATCCGGGCGAAGCATCAGGGGGTGACAGAGTACCTTGAGGAACTTGTGATCCGCGACCTTCGCGAGGCGTACGGAGAGCTTTTTGACGGGCAGGAAAGCGTCCTGGCGGCCGCGCTGGAGCAGATTTATGCGAAGACAGAGAAGGAATTTATTTTCCTGATTGACGAGTGGGACTGTGTGATGCGGGAACGGCAGGAGGCGGAGGAACTGCAGAGGCAGTACCTGGACTTCCTGCGGAACCTGCTGAAGGATCAGCCATATGTGGCGCTTGCGTACATGACGGGGATTCTGCCGGTTAAAAAATACGGACTACATTCGGCGTTAAATATGTTTTTTGAATACTCCATGACGGATCAGTATGCGCTTGAGGAGTATACCGGTTTTACGGAGGATGAGGTAAAGGGTCTGTGTGAGCGATTTGGTATGAGCTATGAGGAGACGGGCAGCTGGTATGACGGATACTGCTTTAAAAAATTCCGGCATATTTATAATCCGAGGTCTGTCGTAGCGGCGATGACATTTCAAAACTTTTCCAATTACTGGACGTCCACAGAGACCTATGAGGCGTTAAAAGTATATATGGATATGGATTTTGACGGTCTGCGGGCAGATCTTGTGCGGATGCTTGGCGGGGGACATGTCGGTGTGAATACACGCAGTTTTCAGAATGACATGCGCACGTTTCAGACAAAGAACGATGTTCTGACGCTGCTGATTCACCTGGGGTACCTCGGTTATGACTCGGAGACAAGGGAAGCATTTATTCCGAATAAGGAGATCATTGAGGAATTTGAGAATGCCATGAGTGTGGGCGGCTGGGCGGAGGTCATGCGCGTGCTTCAGGCATCGGAGAGGCTGCTTGAGGATACGCTCCGCGGCGATGCGGATGCGGTCGCAGAAGGGCTGGACCGGGCGCATATGGAGGTGGCCTCGATCCTGGCCTATAATGATGAGAGCTCACTCGGAGCGGCGATCGGGCTGGCGTACTACAGTGCGAGAAAAGACTATCGGATGATCCGGGAGATGCCGACGGGGCGCGGGTTTGCGGATGTTGTGTTTCTGCCGCTGCCATCTGCAGGGGAACCGGCGATTGTAGTTGAACTAAAGTATGATAAATCTGCGAAAGCTGCGATACAGCAGATAAAGGACAAACGGTATACAAAAGCGCTGGAAGGATATGCGGGTGAGATTCTGCTGGTCGGGGTGAATTATGATAAGGATGGCGGGGAGAAGCGGCATGAGTGTGTGATTGAGAGGGTGGAGTGTGCTAAAGTGTGAATGGATCTGATTCATGAGGGGCGGGCAACGATTTATTGCTGGCAGATCAGAAGGACTATTCTGATCTGCCAGTGTAAATACCGGATGTTGTTTACAGATACTCGGCAGCTTCCTCTGCGGAAAGTCTGTAGGTTTTCATGATGGCAGCCTTGATCTCATCATCAGTCTGCCCAAATTCGCGGCGCGCGGCAACCGTGCCCTGAATGCCGATGCCAAGTCCCCGCCGTTCACCAATTTTGAGCCCCTGCTGTTCGCCGATTTCGAATCCCCGCTGTTCGCCGATTTCGAGCCCTCTTTTTTCAGCCTCTTTTT
>CAJUNX010000013.1:77903-83809 GCA_910587865.1 uncultured Roseburia sp.
GGGGTGTTTCATGTACAGCTCCTTTGGATAGTATGATTATACCACGTGACAGACGAATGGTGCAAGATTTACGATAAAACAGAAAAACTATATTTGTGATTATATCATGCTTTGGAGGGTTTGAGAAGAGGGAATTGTTATACTGTACGACATACGAATGAATGTCTGCTCCCTCCAAATCCTGAATTGCTGATTTATAAATCTGCATCAGCTCTTCAATAAACTGTGCCGGTGCAAAACTTATGTTGAATCGTTTCCTTCACAGTGACATCTTTTTCCTGCGTATTTCTAGCAGTTTTAGCATGCTCAGACACCACTTCCGGATGATATTCTGGTTCTGTGCCGCTGTTCTGTCAGGTGCGGTATTCGCATCTTCTTTAAATGTCACATCCGGGTGCCAGTGCATGCTTTCCACCGCCAGGTGCCCCCGCACCGCCCGGCTGAACAGTCCGGTCTCTTCGGAAAGGCTGCTGATATAATAACGGTATGTCTCTGTTTCTCTCCTTTGGATAGTCTTTTTTCCTTCCCAATGCTTTTCAGGCCTTTTCCACTGTTTTCTTATAACCACATCCGTTCCTCAGTTCAGCGAATATCTGCGCATTCTCAAAATACTGACGTATAATTGTTCCGTATTTCCTGTCTCCGTTTTTTATTTTCATTATAACGGATAATGGGATAGTTTGTTCACATTTTATTTACTCATGCGTTTGTCGTGTAAGAATATAAAACTATATTTGCTATCACAACATCCTTTAGAGTGTTTGGGAAGAGGGAATTTGTAAATAAGAATATTTTAAGAGGCTAAAATTGCCGGTTTGCTGGTATATCATGGAGATTTCATGCCGGGGTTATGTGAAAGCATAAAGTCGCCGATATATAGGACAGCGATTATATCATGGATGATATATTAGATACATGGATGTATACAATATGAAGTCTAATGCGGGGATTCATGAGGATAGTATCGTCATGGCTCCCTTTTTGCGTGTGAGGATATAAAGAAATCAAGTATTTTTCAGAAAATTTACTACTGTCACAGAAACGCATCTGCATAGTAGAACGGTGAAAAGATGAACAGACTTGGCACAAAGGCGGAAACGCTTGCGCAGATCTATCAAAAATTAAATTATGCAAAGGTGCTGCCGCAATTTACCTTTACGGTGGATGAATGGAGACATTCACAGGAACGGATCAGAAAAGAGTTTTCTGCGTTTGAGTGGCATGAAAGCGTGATCGTGCGGAGCAGCTCGCTTTCAGAGGACACACAGCAGAGCTCTGAAGCCGGCAAATATGAATCAGTGGCGGATGTATCGGGCGAAGAGGCATTCCAAAAGGCGGCAGAGACCGTGATCGCTTCGTACGATGACGATAATACAGCAAATCAGGTATTGGTGCAGCCGATGCTGTCCGATGTGAGGATCTGCGGGGTGGTATTTACGCTGGATCCCAACACAATGGGAAATTATTACGTAATAAACTATGATGACCATGGATCAACGTCTGCGATCACTTCCGGCCAGGGTACACGTAATAAACTATATTACAGATTTAAAGAATCTGAGAATGAACAGATTCAAAAACAACCCGAGGAAATGAACAGACTTTGTCAGGCATTACACGAGCTTGAACTATTTTTTGGGCAGGATAATCTGGATGTTGAGTTTGCCTTCGCCGGAAAGGAACTGTATATCTTACAGGTGAGATCGCTCTGCGTCCAGCGGGTGAAGGCGGATATTGAAGCACAAAAAAGAGAGCTGGAACTGATCAGAAGAAAGATCCGACAGGAACAGTGTGAGAAACCGTTTCTGTGCGGAAAAACCACAGTTTACAGCGTTATGACAGACTGGAATCCTGCGGAGATGATCGGAATTCGGCCGAAACCTTTGGCATTATCGCTGTACCGTGAGATCATTACGGATAATGTATGGGCCTATCAGCGGGATAATTACGGTTATCGTAATCTCAGAAGCTTTCCACTTATGGTGGATTTTGCCGGACTGCCATATATTGATGTGCGGGTAAGCTTTAACTCATTTGTCCCGGCGGAGCTGAATGAGGAACTCAGTGAGAAACTGGTGAATTACTATTTGAATTGTTTGATTGAAAATCCGCAAAAGCATGACAAAGCAGAATTTGATATTGTATTTTCCTGCTATACGCTGGATCTGCCGGAGCGGATACAGATTTTGAAAAAATATGAATTCACAGATGACGAGATCGAAGAGATAACAGATGCATTGCGAAATGTCACGAATCACATTATAGATCATGAAGATGGTCTGTGGCGTAAAGACTATGCGAAAATTAAAACACTGAATCAGCGTTACGATGAGGTTATGAAAAGCGGACTGTCTGATTTGGAAAAGGTATACTGGCTGCTGGAGGATTGCAAGCGGTACGGTACGCTTCCGTTTGCAGGACTGGCGAGAGGAGCTTTTATTGCAGTGCAGATTCTGCAGTCTCTTGTAACATGTGGTATTATCACAAAGCAGGATTATGACCGGTTCATGAACGGAGTGAACACAGTGAGCTCTGACATGAAGGCAGATTTTAAGGAGTTGTCCCGGGATGCTTTCCTGAAAAAATACGGGCATCTCAGACCGGGAACATATGATATTACCTCACAGCGCTACGACGAAGCGCCGGATCTTTATTTTGCGTGGAATATCCCGGCAGAAGAAGCAGGGAAAAACGAGTCGGAAGAAAAAGAAGAGTTCCGGCTGTCGCTGCAGCAGCTGAATCAGTTAAAACAGAAACTGCTCGAAAACGGGCTTGTCAATGACATTCTTGATCTGATGGACTTTATTAAGACTGTGATTGAGGGGCGGGAATACGGAAAATTCGCATTTACAAGAAATTTGAGCAAAGCCATGGAACTGATTGTGAAGATTGGAAAAGAGAGAGGGATCGACAGAGAGGACTGCGCCTTTTTAAATGTGAGAACAATCTATGATCTGTATTCTTCCACGCGCGATATAAAGACAGAATATCTGCATTCGATTCAGCAGGGAAAGGTTTTTTATCAGATAACACAATCGGTGACGCTGCCGCCTGTGATAACAGAGGCAGACGACGTGATGAGGTTCTATTATCCGGATTCGGAACCGAATTATATTACGTCAGGGAGAACGACCGGAGAAGTGTGTTATTTGGGAAAGACGGAGGATGTAAGTGATCTGAAAGGGAAAATTATCCTGATCCCCAGTGCGGATCCGGGGTATGACTGGGTCTTTTCCCGCGGAATCAGCGGACTTGTGACAATGTATGGTGGGGCGAATTCCCATATGGCAATACGGGCGGGCGAGCTTGGGATACCGGCAGCGGTTGGCGTTGGAGAGAAGCAGTTTGCCAGATATAAAGATGCCATGTACATTGAGATTGATGCATCGGGGAAAATGATAAAGACTTTAAGGTGAAAGGAAAATAAAATGAAGACAGAGTGGGATTATACGGATTTGGCGGAGGCGTATTTAAAAAGACCAGATTATGCACAGACCGCAATTGAAAAAATGCTGCAGACGGCGGGGGTTAAAAAAGGAGATGCAGCCTGTGATATTGGAGCGGGCGCCGCGCATCTGACATTAAAACTGGCGGAATACGGACTGAATGTATGCGCAGTTGAGCCAAATGATGCGATGCGTGCGAATGGCGTGAAAAGAACGGCGCAGTATCAGAATGTCCGGTGGTACGAGGGTGTCGGAGAGCATACAGGGATGGAAGATGATAAATTTGATCTGGTGACATTTGGCTCGTCCTTTAATGTATGTGACAGACAACTGGCGCTCAGAGAAACGGATCGTATTTTAAAGAGTGGTGGCTGGTTTGCGTGCATGTGGAACCACAGGGATCTGAATGACCCTCTTCAGAAAGAGATTGAAGCGATATTAAAAGAACAGATAACGGATTACAGTTATGGAACGAGAAGAGAGGATCAGACAGAGGTTATCTGTCAGAGCGACCTGTTTGGAGAAGTGATATATCTTGAGGGGACTGTGCTGCATGAGATACTCGCGGAAGATTTTATCGAAGGCTGGAAATCACATGGAACGGTTCAGCGCCAGTCAAAGGATAAATTTGAATATATTAATGCAAGGATACGGGATGTGATAGAACGGAAGGGCGAGGAATATATACAGGTGCCATATACGACAAGAATATGGATGGGGCAGGTGAAAAGGTGATTTGTTATCATGCAGACGGTATTGTATACCCAGAGGGTTGAATTTGTAAAATCATATGGCGAAAGACGTGATTGTGCAGATCAAAACATTCCCAGGTTTATAGATGCCTGCGGATATCTGCCGGTTCCGGTTCCGAATGTATGGAGCGTGGCAGAGGGGATGCTTGCGGAGTTTCAGCCTGTGGGGATTGTCCTGACCGGCGGAAACAGTTTGGAGAAATACGGCGGCGATGCTCCAGAGCGGGACGATGTGGAAAAGAAGCTGCTTGCATACGCCATGTCGCATGATATTGCGGTATACGGGTTCTGCCGGGGGATGCAGGTGATTCTGGATTATTATGGCTGTGAGCTGGAGTCAGTGGACGGGCATGTCGCGGTACACCATAAACTGCTGGGAAGACCGGAATTTGAAGTGACAGAGGTAAACAGTTATCATAATCAGGGTTGCCATAAGGTAAAAGAGCCATTGGAAGTACTTGCATGGACGGATGATGGCGTGGCGGAGGCGATTTGCTATAAGGAAAAGCGTATTCTTGGTACGATGTGGCACCCGGAGCGTGAGGAGCCGTTTTGTGAGACGGATATAAAAAGAATCCGGGAATTATTTGGAAAGGCGAAGGAAGAATAGATGAAGATTATCATACTGGCGGCCGGGCAGGGTACCAGGCTGCGTCCGCTGACGGATGACAGGCCCAAATGTATGGTTAAAGTGAACGGAAAGAGTATTATAGAAAGACAGATCGACACCATGCGCGCCTGCGGTATTGAGGATACGGATATTACGATCGTGACAGGATACTGTGGAGATGTTTTGCGGCGGTATTTTAAGAATACGGAGATTCATTTTATTGTAAATGAACAGTTTGAGACGACGAATATGGTATGTTCTCTGATGTGCGCCCGTGAACTGATGGAAGCAGAAGAAGACATTATTGTTTCCTACGGGGATATTATCTATGAAAAATCTGTTTTTGAGAAAATACTCTCGACAGAGGATGAACTGTCGGTGATCGTGGATGACGGCTGGTACGGGTACTGGTCGATGCGCGGAGAAAATCCGCTGGATGATGCGGAGACGCTGATGTTTGACGAAAATGATTTTCTGACGGAGATTGGTCAGAAGACGACGGAGCTGAGTAAAGTACAGTCACAGTATATAGGCTTGATGCGGTTTAAAGGAAATGGTCTGAAAGCTGTTTTAAAGATCAGTGCGGAGGCACGAACCCGCACGGAAGAAGGAAAAGTCCTTTGGCGGACTGACCGCACTTATCTCAAAATGTATATGACCGATCTGCTTCAGGGGATGATTGATGAGGGAAATAAGCTGAAAGCAGTGCACATTAACCGGGGCTGGTATGAGATTGATGACTGCGATGACTTGAACATTGTAGAGGCAGAGCTGAAAGAAGCGTAGAGGGAGCTGCAATGTGGTGTCAGATTTTTTGACGGAGTGTTTGTGATGGAAACTGTATACTGGATTACCGGACTTTCAGGAGCCGGAAAGACAACAATAGGGAAGCTGCTTTACGAACGGTTAAAAGAGCAGTATCCGAATACTGTTTTTTTGGACGGGGATACCCTGCGCGAAGTGTTTGGAAACGACCTGGGTTATACAAAGGAAGAGCGCAGGAAATGCGCGATGCGATATTCCAGGTTATGCGCGATGCTGCAGGAGCAGGGGATGAACGTCGTCTGTTGTACCATCTCGATGTTTGACAGCGTGAGA